>NZ_CP147020.1:705000-1043571 GCF_037126435.1 Bernardetia sp. ABR2-2B | reverse complement strand
CTAAACATCATAGAAAAAGAACTTTTAGAGAAGAATATATTTTATTATTAAAGAAGTTTGAGATTGATTATGAGGAGAAATATTTATTTGAATGGGTTGAAGACAAATGATTTTAATATCAAATAAGAATTTCAATATTTCGCAGCTACGCAGCTTTAAGTTTCGTTTTGTTATATTTCTACAAATATTTTGCAGCTACGCAGCTTAAATAAATAATAAAAATAGGATATAAAATAAATGCTCAAAACTCAAAACCTAACCATTGGCTATCCTTCCAAAATAATTTTAGAAAATCTTAATCTTCACTTAGAAAAAGGAAAACTAACGGCTTTATTGGGAATAAATGGTGCAGGAAAATCAACACTTTTACGAACGATTGCAGGAGTTCAGAAGCCAATTTTGGGAACTGTTTCTCTGAGCTTTGAAAATTATAATAATTCAGAAAAAACAGTTGAGAAGTCAATTCAAAAACTATCTAAAAAAGAAATTGCTAAAAAAATAAGTCTCGTTCTGACAGAACAAGCAGCTACTACTCGGCTAACTGTAAAAGAATTGATTGCTTTAGGGCGTTATCCTCATACTTCGTGGAGTGGAAATCTTGATAAAGAAGACCAAAAAAAGATTGATTGGGCTTTAGAAGCTGTTTCGATGAATGATTATGCAGATATTCCGATAGGAGAGTTGAGTGATGGACTTAGGCAAAAAACTATGATTGGACGAGCATTGGCACAAGAAGGCGATATTTTGCTTTTAGATGAGCCAACAGCACATTTAGATTTGGTAAACCGAAGTGAAATAATGCTTCTTTTATCACAGATTGCAACAGAATTTAATAAAGCAATTTTAGTCTCAACACACGAATTAGACCTTATTTTACAGATTGCCCATACTTTGTGGCTTATTTCTTCATCTAATTCTGATACGAATAAATTAAATCGAAAAGGAAAATTACAAAACCGAAAACTACTTGTAGGTTTGGCAGAAGAATTAGTTTTGAATGGAGAACTATCAAATGCTTTTATTCGTCCTCCTCTTTATTTTGATAGAGAAAAGGGAAATTTTAAGATTCAGAATAAAGAACACAAAATTACTTATTTCATTGAAGGCGATGCCATAGGAACATATTGGACAAAACTAGCACTAGAAAAACGAGGTGTTTACGCAGAAGTTTTTAATGAAAATTTTAATAATAATAATATTGAAAATAATTTGATTATCAAAGTGAAAAAGCAGAATGAAAATACTTGGCAATGGATGTTGGAGGAGAAAGTTGTTGAGAGTTTGGAGACATTACTAGAATTCATAACGTAAATTGTTTTTTGATTTTTCACTAAAAAATCAAACAAAATCACGAACAGCTCTGTTTAGGAATTAAATATAAAGATTAAACAAAATATTTTTTAAACTAAACCACCATTATTATGGATTTTTTAATGCTCTTAGCTGATATCATCAAAATACAAAAAGATGATCCTGTCGCCTTTACTTTTTTTACAGGTTATATGGCAATGTTTGCAGCTTCTATATTTTTCTTTTTTGAGAGAAGTAGAGTGTCTGACAAATGGAAAACTTCGTTACTTGTTTCTGGATTAATTACAGGAATTGCAGCCGTTCACTATTATTATATGAGAGATTACTATGCTATTACAGGAGAAAACCCAACAGCTCTCCGTTATATAGACTGGACACTTACTGTTCCTCTTATGTGTGTAGAGTTTTATTTATTAACTAAGGCTGCTGGTGCAAAACTTTCTTTGCTTTGGAAACTAATTGCTGCTTCTGCTTTTATGCTCGTTACTGGTTATATAGGTGAAGCTTTCACAGACGGAACAATGTTTCATTCTGTGCTTTGGGGTACAATTTCTACATTGGGATATGTATATATTCTTTATACAGCTTGGGCTGGAGAAGTTAAACAATTGGCTGATAAATCAGGCGACCCAGCAGTTATTAAAGGTGTTCGTTATCTAGCTTGGTTTGTATTGGTAGGTTGGGCTATTTATCCAATCGGTTATATGTGTATGCCTGGTGGTCCTTTTAATGTGTGGTTTGGTTGGGAATCTTCTAATGTAGATTTACTTTATAATATTGCCGATGCCATCAACAAAATTGGATTTGGTTTGGTAGTATATAGTATGGCTGTTCAGAATACTGATGGCTTAAAAGGTGCAAAAGCATAAATTAATCAAATTGTAATCTAAATAAAATACTATTTTTCTTTTGAAAAAAAATATTTAGAGTGAAACAAAATCATATTTTACTTAAACAAAACCATTTCTTTTATTCTGCATAGAGTAAAGGAAATGGTTTTACTTTTATTGATTAAAAATAAGGGAAAACGGCTTCTTTATTATAAAATCAAAGTTCAGCTACACCCATAATTTTAGTTATGGAAAAACTTAATAACTCTAATTAAAATAAGAAAATCTATCTTCATTTTTTTCGTTGGGTCTAACATGAGCATACTTCAAAACGGCAACAAAAACAACTCCCCCAATAGCATTTCCTAGAGTAGAAATTCCCTGCACTCTCAAATAGTCCATAAAAGATATTTTATCACTCAATAAAAAACCTGCAAAAACTTCAATAGAACCCACTATAGAATGATGTAGGTGGGCAATACCGATAACAGCAGTGATTAGAGTTACAATAAAAATACGACTAATTGTTTCTTTTGATGCCGTAACGAGCCAAGATAAAAGTCCCATGAGCCAACCAGCAATAATAGCACTCACAAAAATATGTATAGAAGAAGGTTTGGTCAGTTTGAGAGCTATTTCTTCCATATCTTTCATGTCCATCAGATTCATTCCTTGCACCATATACATAAGCATCAAGGCAAATAAATAACCTCCTAAAATATTCCCAGCATACACAACTCCCCATACTTTACCCAAACTTTTGACAGAAGCCAATTTGTTTAAAACAGGTAATGTAGCTAACGTCGTATGTTCGGTAAAAAGCTCTGAACGACCAATCACAATGAAAATAAAACCTATTGTATAGCCAAGAGCTAAAATAATGGTCAATGTAGATTCTGAAACAGAACCAGCAAATAAATGATGGAAAATTCCTAATAAGAAAACACTGAAACCCACTTCCAAACCAGCTGAAAATGCTGAAAAAAATAATCTTATCGGAGGGCGTTTATGTTCGTGCAGACCAATCTGTATTTCTTCCTCTAAAATTTCATCTGCCGATTTAGCTTGGTCAGAATGGATTTCAGATTCTTGTTTTTGTTGATTTTCTTTCTGCTCTAATACTTCTTGTATTTTTTTGTTTGTTTCTTTCATTTTAAGTAGGCGAAAAGTGGTTTCAAATTGTGAAGATAATTTGAAGTCTTTTTCCAACTTTGCATTTAAGAATTATGTTCAAAATCACTCGTTTTTTTGTGTTTTATACTCTTTTCTCCAAAGGCGAGTTAAGAAAAATAGAATAATCAAAACTGCTCCCAAAGGCATATCTTGTCCACCATAAGACGGATGATTGATTAAAGAACGCACACCAAAGAGAAATATATAAGTTCCCAACCCTAGCGTAATTATATCAATTACAATAAATAAGATGAAGTATTTTAGGTTGCTTTTTTTGTTTTGATTTTGCATTTTTAGAAACTTTAAATTTATCTATCTGAATTTCTTTCTCTGTATTCTTTTCTCCAAAGGCGAATTAAAATAAATAAAGCAATAAACACACCTCCTATTGCCATAGCAGTTACCCCATTACTTTCTCCAATAATTGCAGCTCCTAACCCTGCACAAAACAAAAATGAACCACTACATAGAATTATAAAGTCGACAATTATCCGTAATACAAAGTCTGTAGAGTTAAATTTCTTTCTCTGTTCTTCCATTCTTTTATTTTTTAATGTAAAAATATTTTGCTGTTATACCACCGACGACAACATTTTAATTAAAACTTCACAACCCCACGAACATTTAAAAAACGCTGAGAAAGTCCGTTTGGAACGGCAAGTTGAACATCATTTACATAATCACTTATCCATTGATGAGAAATGATATTTTCTACTCCCAAAATATTCAGAACTTCCAAGCCTAACCAAATCGATTTTATGCGTTTATTTTCATCAAAAACCAAAGATTTAGAAAAGCCAATATCTACACGACGATACGCAGGATTATTGAAAAATGAACGGTAATTTTGATTATTTGGCGCACCAAAAGGAACTCCAGAACCAAACAAAAGACGTAGATTCACTCTAAAAGTAGGATTGTTTGGAAAATGGTCTTCAAAAAATATGGTAGCCGTTACTCGCTGGTCAGACGGACGACGAATAAAATCACGCTCATCAAAATCTGTATTTTCTTTAGTCTGTAAATAAGATAAACTAAACCAAGATTCTGTTCCTCTAATAAACTCGCCACTAATACGAGAATCAATTCCCCACGCATAACCTCTAGCTGCATTGGTGGCATAATAACGCAGTCGCATATTATCTACATCATACGGAATAAGATTTGCAATTTGTTTGTAATAACTCTCTACAATCAATTTAAAAGGGCGTTTTGAGAATTTAAAATCCCAATCCATACTTCCAATAATATGCAAAGAACGCTGTGCTAAAAGAGATTCATTTATCTGTCCTGAAAAATTTCGTAGTTCTCTATAAAATGGCGATTGTTGATAAATTCCTGCTGCCAGTCCAAACTGAATATCTGCTTTCCAGTCTGGTTGATATTTGTATTGAAGGCGTGGACTGATAAAAGTCTGTCCATTCAATGACCAATTATGAACACGCACTCCGAAAGTAACATTGTGCCACTCGGCTGTATCTGTTCCAAAAAAATGCGAAATTTGAGCATAACCCTGTGTTCGGATTGAATTAAGAGTGGTTTCTGTATCTACAAAGTAATTTATATCTGCAAAACCTGCCGAATCCAAGACTTTATATTCATAGAGTTCGTCATTTATATTTTCACTTTTTATTTCTCCTCCAAACTCCACCATTGTTCGATTTCCTAAGCGAAGCGAAGAACGATTTTTGAAGGAATAAATCTGTGCATCAAGCGAATTACGAGCATAAAAATACTCTGAAGCTGCCCCACGAACCAATGTACATTTATTAAAATTGTCAGAAGTAATATCATTGTTTACATCACACAAACGGTATGCACCTTCTGTATCTACAAATTCCCTTTCTCTAGTATCCACACCTGAAAGCGTAAAGTCCATTGAAAAGTTTTGAGAGAATTTTTGAGTTAATCTCAATGCCGTTTGATAGGTTGTATAATTCATTAGCTCCTCGCCTGTATAATCTACAAAAAAACGAACCTGCTCATCAAATGTCCCAAAAGTAGTTTCTCTTCCAGTAGGGAAAACACGATAACGGTTTTGAGAATATGCCATCAGAAGACTAAGGGTAGTGTTTTTATCTTGATTTTTGAAATTTCCGTCTTTATCTAATTTTCCTAATTTATAACCTAAAAGCGACTGAAAATCAGAAAAACGAGGTTGATATTCGCCGTCAGTTTCTAGTGTTCCCAACAAATAACTCAAATCTTTATGACGTATTCCTGCCAAATAAGAAAAGCGTTTTGATTTGTTTGCTCCTTCTATGTGTGCATTTCCTCCCAAAAGACCTACCGAAGCCGAACCTGCAAAGGAAGTAGGGTTTTTATAATCTACATTCAAGACAGAAGAAAGTTTGTCGCCCCATTTTGCTTGCCAACCACCTGCCGAAAACTCTACTTTTTTTACTAAGTCAAGATTGACAAAACTAAGTCCTTCCTGCTGACCCGAACGCACCAAAAAAGGACGGTAAATTTCTATTCCATTTACATAAATCAAATTTTCCTCATAATTTCCTCCACGCACCGAATAAGCAGATGAAAGTTCACTATTACTGACAATTCCCAAACCAAGTGTAACCAAAATCTGTGAAAACTCGCCTGTTCCTGTGGGTGTATTTTCTAGTCCTTTTGGGTCAAGGATTATTTTACTGGTTTCTCTATCATCATTATTCAATTTTGCTGTAATTTCGACAGCCTTTAATTCTTCAAACTCTGAAAGACGAATGCTATATTTTTGATAGGATTTTAAAACTATTTTCTGTCTGAATGTTCTAAACTCTGGATGTTGGGCTGCAAGTGTAACTTCTTTTCCTAAAAATTCTTTTGAGAAAGTAGAAGAAGATTCTAATCTAAAGTTTCCTAATGAGTCTGTCTGAACAGCTTTTCCTTCTTCCAAAATTCCAACAGAAGCATTTTTGACTGGATTTTTGAGCGAATCCAAAACTTGTCCTTCAATTATTATCTCTGATTTATTTTGAGCAGAAGAGGATAAGGAAATAAAGAATAAAATTGTAATATAGAATACAAAAACACTTTTTTCTAAGATTTTAGATTGATTTTTCAAGATAGCTTTCAAAATAGAAGGGTTCATTAGATTAGGATTGAATCTCAAAAATACGGTTATTTTATCTAAAAAATAAAATCTTATTTCAATTTAAACAGCTCAAGTTACTTACGATAAAGGGTATCATCTTAATTTATTCAAAAGAAAACATAGTAGTTGAAGAGAATCATAAAATACCAAAGAGAAGTAATGCTATTACTTGCAAGTTCTTTAAGTCTTTATTACCTTAGCAAATCATTTACAATTTACTTGTTGCAAATTGTGCATTTACGAAAAAACACAATACAATAAACGATATTCATTACTTTTTTCTATTATTTTTCTATGAATTCTACTCCTTCTACAAATAAAATACAAGCTGCCATTACAGGTGTTTTTGGCTATGTCCCTGATTATGTTCTTACAAACAAGGAACTCGAAACGATGGTTGATACAAATGATGAATGGATAAAATCACGTACAGGAATAGAAGAAAGACGAATATTAAAAGGCGAAGGAATTGGAACTTCTTATATGGCAACTGAAGCTGTAAAAGGACTTTTAGAGAAAACAAATACAAAAGCTGAAGAAATTGATTTTTTAATTTGTGCTACCACAACGCCTGATATGGTATTTCCAGCAACAGGGAATATTGTAGCACACGGGGCAGGTCTAAACTGTTTGAGTTATGATGTAATGGCAGCTTGTTCTGGTTTTTTATACAGTCTTGTTACGGCAAGTCAGTTTATAGAAACAGGAAAATATAAAAAAATTATTGTTGTTGGAGCAGATAAAATGTCTTCTATTATAGATTATGAAGATCGCCAAACGTGTATTCTTTTTGGAGATGGTGCAGGTGCTGTGCTTTTAGAAGCAGATACAGAAGGAAATGGCATTGTAGATTCTATTTTGAGAAGTGATGGAGCAGGAGCAACAGAGCTTTATATGAAAGCAGGAGGTAGCCGTTATCCAGCAACTAAAGAAACAGTAGAGAATAAAGAGCATTATGTAATCCAACATGGCGCAGTAGTTTTCAAACATGCTGTAAAAAATATGGCAGATACATCAGCTGAACTAGCCGAAAAAAATGGTCTTGATGGTAATAGTATTGATTTTCTTGTTCCTCATCAAGCTAATTTGAGAATCATAGATGCAACTGCAAAACGACTTGGTTTAGATTCTGAAAAAGTGTTAGTGAATATCGAAAAATATGGAAATACTACCTCTGCAACAATTCCACTATGTATAAGAGATTTCGAAGATAAATTCAAGAAAGGAGATAATCTAGTCTTGGCTGCCTTTGGTGGTGGTTTTACATGGGGCGCAGTATATTTGAAATGGGCGTATTAATCAGTTACCAGTAAACAGTTATCAATAACCAGTTAATAAAATTCTATTTTTGTCTATTCAATTATTTTTCTCTTAGGAATAGAAATTAAATAAATTGCTGTTTTAACTTACAATAGGCTGATAGTCAATAATTTCTAAATTTATTTTAATAAACAAAATCCTCAACTTTTGAATACAATCTCTTCCCCTAAATCTATGTCTAAATCCAATATAAATTTTGACTTACTGAAAAAAATGTGTGGTGTCTTTGCTCCAGTAGGAAATGAAGCACCTATGAAAGAATTTGTTTTGAATTATGTAAAAGAAAATCAAAAGCATTGGAAAGTACAACCTCAAATTATAGAAGGAGATGACTTTCAAGATTGTTTGATACTTGTTTTTGGCAAACCCCGAACGGCTGCTTTTGCTCATTTTGATTCTATTGGGTTTATGGCTCGTTATGATAATCATTTGGTCAGAATTGGCTCTCCAAAATATGAAGATGGATACAAATTGATAGGAAAGGATTCAAAAGGAGAAATTGAAGGAACGATAAAAGTTAAGTATGGAAATGAAAATGATAAAGACAAAAAGAAGAAGAAAAGTAAAAAGAAAAAAAAACGTGGCTCAAGGCAGCATCGTAAGCCATTAGGTGAAGTAAAACTACAATTAGAGTTTGATAGAACTGTCGATGTCGGAACTGAATTTGTATTCAAGCAAGATTTTAGAGAAACAGAAGAGTACGTTCAGTCTTGTTATATGGACGACCGTTTGGGCTGTTGGAATTTACTCAAAACTGCTGAAACACTAGAAGATGGAATCCTTGCTTTTTCTTGTTATGAAGAAATTGGAGGAGGAACAATGCCATTCTTGCTCAAATGGATTTGGGAAAATTATAGAATCAAACAATGTCTCATTTCTGATATTACGTGGATAACTGAAGGCGTAAAACATGGAGAAGGTGTAGCCGTTTCGATGCGTGATAGAAATATTCCGAGAAGAAGTTATCTAAACAAAATTATTGATTTAGTAAAAGAATCAGGTGTAAAGTATCAGCTAGAAGTGGAAAATGATGGAGGAAGTGATGCCAAAGAAATCCAATCTTCTGCTTATCCGATGGATTGGTGTTTTATTGGAGCTGCCGAAGCTGGTGTACATTCGCCTGATGAAAAAGTTCATAAAGATGACATTAAGGCAATGACAGACGTATATGCTTATTTGATGAAAAAGCTTTAGAAATCAATTACGAATTACGACCTGTTAAAGCAGCGAAGCTAATTATCAATTACGATTGAAATACATACATGTAATTCTTTTTTATCCTGCAACTTTCTTGCCTTTTGAAACGTTCTTCTTTTCTAATTAACTAAATTAAAATAGTATAATCGTAATTAGCATTACTGCCTTTATAGGTCGTAATTCGTAATTCGTAATCCGTAATTATTTATTATGCACAACACCAACAGAAATAGTAATTCAAATCATCGTAGGGTAAAGAATAAATCAGAAGAATCACAAAACAACGGAATGAATCAAACAGGGAATCCTTATTTGGGAAAATACAATGTATTTGGAGATGGATATTTTAGTGAAGACTACTATTTACTGAATAATTATAATCAAAAATTAATTGATTTTGGAGTGCGTGATTATTTCGAAAGTAATCAACTTGTTTCGCTTAATCAATTCTTAAAGCTTTTAGAAGAAAATGATTATACGCCAATTTCTATTTATCGTCGTAATACAACGTATAACAAAAAAGAAACTCGTTATTCGATAGATTGGTATTTGATGCTAGATGATGAATCAATTATCATAAATATGAATTATGATGCCGTCTTAAAATTAGACGATGTTATTTTTAGATTTGATATGATAACGGCTGTTGAGGATACGCCAACAGAGAAATTAGAAAAAATATTTGAGTTAGCTACAAAATGTATCATCGAAACAAAAGACGACCAAAAACGATACATTAATATTGTTGGAAGTACGCCACGAACAGGGCTTACACTTCGCAAACATCAAATTAAGCCTCCTGTAATTCCAGATTTGGATTTATATTATGGAGATAAATTTGAAGAAAAACACGATGTTTTGGTAAAAGAAATCAACGAAAAAAACAATTCGGGTTTGTTTATTTTTCATGGTGTTACGGGAAGTGGAAAGACAAATTATATTCGTTATCTAATTAGTAAAGCCAAACCAGAAATAGAATTTATTTTCTATCCAATTACGCTTCTTAGAGAAATCACAAGTCCAGATTTGATTACCTTTTTATCAGATTACCAAGATGCCGTTTTGATAATTGAAGAATCAGAAGATTCTGTACAGGCTCGTGATTTGTTTAATACGGACAAGAGTTCGATTGCAAATCTTTTGAATGTTTCAGATGGTCTTTTGTCTGATGTCTTGAATCTCAAAATAATTTGTACATTCAATACAGATATTAAAAATTTAGATAAAGCACTATTGCGTGAAGGTCGTTTGTTAGGAATACATCGTTTTGAAGCCATTCCTGCCGAAAATGCCAATAAAATAGCAAAGCTAAACAAAATTGAAAGAGAGTTTAAAGAACCTGCTACACTAGCACAAATCTATAATGTTCCTCTAAATGAAGATTTATCTGATTTTTCAGTTAATCGTCAGAAAAAAATTGGTTTTGGGAAATAGCACAAACTATTCATTCTACAAAAAGCCTTTCTAAATTAATTTTTAGAAAAGCTTTTTTATTTCAATAAGGATCAGAATTACTAATTTCTATCTCATCAATTTTACCATTTCAGTAAAAATATATTCTCTTCCTCGTTGGTCTGTTGCTACTATTTTCATCGTATATTCTCCAGAAGGAGCAAGGCTATTTTTATATCTTCCGTCCCAACGCCCGTTTACGTCATTAGTTTGAAAAATTCCTTCTCCCCAACGGTTAAAAATTATCATTTCAAATTCTTTTATAAACTTACTTTCTACTCCATAAGTATCGTTCAAATTATCGCCATTAGGGGTAAAAGCATTTGGAAAAGTAACAAAAGAAGGAAAATCAATGCGAATTGTATTTGAATAGGTAGTTGTATCTCCCATATTTGCACGAACTCTAATGTAGCTGGTTTGGTTTTCCTGATTTTCAATATCTATTGTGTATGTTCCAGACCTAGAAACAGATTGCGTATTGAATGGCTCTTTTTCTAAAGAATCTGTTTGTTCTATAACGTAATTACCCGTCGATATCCCTTCAAAAATAGTCCATTCAAAAGAGAGAACACCTTCTTCTTCATCTGTATTTCCATCCATTTCTACTATAATAGGACAAATAAAAGGAGTTGATTGAGAAGTCAAATCACAAGCATTAGTATAAGAAATAGAATAACAATAAGGAGCAAGGTCAATATTAATAAGTCCATCTTCAAAAACAGAATCAAGAGGATTTATCTCATAATTATTTATCGTTCCATCTTTATCTTTTCTAGTAACTGTTGCAGTTAGTATTTCTGCGCCATCAAGAGGGTAATTCCAAGACAAATTAACTCGTCCCTTTGATGTAAAACTAGCATAGACATCAAGCACAGCAGGTGGAATAGCATTAGAAGAAGCTAAAATACAACGTCTAGGAGTAACTATTCTAAGACCAGAGGCAAATTCAGTTTCCAATTGGTAACAGTAAGTAATTTTACAGACAACTTCTTCATCAAAAATACCATCAGAAGCAATATCTGTATATTCATCAAGCACGTTATCATCTTTAATAAGTGTATGTTTTACAAATTCTGAATCATCAATACCAATCGGTTTTGACCAACTAACATCAACATACCTTTCTTCTCCAGTCAGGTTTATATCTGAAATATAAAAAAGTTGTGAGCTTTCTATTCTATTCGAACAAGAATCCTGTACAGAAATACGATAAACGGAATTAGGCAAGGCATCTTGAATAGTAAAAGTAGTAGAGCCTACCGAAATATCACTTACTTTATCAAATCCATTAGCTGTACTAATTTCTAGTCTGTGTGTCAAGTCTGTTTCTAATGTATATTCTATTTTTGCATTTCCATCTTCAAGATACTCAACACGACTTATTGTAGGTGGTACAAGTTGTCCTACTGGCGTTATTATTTTACTACTAGGAGTACAGTTTTCTGCGCCATCTTCAAAAATTCCTCTTACAGTAATTGTAGCATTAGCTTCAGAAGCATACGTATGATCTGCAAATTCATTATCTCCTACACTAGCTGACTGATTATCTCCAAAATCTATTTTGTAAGAATCATAATAATCATCATTTATCTGAACTCGCACTTTTTTATCAGCACAACGAATGACATCAAAATTTACTACTTTTGGTGCAAAAACCTCAATAATATTTTCTCTTACCACAGAAGCTCCTCCCGTACCTGCCGTATTGATAAGCTGTGTTATAGAATAAACCCCTGGTTCTGTAAAAGTAAAAGTAGTTTCTTGTTGAGGAGGACTATCCCCAAAAATATAAAAAATCAAGTCTGGGTCAGCTCCAGAGGCATCATCAACCACCACAGTAAGAGGAGCGCAACCTTTAGGGTTACTAGCAAGTCCGAAAGCAGGTTGTTGAGCAAAAGTAATATTCTGAAAGCACACAGTAAAAGGCAGAACGAATAGCAACGATAAAAACCAATTATTTTTCAAATTCATAGTTTTATTAAAAACATAGTTTATTAAAATAGATATTTGTATAAAACGAAAATAATCGTCAAACAATATAAAGAAAGGTTCAAAATTATAGAATATCTGATTTTTTATAACTATGTTGTTTAAAAAAATGAAATATATTTTAATAATAAGGCTTTAGTAAAGTGTTATTTAGACAAATAATTGGTTTATTTTTTCTCATAGTGTTAGGTGCATAAGTTATAGACTATGAAAAAATGATATTTAGAAGATTAAAATTTGGTGTTGTGACCAAAATACAAATATTATCTACTGTTCAATACTACTCTACGCATTTTTGCTAAACATCGGCTTATTTTCTGCATTTTCTTTATTTAATTTTGAATTCCAAAGTCGTACATCAAAAGCCATACAAACATTTCTTACAAAAGGTTTTCCTTTTTCTGTAATTCTTAGATGATTGCCTTTCCATTCTACCAAACTATCTTGTTTTAAAGACTCCAAAAGGTCAAAGTTGATTCCCAAACCAAATCCATAAAACTCTTCTTCATTCCAAGAAGTTTCGTATCTGCACATCAAATCCAAGATATGCTGACGAATTACTAAATCTTCTTTTGTTAGATAATGACCTCTCAAAAAAGGAAATTCATTATTTTCTACTTTCTCTCTATAAACTTTGAGGTTTTTCTCATTTTGATTAAATGCCGTCCACGTATCACTGATGGCACTTACACCCAAACCAATAGACAAACTTGTCGATTGAGTGGTATAACCCATAAAGTTACGATGTAAAGTTCCGTTTTTAGAAGCCTTCAAAAGTGAATCTGTAGGTAGCGCAAAATGATCCATTCCAATATCAACATAACCTTGTTCTGTCAATATTTTTTTACCAATAGCATACAAATTTGCTTTTTCATCAGCAGCAGGTAAAAAGGATTCTAATTTCTTTTGTGATGGTTTGAGCCAAGGAATATGAGCATAACCATAAAAAGCCAAACGAGAAGGACGTAATTCTAATGTTTTTTGAAGAGTATTTTGGATAGTTTCTATATTTTGCAAAGGTAAACCATATACCAAATCAAAATTAATGGATTCAAAACCTAATTCTCTAGCATTCTTTACACATTCAACTACTTTTTGATAGGGCTGAATACGATTAATAATTTTCTGTACATTTTCATCAAAATCTTGTATTCCAAAACTTACTCTATTAAAACCTAATTCTTTCAAGGTCTGTAAATGTTCTCTCGTTGTATTGTTTGGATGTCCTTCAAAACCCCATTCCGTATCAACAGGAACATCACAAGAAGATTTGAAAATAGTAATCAGACGAGTAAGGTTTTTTGGAGAGAAAAAAGTAGGCGTTCCTCCTCCTAAATGTACTTCTCTCAAAATCGGTTTTTGTGGAAGTGTTTTTATATATAAGTTCCATTCTCTTTCTATTAATTCGATATAAGGTTCTTCTACATTGTGGTTGGTTGTGATGCGAGTAGTACAACCACAATAGGTACACAAACTTTCACAGTAGGGTAAATGAACATAAATACTTACTTCTCTGCCACTTGTCCAAAAGGCGTTTTTGAGTGAGTTTTGCCAATTTTCTAAGCTATGCTCTGTGTTTTCCCAATACGGAACAGTCGGATAACTGGTGTAACGTGGACTAGCAACATTGTATTTTTGAAGTAAATCGTTCATCTTATTCTGTAAATTATAATGATAGATAAATTTATTTTTACAAAGAACGGCTACTTTTTGAACTGAAAAAATGACTTTTGTTAGGAAAAAATATGAGTTAAATAAATCATACCTCTAAAGAAGCGAAACATTCAGTTCTGAGGGACTGAATGTACAATACTGTCATGCGTTTGCTTTCTCAAAAGTGAACGAAACACTTTCTCAGAAGCGTGATTGAACAGAATCTAATTTTATTCTTCTAAATCTACAAACTTAAAATAAAAAATAAACTATTATTTAGAATTGCCCTAAAAAAAATATCCTATATTTGTAGCACTAAAAAACTACAACAGAATTTTATATAGTTCAATTCATGAAAAACTTTTCTTTTGCTCGTCTTTTGCCTCATTTGATTGCTATTGCAGCTTTTTATCTATTCACTTTCGCTTATTTTGCTCCCGAATTATTGGAAGATAAATCACTTAGACAAAGTGATATGATGCAATATAAAGGAATGGTACAAGAAAATTCGCAATACCTTCAAAATCATGACGAGCCTTCTATGTGGAACGGACGTATGTTTTCAGGAATGCCTGCCTACATGACCTATCCTATTTTCCCCTATGGCGCATTGCCTGTTTTTGAAGCTGTTTTGCGTGGTGGTTTTGCCGAACAGACAGGAGCACATCTATTGTTTCTGACTATGTTTTGTACTTACATTATGCTTTTGTGTTTTGGTACTAAACCTCTTTGGAGTGCTGTGGGAGGGGCAGTGTTTGCTTTTACAACTTATAATCTGATTTTGATAGAAGTCGGACATGTTACCAAACTTTGGGCAATTGCTTATGCTGCACTTATTTTGGGAGGAATGAAACTCACTTTTGATAAAAAATATTGGTTAGGTTTTGCGCTGACAGCTTTAGGGATGGCACTAGAAGTCAAGGCAAGTCATTATCAGATTACTTATTACTTAGGCTTTATTTGTTTGATTTTTGGAATTAATGAGCTTATTTTTTCTGCTAAAAATAATCAAATTCCTGTTTTCTTGAAACAAGCAGCTTTTTTAGTCGTCGCTTTTGTTTTGGGAATAGGCGTAAATGCAGGAAAGATTCTAACAACACTAGAATATAGCCCTTATTCCACTCGTGGAGGAACAGAACTTACAGTAAACCCTACAAACACAAACCCAAATAGTCAGTCTCAAAGTAATGAAGGATTGAGTAAAGATTATGCCTTTAGTTGGAGTCAAGGAATTGGAGAAACGTTTACTCTGCTTGTTCCTTATTTGTATGGTGGTTCGTCTTCTGAAATTTTGGATAAAGATTCTGAAACATACGCTGTATTGAAACAATCAGGTCAATATTCTAAAAAACAACTCAAAGAACTGCCTATTCCAACTTATCATGGCGACCAACCTTTTACGGCAGCTCCTATCTATGCAGGTGCAGTTTTGTGTTTCTTGTTTGCGTGGGGATTAGTAGTGCTTGATAACCGTGAGAAATGGTGGATTTTGGCAGCAGCACTTTTTATGGCAATGCTTGCTTGGGGGCAGAATTTTTCTTCTCTCAATTATTTCTTATTTGATTACGTACCAGGGTTTAATAAATTTCGTTCGGTTTCGATGGCTTTGGCTCTGACTATTTTATTGATGACCGTTTTGGCTTTTGAAACATTGAGTCAAAAATTAGAAAATTATTTTAATACAAATTCTGATAAAAAAGCCATACAAACAGAGCCGATAAAATCAATAGATGCAGAATCAACAAAATTAATAGACATAGAAACAAAAGAAAAAACATTCCTTAAAAACTTATTTATTGCAACAGGAATTACGGCAGGAACAGTCATTTTGATTTTACTCTACTCTGGAAGTATAAATTTGAATGCAGCTTCGGATGCTCAATTAGGACAACTTGTTGATTATGTTCATCAAGACCGTTTATCAATGATTCGTTCTAGTGCTTTTCGTTCTTTGTTTTTGATTGTTTTGGTAGTAGGAGCAATTTATTTATACATTAAAAAAACAATTCCTGCGATGGCTGCCTTTGCTATTATTGCTCTTTTGGCTGTTGGAGATGTATTTTTGATAGGAAAGAATTATTTACCTTCTTCAAAGTTTGAAAAAGGAGCAGCTCAAGCTACTATGAATCCTGCGCCAGTTGATGTGGAAATTCTTAAAGATAAAGAGCTTGGTTATAGAGTAATGTCGCTTCAAAACTTCCAACAAGAAACACATACTTCTTATTTTCATCGTTCCATTGGAGGGTATTTTGCTGCCAAAATGCAACGTTATCAAGATTTATTAGAAAGACCTTTAGGACAAGAACAAGGCTTTATTATGTCTTCTCTTCAATCTCAAAAACGACCAGATTTTGCTCAAACACCTGTTTTGAATATGCTCAATACTCGTTATATTACGTATGGAATGCAAAAAGAACAAATGCTTTTCAATCTGAATACGTATGGAAGTGCTTGGTTTGTTTCTAAAGTAAATCAAGTAAATAATCCAGATGAGGAAATGGCTGCCTTGATGAGCGCAAGTATAGAAAAAGCAATTAATTTGGAAGAAACAGCTATTTTAGATAAATCTAAATTTTCGATTACAAAAACAGATTTCCAAAAAGATAGCACAGCAACCATAAAGCTGACAAAATATGATTCAAAACTTTTAGAGTATGAAAGTAATAATTTAAATGATGGTTTTGCTGTTTTTTCAGAAATCTATTATCCAAAAGGCTGGAGTGCTACTATTGATGGAAAAGAAGCAAGTATTGTTTCAGTAAATTATGTTCTGCGTGGCTTAGAAATTCCGAAAGGAAAACATAAAATTGTCTTTACTTTCGAATCTGATTCTTATAAAACAGGCGCACTGATTACTCAAATTTCTTCTTGGCTTGTCTTGCTTGTTGTTTTGGTGAGCTTGGGAATGGGAATTAAAAAGCAGTTTGAAGATTAAATCATTTTAGAGCTTGTTTAAATTTTTATTTTGATAGTGAAAATGAAATTACTCACTTGAAGCCGAAAGAAAAATTTTTAAACAAGCTCTTATCCTACTGTCCTTAGCAAGAATAGCCTAAACTCTGTTGAATGAGTATATGTATTCAGCTTCCAGTTGTGTGTTCTATACTCCAAACATATATTATTTTTAAGTTTCCCTTAATTTTTTGTAATAAAAGGTAATTCTTATTTTTAAGTTTGGGTTTTGGTGCGTAATTTTGAAGTATCTAAAAATTAAATGTGTATCAATAAACTATCTATTCAACAAATTGTATGTATAGGTAATTCATTAACCACTAATAATTAAACATTAATCATTATAAAAATATGTTAAAACAATTCAAAACTATCTTGGCGTTTGCTGCACTTTTAGTTTTCTTTACAGCGTGTGGCGAACATAACCAACCTGCACCAAACAAAGGGAAAAACTTAGAGAGCGAACGCATCTACGGAACAAGCAGAGAAGCAGAACCAAAACAACTTCCTAATGAATACGAAGACCCAGAGGGAATAACTGACCGTTCAAAGGCTATTTATGCTAAAATGTACGCTCCTCAAGATGTAAAAAGCACAAGACAAGATTATCCTGTTGAAGTAACAGGCGAGAAAGAAGAAACTATGACTGAACAAACAACAACAGCAGAGTAATTTTTGCTTTTTTTCTAAAGACCAAAAAATCCTATTTTAGCCAAAACTATCAGATGTTTTGTTGGAATAGGACTTTTTTTGCACTAATTTTTCTTAAAAAAAATCTTTTAACGTAAAAAATTATGATAAGGTTTGGAATAGTTGCAACCAAATGCCATATTAGATGGGTCATAGTAATAAAGACTTTTAAAATACAGCGAGACACGTTACAATAATCGACATATTATTGGTTATAAAATAGAATTACATAGATGATTAGATACAAAAGTATATTTTTTTTGCTTTTTGCTTTGATAGCTTTTATTGGACTAAGCTTTCCATTAAAAGCACAAGAAAAAACGAAGAATACCTCTGATAAAGCAAACTCTATAAAAAAAGAGGGTAAAAAAAGTATAATAAAAAACAATATAGAAAGCTCTCCCACAGAAGAAATAACCTATTTTTCTAGTGATAGCGTAACGATTTCTCATATTCATTTAGAATGCCATAAAAAGACAAAAGATAGAATTATTTTTAGAGAGCTTGTAATACATGAAGGATATAAAATTCATAGAAAAGATATAGAAGACGTTTTAGAACAAGAGTCAAATAAGATTTTTAATACTCGTCTTTTTGTTACAGTTGATATTTTTTATGAAGAGTTTACAAAAGGAGAATTAGATGTTGTGATTAGCCTAACCGAACAATGGTATATTTATCCTATTCCTTTGATAGAACTTGCAGACCGAAATTTTAATGTTTGGTGGAATCAGCAAGGAAGAGATTTAAGACGTTTGGAATATGGAATTAGGATAAAGCACAACAACTTCAGAGGAAGAAATGAAAATCTATCTTTACTTTTTCAAACAGGTTTTACCAATAAATACGACCTTCGTTATTCTATTCCTTACATAAATAAGGCTCAAACTTTAGGCTTAAATATTTCAGTAGGTTATGCTGAGAATACAAATTTGGGTTATATCACAGACAGAGATACGCTTCGTTTTATCGAAACTCCTGATAGAGAAGTTTTAAGTACACGCTTTTACAGTGGGCTTTCTCTGACTGCTCGTAGCCGCTTTTACGACCGTCATACTTTTTTTGTAGGTTATAAAAGTCAAAATATTGCTGATACGGTTGCACAATTGAACGGAAATTTTTTTGGAGAAGGTAAGACAAATCAGCGATACATAGAACTAGAATATAATTTTTTTAGAGATTTGAGAGATAGAGCCAATTATCCATTAAAAGGATATTATTTCTTGTTTGCTCTCAATCAACAAGGTTTAGGAATTAAGAAGAATGATTTTAGTTTGTTTACGGCTCGTACTGAATTTGCTAAGTTTATTCCTCTTTCTAAGAAGTTTTATTATCATACTTCTGCTACCTTAAAAATGACTTTTGCACAAAATACGCCTTATGCAAACCTGCGTGGGATTGGTTATGGGCGTGATGTAATTCGTGGTTTTGAGTATAATGTTACAGAATCAGAACAACATTTTGTTTTGAAAAATACGCTACGTTTTAAACTCTTCGAAAATACATTTCAATTTAATAAAATGCCTTCCCAGTTTTCCAAAATTCCTGTTGCTATTTATCCAAAGGTTTATTTTGATGCAGGTTATGCACAACTTATGAATCCTTATGAATCAAATTCACTTCCCAATCAATGGATGTACGGAACAGGTGTAGGTATTGATACAATACTATATTTTAATATGGTTTTTAGAGCAGAATACTCATTTACAAGTACAGGAATTTCTGGATTTCGCTTAGGCTGGAAAGCTGATTTTTAGAAAAATAACTAAAGATACTGTAACTTATTGGTAAATGATTTGGCTTTGCCGAGCTATCAGTTATATGATTTTGTATTATCCTGTAATTATCATAGTAATCATATAAATCACTCGCTAATCATTTATTGGTGTTTTAGTGTAGCACCAAAAACCATAATTAATCAAACCGTATAGCACGAATTGGTTTTATTCTACTTATAAAAATAGAAGGAATCCAAAGAATAAAAAGAACTAAAGTAATGATTCCAATATTTAGCATCAAAATCAAAGGAATATTCCACGAAATAGGAACGCTGTTCATATAATACGTTTCGATATCTAAAGGAATGATTTTGAAAGTATCTTGAATAAGACAAAACAAAACTCCAATTACATTTCCTATCAAAATTCCTTTCCAAAGAATAACTAAGCCATTTTGAAAAAATATTTTCAGAATCTGACTGCTTGTTGCGCCGAGTGCTTTGAGCATTCCAATCATCGTAACACGCTCAGTAATCAGAATCAGAAGAACAGAAA
This sequence comes from Bernardetia sp. ABR2-2B, assembly GCF_037126435.1. Lineage (GTDB taxonomy): Bacteria > Bacteroidota > Bacteroidia > Cytophagales > Bernardetiaceae > Bernardetia. Next base: position 1,023,640 of record NZ_CP147020.1, on the reverse strand, counting down.
CAACATTGAAAAGAGCAACAAACAAAATAACACTCAAGAAAATAGTAACGTTTTTATTGACCATCGAAAACCACTCAAAAAAGTGAGCAAACGTATTGGTTACTTTTTGAAGATACATGTCATAATCGCTATTGGCTTCTATTTCATCGTAGAGAATATTTATATCATCAAAATCAGTTAAAAAAATTTCATAACCACCCACAAGCGTATCGCCCCAGTCATTCAAACGCTGCAAGAGTCCTTGGTCGCAATATACCAAACGCTCATCAAAATCTTCAATTCCTGTTTGATAAATCCCTACTACTTCTAGTTTTCGTTGTCGTGGTGGGTCTTGTAAGAAAAAAGCAAGTAACTTATCGCCTACCGAAAGGCGTAATTTGTTTTTAATTTCCTGACTAACAACAATCTCTTTTGAATAATTACTTGTATCAAATTCTATAAAACGACCTTCAACTAGATTTTTTTTGAACGCAAGTGTATCGTACTGTTTATCCACTCCTTTCAAAACTAATCCCATCAAATCTTCATCCGTACGAAGCAAAACAGGTTTTTGAGTGTAGGGTTGGATATGAGAAATATAGTCTTGAGATTTCAAGTTTTCGTAAAATTCTCGCTGTGTAGAAAGTGGACTTGTTTCGAAAGAATTATTCATATCAAATTTAAGAATCTGAATATGACCTGTCTGGCTCACTATTTTATCCAAAATAGTCTGTTTAAAACCTTCAAAAATTGCCATCGAAACAATAAGAGCTGCAATGCCGAGTGCAATACTTCCGATAGCAATACGTGTAATGACTTTTGAAAAGCTACTGCCTTTCTGACTTCGGATGCGTTTGGCTATAAAAAGCGAAAAATTCACTATATTTTTATTGGTTTTTTTATATTCTATCAAAATTAAAGACAAATATACATTTCTAACTTTCGTTTTGCAATAAAGATTATCACGGTTATTATGTGTAATAGTCTTCTAAACTATTGAATAGGATAAAATACTGCTTTTTTATGTTCAGACAAGATGCTTGAACTACCTAAATACAAACTGTAGAGGATGGGTAAGTTTAATTTGTGGGAATTATAGGTCATTTTTAAGTTCTTAATTTAAGTGAGATAGTTTTGTTCTGAAAATTAACTGTATAATCTTGGGTATACAGGTCTTACATTAGCGTCAAATACTTTTTTAGGCTTTCTGATTTTTATATTCCCTTTGCTTTTTGATTTGATTTCTTTCATAGTTTGAAATTCTTCCCAACTTTCACTATAAAAAAGCACTTCTGTAAAATGTGAAACTTCCTCCAATGCCTCTAATAATTTTTTGCCCTGTTTGTTACTAATAACAGATAATTCTGTCTTTAAAAACTTTTCATTGCTAAAGTAAAGCAATAAAACAGATGAATTCGAAGCAATTTGGTTTCCTAATTGTGTGTTATATATTACAATCCTTCTTTGAAATTTAATTTGTTTTACATTACTCCAAGAAAAACTATCTTTTCCAATTTCTATTCTATTTTTGAAAATTCGAATATCGTTGCTATCGCTTCCAGTTAGTTTTTTGAATGTTTTTGTCGAACTAAAAATAAGAGATGTAATACTTACAACGGATGCTATCCAAATTAAATCTGCACCATAAGTCAAATTAGTACCTTTAGTAGTAAAGAAAACCAAAAGCATTACCAAAGATAAAAGTGTAACAACAGCAGAAAAACGAAAGTCTATTTTGTCCTTAATCAATTCTGCGATTACTTCTGTATTTTTGTTTTGAGCGATTAACCTTGAAGCCAGAGCAGGAACAACTTCAAGCGTAAAACTTTGTTCACAATGCCTTTCATTCATATAAACCCAACTATCTTCCAAAAAACAAGATTTACAGACAGCACAGAAAACAACATTATCATTTTCCTTGACAGAATCGCCTGTAATTGGGTCAGTTCTGCCAATGATATGAGAGTGAGATGAGTTTAATTTGTGGGTGTGGTAAGGCATTTATAGATTTCTAGTTGGAGATTTATTTTTTTTAGAAGTAAGAATGAAAATTTATTGATTTACCAAAAGCTATTGTCATTTAGTAATTTTCTAGGCTGCCCTATTTGAATACTTCCCTTACTACGGTATTTTATATCTCGCATTTTTTGTAACTCTTTTGGGTTTTCGCTATAAAAAAAGATGTCTTTGAAATGAGATATTTTCTCTAATCCAACTAAAAATTGTTGAGTTTTTTTATGACTTTTAGTAGCTAAATTTCGCTTTAAAAAATTATCGTTTTTGAAATAAATCAGCAAAAAAGGAATATGAGAAAGGTGTTGATCCATATTTTTTCCTTTTTGTATATACATTTCTCGCTGATATTTAATTTGTTTTATATCATTTAATAGAAAAGTTTCTGCTCCTATTTCTATTCTGTTTTTGAAAAGGCGAACATCATTTTTTGTATATCCTACAAACTCATTAAACATATCAGTAGCCGTTAGAGAACCAACTATAAAACTCAAAATTACACTAATGATAGGAGAAAGAGCAAAAGCAATTGTAGTATCACTATCTTGCTGATAAATCGTTTGTTTGAAGACAGAAAATGCAGCCAAAAAAGATAAAGTTAGAGTAGCTAACACGGCTTGAACAACAATTTTGTCATGTTTTAATTCGGCAATAACTTCTTCTTTTGTTTTCCTAGCAACCAGTTTAGAAGCCAAAACAGGAACAGCATAAAGCGTTTGACTCTGCTCACAGTGATTTTCATTCATATAAACCCAACTATCTTCTAAAAAGCAAGATTTACAGACAGCACAAAATACAACCTTGTCATTTTCTTTGACAGAATCGCCTGTAATTGGGTCAGTTCTACCAATGATATGCGAGTGAGATGAATTTAATTTGTGGGTGTGGTAAGGCATCTTTTTAAAATTGATTAGGATAGTTAGAGTCAGCTAATAATCTAAAGGGTTCTCCTACAATGATATTTCCTTTTGTGTTTGCTTTGATTCGTTTGATGATTATATATTCTTGGGATTGTTCGCTATACAAATAGACTTCTGTGAATTTGGATATTTGGGCTAAACCTTTTAGAAATTTTTCTATATTTTTGTAATTCCTAGTAGGAAGGTTTTTTATCTGTCTTGTGCCATCGTGAAAATAAAGAAAAAGAACAGGCGTTTTAGATGCTGTATGTATATTCTCTTTTTCTATATAACTGTCCATTTCTCTTTGGAACTTTACTTGTTTTATATCTTTCCAGTAGAATACTTCTTTTCCTATTTTTATTTTATCTTTGAAAAGAAATAAGTCCTGTTGCTCAAACCCAATTAATTTTCTAAATGAATTGGTAGAAGTAATAAAACTTAATCCCAAGCCTAGCAAAATACTACATATAAAACTTGCTAAATTTGTAAAAGTTGTTCCTGAAACGTAATTACTTTTTGCAAAGAAAAATAAGAAAAAAAAGAAGGATAGTAATATAGTCATAGAGCCTATCCAAATAAAACTTACTTCTTTCTTAAATTTTATAATTACCTCTTGTGTTATTTTCCTAGCAACTAATTTAGAAGCCAAAACAGGAACAGCATAAAGCGTTTGACTCTGCTCACAGTGATTTTCATTCATATAAACCCAACTCTCTTTCAAAAAGCAAGATTTACAGACAGCACAGAAAACAACATTATCATTTTCTTTGACAGAATCGCCTGTAATTGGGTCAGTTCTGCCAATGATATGCGAGTGAGACGAATTTAATTTGTGGGTGTGGTAAGGCATCTTTTTAAAATTGATTAGGATAGTTAGAGTCAGCTAATAATCTAAAAGGTTCTCCTACAATGATATTTCCTTTTGTGTTTTCTTTAATTCTTTTGATAATTATATGTTCTTGGGATTGTTCGCTGTACAAATAGACTTCTGTAAACTTTGATATTTTGGCTAAACCTTTTAGAAATTTCTCTATATTTTTGTAATCCCTAGTAGGAAGGTTTTTTATCTGTCTTGTGCCATCGTGAAAATAAAGAAATAAAGTGGGGGTTTTAGATGCTGGTCTTTCCCAAACATACTCCATTTCTCTCTGAAACTTAACTTGTTTTATATCTTTCCAGTAAAAGGTCTCTTTCTCTATTTCTAGCCTGTTTTTAAAAAGATAAATATCCTGTTTGTCAAATCCTATAATTTTTCTGAATAAGTTCGTCGAAAGCAAGAAGCCTGACGTAAAACCTACAAAGGCAGAACCTAAAAACATTACCATTAAAATCTCTAATGTTGCTTTTTGACCATTGTAATAAAATCCAAAGCTAAGTAAAGAAATTAAAGTAAATAGAAGTCCTAATAGAAGCGTGTTAACTTTTTTTGGTAGCACAGCAATTACCTCTTCCTTCGTTTTCCTAGCAACTAATTTAGAGGCCAAAACAGGAATAGAATCAAGTGTTTGATTTTGCTCACAATGAATTTCATTCATATACATCCAGCTATCCTCCAAAAAACAAGACTGACAAGTTGCACAAAAAACAACCGTATCATTTTCTTTGACAGAATCGCCTGTAATTGGGTCAGTTCTGCCAATGATATGAGAGTGATTTGAGTTTAATTTGTGGGTGTAGTAAGGCATTTAGTTCTGTGGTTTTATTTTAAGTTATGAAGAAGTCTGATAGGTTCTCCCAGTACAATATGTCCGTTACTATTTGACTGAATACTTTTCATAGTTTCATATTCGTTTCTATTCTCGCTATAAAAAAATACCTCTACAAAATGAGATATTTTTGCTAATTCCCTCAAAAAACCAGATGTATCTTTGTAGCTTGTGATGGGTAAAGTATGGTGAACATAATTTCCATTAGCAAAATAAACTAATATAACAGGACTCATGTAGCTATATAACTCTTGTCTATCTACATATTCCACATACGTTTCTCGTTGATATTTAATTTGTCTGACCTCGTGCATAGGATAAGAATTCTTACCTAATTCTATATGCTTTCTAAAAATGCGTATATCGTCTTGATGATTACCAATTAGAGGTCTAAATAGAGGTGCAGAAGTTACAATTGTAGCAAAGAGTCCTCCCAAGAAAGCAATTGAAAATATAAGGTTAAAGTTCATTTTTATTCCAAAATTATGCTCTAATGCGCTCATTATGAAAAAGCTAAGAAAGAAACAGAAAGTAGCAACACCAAAAATAGTTTCATAACGCATTTCACTACTTAATAAACTTGCTATCAATTGATTATCGGATTTTTTTGCTGAAAATCTAGCAGGTAAAGGAGGAACATTTTCAAGCGTTTTGTTTTGTTCACAGTGCTGCTCATTCATATAAACCCAACTATCTTCCAAAAAACAAGATTTACAGACAGCACAGAAAACAACATTATCATTTTCCTTGACAGAATCGCCTGTAATTGGGTCAGTTCTATTTATAATATGAGAATGGGTAGAAGAATTTAATTTATGAGAATGATAGGACATACTTTGGAATGAAAAAATTGAAACAGATTTGCAAAATAAAGACGTAGAACGTACTTTTGTCGAAAATTAAAACCTTATTTAAAATTAGTCTAAACAAAAATAATAATCATTTTATTTCTATTTTAACATCAATCAGAGTTAGGCTAATTCTATCATATACGCAAAAACAGCTTTTTGAGTTGTTTGTGTTTTAATGATTTTTAAAACTTATACTACCTTTATATACAACTAAATCTATGGCAACTATTTTTTTTAAATTTTACTTTGTCTTTTTTATAATTATATCACTTTTTGGGCTTTCTTCGTGTGGAAATGAAACAGAGACCAAAAAAACGGAATTTGATAGAAAAGAATTATTAGATAATGTAGCAACTAATTTGATTATTCCTTCTTATCAAAACCTAGAAAGTAATACAACTTTATTTGTAGAAGCAACTCAAAACTTTACTCAAAATCCATCTATTGCTAATTTAGAAGTTGCTCAAAATGCTTGGAAATCAGCTTATTTATCTTTTCAAGATGCCAATGTTTATAATTTTGGGGCAGCACAAGGAACGCTTGGTTCGCTATTGGAAAATGTTGGAACTTTCCCTGTAAGTGAGACTAAAATTGAAAGTTATATCAGTACAAATAATTCTTCCTTAAACAATTTTGATAGAGATTCTAGAGGTTTTTTAGGAGCAGAATATTTACTTTTTGATACAGAAAGTAAAGCAAACATAGTAGAAAAATATACAGACCAAAATAGAAAGAATTATTTACTTGCCGTAGTGCAAAATATTCAATCAGAAGTAAAAAAGGTAAATGATTCGTGGCAAAATGGTTACAAAGAGACCTTTGTGAGCAACACGGGAACAGATGCAGGAAGTGGAGTTTCTATTTTATTTAATGAATGGAGTAAGAGTTTTGAGAGTATCAAAAATTTTAAATTAGGTTTGCCACTTGGAAGACGAGCAGGACAAACACAAGCCGAGCCTAAGTTGGTAGAGGCATATTACAGCAAAGAATCAATTACTTTTTTGAAAGCACACTTTGAAAATATTGAACGCATTTGGTATGGAAAAGCTTTAAACGGACAAGACCAAGTTGGTTTTGAAGAGTACCTAGAAAGTATAGAGGGTGGGGAAGCTGTAGTTTTGGAAACTAAAGCGCAGTTGGAAGAAGTAAGAAAAGCAATTAACCTTTTACCTAACGAAAGTTTACAAGTTCAAATTAACTCAAATCCGACAGCAATAAATAATGTCTTGACAGAAATGCAAAAACTTACTCGTTTCTTCAAAAGTGAAATGATTTCTCTTTTAGGAATTACGATTACCTACGATAGTGGCGATGGAGATTAATCACAAAAAAAGACATTAAAATCAATAATTTAAAAATGCTATTTCAAAATTAATTTTTGGGGTGGCATTTTTTTAGTTCAAAAAAGGTGTGTTTTTCAATGAAAAATAAGCAACTTTGCATCAAAAATACCAAAACACACAATATAGAACACAAATTATTTATCATGAATATTTTTCATAAAATTATCTCTTGGCTTACTACACCTATTTTTATAGTTGTTTTTTATAGCACACTTTGTATTTTTCACGTTTTACAAGTCGTTTCACTTAATCTTTGGAAATACAAAGGACATAAAAAAAGTGTAGATTATATGGCTTTTTGGCTCATGCAAGGCTTATATACATTGGGTGCAAGGCTTCCAAAGATGAAACAGCCCAATCTGCCAACGGATAGACCAATAATTGTAGTTTCGAATCATCAAAGTATTTATGATGTTCCTGCCATTCTTTGGACATTTAGGAAACATCATCCAAAGTTTGTGAGTAAAAAAGAATTAGAATACGGAACACCTGCCATTTCTTATAATCTGCGTCATGGAGGTTCTGTTCTGATTGATAGAAAAGACAGAAGACAAGCCCTTGTTGCGATGAGTAAATTTTCGAATTATATTAATGAAAATAATTATGCAGGTTGTATTTTTCCAGAAGGAACACGCTCAAAAGATGGCAATATGCTGCCCTTCAAACCAGCAGGTCTTTTGATGATGTTTAAAGCTATGGCAAAAAATCCTCCTATTATTATGCCTGTTGTAATAGATAATTTTTGGAAAATGCAGCGTTACAATTTCAAACCCATTCCTTTTGGTATTAATTTTCAATTAAAAGTATTAGAACCAATTGACATGAAAGTTTGGTTAGAAGAAGGAAATAGTTCTACTTCGCTTATTGCCGAAACTGAAAAAAGGATAAAAGAGGCATTGGAAGAGAAAAGAAAATTTAAGAAATGTTTTTAGTTTTTAGTTTTTTCAGTTATTATTGTATAATACTCTTTTATTAAATACAACGTAACCGTTAAGTTATTTTGTATTTCGTTTGTAAATCTTTTATTGTTTAACTTATTTCTTTATGAAAAAAGGTTATTATCTTTTTAAAGAAAATAATTTTTTATTTTGTTTTATTTTACTAATTCATCTCTTTGCAATAGAAAGAAATGTAATGGCTCAATCTAATCAAAATCAAACGTTTTCTACTCTTGTTCCAGAAATAGGTTTTCCTTTAGTGCGTAATTTCTTGCCAGAAGAATATAATGGTTCTTCTCAAAACTGGGCAATTGCTCAAAGCCCAAATGGACTTATTTATATCGGAAATAATGAAGGTATTTTGGAGTTTGATGGTAAAAATTGGCGCAAATATAGAATAACTAATAATTCAACGATAAAATCATTAGCCATAACAGCAAAAGGAGAAATATTTGTTGGAGCAAAAGGTGAACTTGGAATGCTCAAGCCTGATTCGACAAATACGTTACATTATATTTCTTTGGTGGACAAAATACCTGAAGATAAAAGGAATTTTAATGATGTCTGGCAGATTTTTATTCAAGAAGAAAAACAAGAGGTATATTTTCGAACAGCCGAACAACTTTTGATTTATAAATATGGAGAGTTTAAAAAAATCATAACACCAGAACAAGGATTTGGGACTGCTTTTTTTGCAAATAATGAACTATATGTAAAATATGATAGAGAAGGACTGCTAAAATTGAATAATAACTATGAACTAGAATCATTTTCAGAGCAAAATATTGGTACACAGTATGTTTATGGAATACTATCCAAAAATAAAGAGGAACAAAAAAATGATAATGCATTAATTGCGCTTACTCGCCCAGAGGGAAGTTTTGAGGTGAGAAATAAAATAGTTACTAAAATTGAATCTCCTTCTACAACCACATTTAATGAGGCTGGAGGGTATGCATCTGTTCATTTACCTTCTCAAGAAATAGCTGTTGCAACTCTTAGAAATGGAGTTTTTATTACAGATTTAGAGGGAAATATAAAGTTACATCTCAATAAAGAAAATATACTTGAGAGTAATACAATTTATAATTTATACTTGGATAAAGAACGTAATTTATGGCTTGCTACTGACAATGGTATTTCTTGCATTTATTTAGGTCTTCCTTATTCAACGGTTGGAGAAAAGCAGGGAGTAACAGGAAAAGGATTGACAGCCGATTATTCAGAAACCTACAATAAATTATATCTAGGAACTACTTCAGGAATTTATCAAAATAATTATCCAACTAGAACAAATCCTGCAAATGGAGAATTAAAACCATTTTCATTACTTAATGGTACAAAAGGATACGCATTAGCTTCAACACCTCATGATGACAAAATTTATTATGGACATAATTTAGGAGTATTTGAAGTTACTGATACATCAGCAAATATGCTGAATATACTGAACAAAGCAGTTTGGTCGGTACAACCTGTTTCTTCGCCAACTACTATACGATTTTTGACAGTATTGTCAAGAGGGGTGCAACTTATTACAAGGGTAAGTGATGTAAAAGGCAAAGAGTGGAGTGAAAAACTCTATCCAAACTTTGATGAAAGTGTGCGTTCTTTGAGTCAATATAAAGGATATTGGTGGACGCAAAGTAATAATAAAGGAGTTTATCGTTTGACTTTTTCAGAAGATTATGATAGTTTATTAGAGGCAAAGTTATATACTGCTGATGAAGGTTTATTTTCTGAAATGGGCAATAACATCCATCGAATACAAGGTAGATTAATAGTAGTAAACAAAAACACAGTATTAAAATATGATGAGAAACAAGACAAATTTGTCAAAGATAAATTTTTTGATGCTTATTTTAAGGGTAAAAATATATCTCGTCTTCATGAAGATAAAGAGGACAATATTTGGTATGAAATCAGTGGAGAAAGAGGCGTTTTATGGAAAGAACAAGGAAATAAATATAGGCAACAAACTGATTTTACAGCCTTACAATCTATTTATAGTGAAATCAATCTAAACAAAACACTTCCTAATGGGAAATTAGTTTTGGGTGTAGGAGATGGATTTGTTTTTATAGATTCAAAACGAAATTTTGAGATTAATCAGAAGCCAACTGTACAGGTTCGTAAAATAGAATTTTTAGGAGAAACAGATTCACTGCTTTTTGGTGGTTCATTTTTGGGAGAAGACAGCTTAATTACTTATTTACAACCTACGAATCAACAATTAAAATTAGACTATCGTTTTAATGCACTGCGTTTTTCTTTTGCTTGTCCAGAGATGAGTTTTCCAGAGCAAACAGAATATCGATATAAACTAGAAGGATTAGATGAAAAATGGTCATCTTGGTCATCTAAAGCTCAAAAAGAATATACCAACCTATCTGATAAAAAATATAAATTTAGAGTACAGGCTCGTACAATTTGGGGAGTAGAAAGTGAAGAAGCAGTATATGAGTTTGAGATTCATTCACCTTTTTATAAAACACCAATAGCCTATGTTATTTATGTTATTTTGGCAGTCTTACTTGTTTGGTTAATCGTAAAACTAAATACGAAAAGGTTAGAAAGGGATAAAGCTAAACTAGAAAAAATAATTACTGAACGTACAGCCGAAATTATTCAGCAAAAAGAAGAGTTACAAATGCAAACTGACAATCTTTCACAAGCAAATGTAGCTATCAATAATCAAAAAGAAGAGTTGGAATTACAGGCTGAAAATTTATCTCTTGCCAATACTGCTATTAGTAATCAAAAACAAGAAATTGAAAAATCGTACCAAAATGTGCGTATTCTTAGTGAAATTGGACAGAAAATAACAAATATTCTTGATGTAAAAACACTTATTCAAACAGTTTATGAGAGTGTAAATACACTTATGCCTGCTGATGGATTTGGAATCGGAATTCTTAATAAAGACACAAATAAAATTGAGTTTGAGGGATTTGTAGAAAATAATGAAATTCTACCTGCTCACTCAGATTCCCTAAGTGATACTACTAGATTATCGGTTAGGTCTTTAACAAATAATGAAAGATTAGTAATTACAGATTCACAGTCTCAGTATAAAGAATACTTTGATATAGATTTAGAAGACGTTGAAGTGGGTAATTTACCTTATTCTTTGGTTTATTTGCCTTTAAATTCAGAAGGAGAAACCATTGGAGTTTTGACAGTACAAAGTATGAAAAAACATAAATATTCTTCTTTAGAGTTGGATATGTTAGATACTTTGGGTGCTTACACAGCCATTGCTTTGGATAATATAAAAGCCTATCAAATTATTGCTAATAAAAATACAAATATTACTGATTCAATTCGTTATGCTCAAACTATCCAACAAGCTGTTTTGCCAATTGAACAAGAACTAAAAGAGTATTTTGATGAACATTTTGTCATTTTTCGTCCTAAAGATATTGTTTCTGGGGATTTTTATTGGGCAACAGAGTTAAAAACAGAAACTGAACATAAAATTTTTGTAGCTGTTGTAGATTGTACGGGACATGGCGTTCCAGGGGCATTTATGTCTATGCTTGGTCATGCTTTTCTTAATGAAGCTGTGACTCAACAACATCTTACAAACCCAGCAGAAATTTTGGAATGGTTACACAAAGAAATAAAAACTTCATTAAGACAAGAACAAAAAGTGAATGCTGATGGAATGGATATCTCTCTTTGTGTCATTGATAAAAACCATTCAGAAGAAAATATCAAAATAACTTATTGTGGAGCAAAACGTCCTCTTTTTTATACTTTACCTTCTAATGAGTTACAAATAGTTAAAGGAAATAGACGTTCTATTGGTGGATATTCAAGAAAGAAAAAATACAATGACTTTGAAAATGAGGAAGCGTTTTTGCCAAAAGGAACAATGCTCTATCTTTTTTCTGACGGATTTACAGACCAATCTAACCCAGATGGAGTAAAACTAGGTACACCAAAACTTACAGAACAACTTTCTTCTTTGGCTTCTTTTTCCACAGAACAACAACAACAACAACTTATTGATTTGTTAGATAATCATCAACAAGACACACCACAACGGGACGATATTACATTAATGGGGATACGTGTTTAGTCAAAATAGTTTTACACTTGAAATAAAGTGAAAATTTAGAAGTAGCATCACAACCAAAAAAAACTACGAATCTTTTACTAAACCTACACTAGCCGTTCTATTCTCAAATAAAATTATCAATTTTGATAGAATAAGCGTAATTTTGTGGTTTCAAATAAAATAAAGCTGATAAAATAAGTAATAGATAAAAAACATGGTTTATTTGTGCCGAAAAGAGCATTTTTGTGCTTCACACCGATTATTTAATCCTGATTGGAGCGATGAGAGAAATGAAGAAGAGTTCGGAATTTGTTCGAATCAATATTTTCATGGACATAATTTTGAATTAATTGTAAAAGTAAAAGGAAAAATAAATCCAGAAACAGGCTGTGTATTAGATTTAAAAAAGCTAGGAAAACTTATCCGAACTGAAGTTATTGATAAAGTGGATCATAAAAATCTAAATATTGAAGTAGAGTTTCTACAAAATAAAATTCCTTCTTGTGAAATTATAATTATGGAGTTTTGGAAAATTCTTGCGCCAAAAATAATTGATTTGTCAGAAAAAAATGCTGTTTTGCATTCACTCACGCTTTTTGAGACAGAAAAAAATTATGTAGAATATTTTGGAGAAGAATAAAAATAACAGAAAAGTCATTTTGTTGGTTGATTCAATAAAATATTTTATTTCTGCCATTGTTGGTTTTTTAGCGTAGCGACACCAACAATAAAATAATCCTAATTTAAAGATGAATCCTGCTCAATATATAGAACAAACCAACCTTAGACCTACCATTTCAGATAAAGAAATTGAAGAATTGATAGAACAAACTCTCAAATATAAATTTATGGGTGTTTGTGTTCCTCCTTTTTGGGTTAAGAAAGTAAAGCGAGACTTACTCAAAACAGATACTAAAATAGTTACAGTTATTGGTTTCCCTTTAGGTTATAATCGTACTGAAACAAAGGTAAGAGAAGCAGAAGTGGCATTAAAAGATGGCGCAGATGAGTTAGATGTAGTAATTTCGATGACAGGTTTCAAAACAAATCCGTTTTGGGCAAAAATAGAAATTGTAAGACTGGCAGAAATTGCTCATCAAGCCGAAAAAATGCTAAAAGTAATCATAGAAACGGCTTATTTATCTCAGAAAGAAATCAAAGAAACAGCTTTAATTTGTCAAGAAGCAGGAGCAGATTTTGTCAAAACTTCGACAGGTTTTGCAAATGCTGGGTTTTCATCTAATGCAACAGATTTTTATGCAGGTGCAAAGTTAGAAGATGTGGAGCTTATAAGAAATACAGTTTCTCAAATGGTTGGGATAAAAGCATCTGGAGGAATAAAAACCTATCAGCAACTAAAAACTTTTGTAGAAGCTGGTGCAGAACGTATCGGTACATCTTCTGGGGTAGAGATTATGGAAGAGTATTTCTTATTGAATAAATAATCAAATTCTATCTACTCTGTTTTTCTATCAATAAACTATCAAAAAAATACCTACTTTTGCACCATAATTTCAAAACTCTTTTAATTAACATCAAGTTTAGAAGAGACTTTTAAAAAATGAAATGAAGAAAATTTTGCACTTATTGATGCTCTCATCAATAACTTCATACACAAAAATAGTTTTATGAAAAATGCCCCTATTGCAGTTTTGCTCGTTAATTTAGGAACTCCAGATTCTCCAAAAACTCCAGACGTACGAAAATATTTACGTGAATTTTTATTAGATGGAAGAGTAATTGATATTGCTGCACCTCTTCGTTATGGACTTGTAAACGGAATTATTGCGCCTTTTCGTGCGCCAAAATCAGCAGCAGAATACAAGAAATTATGGACAGATAGAGGTTCGCCTTTATTATATCACGGAGTAGATGTAGCTGAAAAACTACAACACTCTTTAGATGAATATTCTGCAAAGGAGACTGACAAAACGAAAAGAGAAAAATATGTAGTTCGCTTGGCTATGCGTTATCAATCTCCTGCACTTCCTGATGTATTGAACGAGTTACAGGAAATGAATCCGAAGAAAATTATCGTTATTCCGATGTTTCCTCAATATGCTTCGGCTTCCACGGGGTCGGTCTTGGAGCGTGTCATGCAGCTTGTTTCTAAATGGTTATTGATTCCAGAAGTTTCTTTTGTAGATTCTTATCCGACAGATGAAAAAATGATAAAAGCATTTGCCTTGCAAGGAGAGGAGCTTTTAAAAACACACGATTATGACCATTATGTTTTTTCATATCACGGTTTGCCACAACGCCAACTCAAAAAAGCAAGTTCACATTGTCAAATAGGTCGTTGTTGTGAAAAATTTAGTGCTGTAAATCGCCTTTGTTATAGAGCGCAATGTTATGAAACTTCACGCCATTTGGCAAAAGAATTAGGAATTACAGAAAAAGATTATACGGTTTGTTTTCAATCTCGCTTAGGAACTGACCCTTGGATTACGCCTTATACAGATGATGTAATAAAGGAAATGTACGAAAAAGGCTATCGCAAACTCATTGTTTTTGTACCTTCTTTTGTAGCTGATTGTTTGGAAACGACAGTAGAGGTAGCCGAAACTTATCACGAAGACTTTTTAGAGCTTGGTGGAGAACGCTGGGATATGGTCGATAGTCTTAATTCGCATCCACTGTGGGTAGAATCATTGGAAGATATGGTAATTCAGAGAAGTTAATTTTTTATTAAACATAGAGTTACAGAGAACACAGAGGAATGAAAATTTCTTTTTTATAAACCCTAAAAATCTTTGAGATTTTTAGGGTTTATATTTTATCAATTAGTTTGTTGTTCTATCCAGTCTTTCATCGCTTCCAAAACTAAAGGAGAAAAAGTTTCTTCTAATGTTCCATATTCAGAAGGCAAACCTGTTTCTGCTGTTTGGAATAAATGATTTAGATTTGGAAAATATTTTACAGTTACTTTATTATTTCCTGATTCTCTTAATGCTTTTTCTATAGCTTTAAGATTAATCTTTGCATCTACTTGCAAATCTTTCTGACCATTGACTGCCAAAACAGGACAAACTGTATTTGATAAATTTTCTTTTGGATTGTATCTCAAAAAATAAGACATCCAAGGCGAAGTAATAAGAGAAAGTTGTGCATTTATATACTCTTCTTTAGTCATAGAAGCAGGAAAATCATCTTGATTGACTGAATCTGTAAGATACAATTTCATTTTTTCGTGAAGTAATTTTTCATCAGTTATTTCATTTACAATCCTAAATGCACCTTCATTTTCTCTTTTTGATTTTGCCAAATCTTCTTTGCTCATTCCACTTAATTTTCCGATAGCTTGTTGTTGTTCTACTAGAAGGTCTCCTCCATTTACACCTGTTCCAGCTAAAAGAACAATAAAAGCAACATCTTTCTTACGATTTGCTGCGACCATTGGTGCAATCATTCCACCTTCACTGTGTCCGATTAAACCTATTTTTTTTGTGTCAATATCATCTCTTGTTTTCAGAAAATCAATCGCTGCTTCTACATCAGTTGCAAAATCCTTGGATGTAGAGCTTTCAAAATTTCCTGTCGATTGTGCCGTTCCTCTATCATCATAACGCAAAACAGCAATTCCATTTTTTGTAAGATAATCTGCAATTACTAAAAAAGGTTTGTGTCCCAAAATTTCTTGATTTCGATCTTGCGCCCCACTTCCCGAAATTAAAATTACAACAGGAGTTTCTTGATTTGTATTTTTGGGTAAAGTAAGTGTACCTGCTAAAATAGTTTCTTCTTTCGCTTTTTTGTTTTGAAATTGTACTTCTTCAATTTTATAATCAAAAGGTGCTTTGGGTTCTTGTGGACGGTTTAAGATTTCTTTTTCTGAATCTTTTTCCATTTTATTTAGTATCAGAGTAAAGTTTTGTCCTGCCTGTTTGAATGTTCCCTCAATTTGAGTTTTAGAAATTAACTTTCCTTCATAAGACGCCCCTAAAGTTGAAATTGTGACTATCAGATTATTATCTAAAAAAGTAACTTCACTTACAGGAATATCTTTTGCTCCTTGTGCAGGACTGTCCATTGTAGCAGAAAAAATATCCGTGTTTTCATCTTGTTCGTTTTCAATTTTTGAAATATGAAAAATTAAAGGTAGTTTCATTCCTGAAACTGATAATTCTCCTTTCCAGTTTCCCAGAAGAGGGTTTTCAGCATTTTGAGCCATAAGTGACATAGAAAATAAAAAGGTAAGGAGAGATAAAAATAGGGTTTTCATTTATGAATTTAATTGAAGTAAGAAAACCAAATTTACTTAAATAAAATTGATTTTTTGATTGATTTTCTTATAAATATTTTGAAAATAGCTTTTTGATCAGAATAATATTCTGTTTGTTTCGGTCTGCTCTATGGAACTGACCTTAAATTATAAAAACTGTTCTCAAGTTTTATCGAATCTGAAAGTCAAAATATACAGCAAAATCATAGTTTGTATTTGGAACAGACTGATGAGCATTTTGGGGAAGGTCTTTCATAAATTTCTGACGAAAAGTAGGAAAGTAAATAGCATTATTATTAGCAGCTAAAATAGCTTTAAGAAAATTATCAAAATTAGTATTGCTATCTGATGTCAAATACTCTTCATAAGTATTTAATTCTTTACGTTTTTCTCTCAATACATAAGTTCCACTCTTTAATTCTTTTCCTTTATTATCTTGCGCAACAAACTTATAAATAGCTATATTATTTCTATCAGAACTATCTTTATTCACTAAATCCCAAGTGAAAATAAAAAAGTTGTTATCAAGAGAAGATTTGTATAGTGAATTATTTCTTATATCGCTTATTTCTATATGGACATTTTTAGGTGTAAAAATAGTATCTTCATCATCATATCTATGCTGATATTCGTAAGTAGATTTATAAAAAGAGTAATCTAAAAAAATAACTGTAGTATCAAATAGTATTTCTGATTTTATTTCTGCTAAAATACTTATATCATTTGGGTATCTATGAATAATATCTGTTTTTGAAAAAAGACAAGGTCTTCTCTCTTGATTTGTATTGATATTTATCCAAAAATTAGCAACTTCTATTCTTGAACGGTGTGCGTTTAAGGATAAATTATCATTTTTCGTATGTTTAATTTTATACTTTTTATCTTCTTTATCAGCGTGGTATTCTACTAAATATCCTTTTTCATTCATCAAACACAAATAACCTCCTTTTTGTACCAAAACCGAATCTTTAATATCATCTCCAATTTTTAATGTATCAAAATTAGCTGCATTTTTTTTGTTAGCATAAGCATCATAAGAAAGTAAAACCACATTTTCAATAGAATCATTTTGAGAAAATATTTTATTTGTAATGAAAAGTAGAAATATAAATAAAGTAAGACGTAATTTCATTTTTTAGGAGGTCAAATTAGTTGAATCAATGCTTTCTAGGTTTACGAAATTAAATTTATTAGGTTTACCCAAAAAAAATGCAAACTAAACTTTATCATGGTTATTTTTGTACGAGGTATTTTTGTGTATTCATTTGCTCATAAATGAATCTGTCACTTCCTCAGAAGTGTTATTTTATACTTCAATCACGCTTCTGAGGAACTGAATGCACATGAACAATCAACTGTGATAACGTTTGCTAAAGAAGCTTTTTTATACAAAAATTGTGTGTATCCTAAATTTAAAAACTAGGAAAACACGTAAAATATATACTTGGTTGATATACAGTGAAGTTGTTCAAGAATATATTTTTCTTTAGAATTGGGTTTGCTAACCAAGTTCTAAGGAAAAATAACTTAGCCTTTGTTAGTGTTTTAGCGTAGCGACACCAACAAATACACAATCTATTCCTAAACAACTTCAACATAAAAACCTACAAATTTCAAATTAAAAAATTTTGCATCCAAAAAACATTCATAATTCGTTTTATAACTTCAAAGAACTTATCAAAAGTAATCCTGCTCTGAAAGAGTATGTATTTGTAAACAAACACGATATAGAAACGATAGATTTTGCTAATGAAAAAGCAGTTTTACAGCTTAATAAGTCGCTTCTAGCCCATCATTACAAGATTCAAAATTGGAGTATTCCAGAAGGTTATTTGTGTCCTCCTATTCCGAGCCGAGTCGATTATTTATTTTATCTAAAAGATTTATTAGATGCAGAAAGTAATAATAAAACTATCAAAGGGCTTGATATTGGCGTTGGAGCGAATTGTATTTATCCAATATTAGCAAGTCAGTTATTTGATTGGAAAATGGTAGGAGTAGATATTGATAAAATGGCTATTGAATCAGCTAGAAAAAATGTAGAAACCTCCCAAAAACTCAAGCAAAATATAGAAATTCGTCATCAAAAATCAAATGCAAACATTTTTAAGGGAGTAATTAAAGAAAATGAATATTTTGACTTTACAATCTGTAATCCTCCTTTTCACGCATCAGAAAAAGAAGCAAACTCGGCAGCCTTACGCAAAGTAAAAAACCTAAAAAGCAATGATAAAAATAATGATAAAATAGATGAGAAGAATATAAAACTAAATTTTGGGGGACAAGCAAATGAACTTTGGTGCAATGGTGGAGAGGCTCTTTTTATAAAAAGAATGATAAAACAAAGCGTAGAGTTCAAAAATCAAGTAAATTGGTTTACAACACTCGTTTCGAAAGGTGGAAATCTAAAAGCAATTTATAAACAGTTAGAAAAGCTAAAAGCAGAACACAAAACAGTAAATATGGAACAAGGAAACAAAAAAACTAGATTTGTGGCGTGGAGGTTTTAAACTTATGAGACTAAAAAAGTGAAAGAGAATTGAAATAATTGTATAATATAAAGATTTTTTGAAACTTATTCGGCTTTGTTGCGTATCACTAATTAAAGATAAGTTTTAAGTATTTATAGATTAAATCCCCTTTACAATTATGAAAAATCTAAATAAAAGTTATTTGCTACTTATTACTTTTGCTGCTCTGCTGATGTTTTTGAGCTTTATTTGTCAGTATTATATTCAAATACCTGATATAATTAATGGAATATTGAAAGGAACTTCTATTGGATTATTACTATTAGGAGTTGCCTTATTATCAAAACAACATATTGAACGAGTTTAAAGGAGTCAGAAAAAATATACAATCTCACTTATTTTATAATAAAGACTATCACGATTTGCTATAGGTAATTTAGGCATCCTGTCTGAACATAAGAAAATAGCTTTTATTCGTGATAACGTTTAATAAGTGGGATTTTTTATTTAAAAAACTAAATTAAACTCTAGGATATATTTTATTTTTTATTTAAAAATATTTCTGTTTTTTCCCTCAGTCCTCTGACAAAAGATTTTAAATTTAGATAAAAAAAAGCCATAATTGAGTTTCTCACAAAATTTTTCTCACAAAATTTTCTCAATTATGGCGAAAGCAAAGTATGCTTCTAGTGGTAAAGTTACAAAATTAGTTAGTGTTTTATCTTCTCATTTAAAAGGGTTTCATTTAGCCCGAGTTCAATTTATAGGTCTTTTTGTAATAGCTGTTATAAAGGTAGGTCTAGGAGGTTTAATTCAAATTGCAACTGCGTTTGAAAGGAATGTAGAATACAGTTCTTCTTTACGTCGTATAGAACGCTTTTTAAATTATTATGAGCTTGATTTTCAAGCAATTACTAATTTGATTATTTCCTTAGAAGGCATTGAACAATGGGAAAATATCGTACTGTGTTTGGATAGAACGAATTGGAAAGTTGGAAAAGAGCATATTAATATTTTGCTTCTCTCAGCAGCTCATAAAGGGGTATCTATTCCTCTTTGTTGGTCTGTACTTTCGAGGACAGGAAATTCAGCTACTCAACAACGAATTGATTTGATAGAAGATTTCTTAAATCAATTTCCTAATTTATCTATTACTGCTCTTGTAGCAGATAGAGAGTTTATAGGTAAAAAATGGTTTTTCTATTTAGCTACAAAAAAATTTGATTTTGTAATGCGTATAAAATCTAACTTTAAAGCTACTAGAAAAGGGAAAACAAAGTCTATTGTAGCATGGTGTAGAGGGCTTTCGATTTCAGAAACCTATCAACTAGATGGAACATTTGTAGTCAATGAAGCAGAGGTATATTTATCTGTAAGTCGAACACAAAAAGGATATATTTATTTAGCATCACCTGTTTTATTGGATAATATTTTTGAAATTTATAAACAACGTTGGGAAATCGAAACGTTGTTTAAAGCACTAAAATCACAAGGTTTTAACTTAGAAAATACAAAATTAACAGAACCAAATAAAATAGCTAAATTAATTGCTTTGTGTTCCATTGCCTTTGTTTGGTGTTACAAAGTAGGAGAATGGAAACATAAAAAAACAAAAATAAGAGTCTGTTCAAATGGATATAATGAATACTCTTTTTTCAGATATGGATTAATAGAAATTAAAAAAATACTCAATAATCCAATGACTAGTGAAACTAAATTTGATCAAAAAATTAAAGTTTTGTCAATGGAGTAAGGTTTTTTGCAAAAAAAAAGATATAAATTTATTTTTATATTTTTAAGTTACCATTTTTTAGATTAAAAAAATGCTAAGAAATATACTATGTCTTTTCCTATTTTTTGCTTGTTTTTCATTTTCTTTACAAGCGCAAGAGTTGCAAATTTCTTATTTTGTTGATTCTTTGCATCAGTATAATAATGTTGAAGAAATTGATGATTTAAAGTTTATAGAATCTACAGATAAACTCCTAAATTTTGCTAATACAAATGATGCTATTTGGGTTCGTTTGGAAACTCCTTCTATTGCAGAAGATAAAGTTTTAGAAATAGCTAATCCTTTAATCGATACGCTTGATGTATATCGTAAAGCAGAAAATAAATTTGTAAAAAAACGATATGGTTCACACCTCCCCTTCGACCAGCGTGATTACGATAACAGAATGTTTTTATTTGATGTAGAGGATAACGAAGTAATGTATATCCGTTTTAGTGGTAAGTTTCCTTTAGAGCTTCCCATATATTTATCTGATAGAAAGCAGATTGACAAAAAACAAATCACATATAACTTTTTCTTTGGAATATACTTTGGGATTTTGTTTGCCCTCTTTATGTATAATCTATTTCTTGTATTTAATGTGAAAGACAAAGCATACACTTATTATCTAGGCTATATTGTCTTTGTAGGATTATTTTATGCAATGCTGACAGGCTTTGCACATAGGTTTTTGTACTCTAATACGCCTAGTCTGAATTATTATTTGGTATTTGCAGTATCTTTGGCTCTATTTTTTATTATAGAGTTTTGTTCTCAGTATTTAAAATTAAAGGAACATAGCATTAAAAATTACTGGATTCTTAAATTCTTTGCATCATCGTGTATCATAGTTGCAATATTAGATATATTTTTGGACAAAGCTTTTCTAAATGCTATATCTCAAGTAATGAGTTTGGTAATTAGTATTTATCTAATTGCATTAGGGTTTTATTGTCTTATTGTTGAAAAACAAAAACAGGCATTTATCTATGTAATAGCATGGACAGGTTATTTGACTGGTATTGCCTTGTTAATATTGCAAGTAAACGGAGCTTTAACTCCAAATTTTTTTACTCAAAATGCTATTTTTATTGGTTCGGCTGCCGAAGTAATTCTGTTTTCTATTGCTCTTGCTATGCGTATTAATCAATACAGAAAAGAAAAAGCAATTGCTCAAAAAAATGAACTTAAACAGCTCAAAATCAATCAAGATTTAATTAAAGAACAAAAAGAAGAGCTTGAGCAAAAAGTAGAAGAACGAACTGTTGCTCTTAAAGAAACGGTAGAAGAACTACATCAGATTAATGAAGAATTAGAGACTTCTTTACAAGTTATTACTACTCAAAATGATAAGATTACACACATGCACGATGGTGTAACAGCGAGTATAAATTATGCAAAACGTATTCAAGAAGCTCTGCTGCCGTTTGATAATCGTATGTCTGAATCTCTAAAAAATTATTTTGTATTATATATTCCAAGAGATATTGTTTCAGGAGATTTTTATTGGTTTTCAGATTTAGGAGATAAAATAATTGCAATACAATCAGATTGTACAGGACATGGCGTACCAGGAGCATTTATGTCTGTAATAGGAATTAATGTTTTGGAAGAAATTGTGAATGCTAGGAATATAACCAATCCAAGTGAGATATTGCTTGAAGTAGATAATTTGATTCGTTATTCGTTAAATCAATCAGAGAATCAAGGTCAAGATGGAATGGATATGAGTGTTGTTTGTTTGTATAAAAATGAACGCAAAATAGAACTGGCTGGTGCAATGAATTCTGTTTACTTGATTGAAGATAATGAAATTAAAAGGATAAAAGGAGATAAATTTAGTATTGGAGGATGGCGTAATACGAAGCAAAAAATATTTACTACACATACTATAATTCCTAAAGATACCATCTATGTTTATCAAACAACAGATGGGTATCAAGACCAGTTTGGGGGAATTAAAAATAAAAAATTCGGTTCTAAACGTTTGGAAAGAACCTTTTTTGAGATTCATGCCAAACCTATGAAAGAACAACAAGAATTTTTGAAGGAAACAATCACAGATTGGATGTTGGAAGGTAAAGAATCTCAAATTGATGACATTTCTATATTTGCTTTAGAGTATTAGAACTTATCTTTATACAAGCATCAGAATCAAGACTTCAATTACAAAAAGACCATCAATACCTCCTGTGAAATACCATTCTGAACGCTTACTAGAACTAAAAACAATTAAAAAAGCTGTTAGAAGATAAATCACTCCGAAATGAAGAAGGTAATTTATGTGAAAATTATAGATTAAAACTAGACAAATAATAAGTAAAAAGAGAGCTACTACTTTGCTAATTTGAGGAGATAAAAAACTAACTAAAGTATCTAGTCCAACTTTTTTATCGCCTTCTTTGTCTCTAATATCAAAGGGAATTGTTATTGCTAATGTAAAGAAAAAACGCTCCAAAAATAGTGTTATTGTTTTTGAGTTTTGGATTATCAAATCTTCGTGTAACATCGGAAAAATAACGGTTGCACTTGCCCAAACATAAGCAATCAAAAATATTTTCAGATAAGGAATATTTCGCCAAGCAGGAACTGAAAAGTATTTCTTTTGATTAGTTTTTTCTGTGATATTACTATTTTTTCCGTTAACCTCTTCTTCCAAAATTTCCTCTGAGGGCAATTCTATATGAATAGGAACGGTATAAAAGACAGAAATAACTGCCAAATGAACCAAAAACCAAAACTGATTGAGAGTAATAAAAAAGGGTGCAGGAATAAGTAAAATAAAACCTAGAAAGAAAATCGTTTTGAGGGTATTTTTATTTTTATAAATAAATTCAAATTTTTCAGAAGCTGTCCCCTTTGTGTAAAACACACACAAATTATAAGTAACAAGCGTTCCGAAAAAGAGAATCCAGAGAGGAGCAAGTTCGAAGGAAATACCAACTGTTTCGAAAAGTAAAAGGTAGGTACTCAAGCCCATAAGAGCTGCACCTACCGATATCCAAAAATTTCCAAAAACGAGCCAACGAAAAAGGTTAATAGGATTAAATGATTAAAAGTTTTTACTTTAAAACTGGACAGGAATAACAACACGTTGCTCAACAGCTCTTCCGTGATACAAAGCAGGTTTCCAGCCTTCTTGATATTCTTCAATCAAACGAATAGCTTCATTATCCAAAGCAGGACTAACACTTGAAAGAACCGAAATATCAGCTAAAGAGCCATCTTCTTGTACAAAAAACTGAACGTAGATAGTTCCTGCTTCCCCTGTCGTATTTATTTTATTTTGCTCAAAATAACGATATAGATTTTCTGTTCCACCATAAGGAGTTGCAGAGCGTTCTATATAAGTTGTTTCTTGTCTTCTATTTTTATTGCAACCTCTCCTTTTAATAATAATTCTTGTTTCTCTATGATTATTTATTTCCCAACAGCTCGTTTTTTCTGTGCGATAATCACAGCTTCTAGTATTTTGAGAATTGATTCCCCAAATAGTCAAGCCAATTCCCATGACTATACTTCCAACAAGTAAAGGTTTGTGATGACGATTCAGAAAAGCATAATAATCTTGTAGCCAAAAAGGTGGGTGGTCTTCTAATTTTTGTGTCAGACTTTTGCTGTTTTTGAAAACCATATAGGTAATAGAAGCTAGTGTAGTACCAAGCCAAAAAAGTCCGAATATTGTAAATACGATGAGCATTGCCATAATTATAAGATGTTTTTAGTAAAAGAATGATTGAGTAACTTTGTTAGTTGTAGTGTAGATGTTAGATGTAGCTGTTTTCCACAGATTTATTTTATATTTTTCCAAATCATTCAATAATTTACGAAATCTTGAGCAGTCTTCAAATAATTTTGATTCTAAAAAATCGTAAAAAGTAATTATCAAAGGTCAAATCAAAACTACTTTCTCTCAAATTTGTTAGTAATTCTTATTTCATTTACTTCATTTAAAAAAACAGCTATGAATCAATTTCTCAACTCCTTCATTATGTTATCTTTATCTTTTTTATTTCTAGCTTTTGGAATTTCTTCTTGTATTCCTCCTGACGTAAAAGAAACAGCCGAAACACAGTTTTTTGATTTGAAAGGATTTTTAGATAATCAAATTACTTCTTTGGAAAAATTGGAAAAACAAGGAATTACAATCATTAAAAAAACAGTTCTGCAAGGACAAAAAAGTGAACAAACCCTCAAAAAGATAGACTGGAAAGATGAATTTGCTTTTTTTTATTCTTCTGATATAAATACCCCACAACTGCGTGATAGATATAAGATAGAAAAAACGCCTCAAAAATGGATATTCAAAACAGAGGAAGAAAATTTGATAGTAAAGCAAATGGAAATTCTTTTTGAGAAAGAAAATGATGATTCTTTCGAAAATGTAAAGGAAATCTTGATTGTTCAGAAAGATAAAAATAAGCTTTATGAAAATAATAGAACACTGATTATCAAAGTAAAAAAAGGCTCAATAGAAAGCTATTCTATTAAAGGCTCTGAAAATGTTATCTTGAATGAAAGACAAGAGTTTTTGGTAGAAGGAATTATCAAATAAATGAATAGTAACAAATTATAACTTCCTTATTTATCCATTTTTACTACAAAATCACTAAAAAAATCGCTAAAACTGTAAATTTTATAGACAAAAGTTATTTTTTTTGCTTATTTGTTTTTACCTTTTCATATAAATACGTAAATTTTGAGTTGAATGGTTTTTTAATCTTCTCTTATTGAAATGCCATTAAAACTATTTTTTTAAGAAAACATTTTTTCAACTCATCTTTTTAAGCAATTTTAAATAAAAATATAGGCAGTATGCTCGAAAAATATATCAAACAATTATTAAATGAAAACGATGAAGTTGTCGTTCCAAAACTCGGTACTTTCGTAGCAGGTTATGCAGGTTCTGAAATTTCTGGCAGTTTAGTAGCTCCACCGAGTAAAAAAGTTCATTTTTATGAGAAATTAAAAAGTGACAAAAACGAACTCTTGCGAAAACGTGTAACCGAAGCCGAAGGGATTAGTATTTTTGATTTTCAAGTAGAATTAGAAAAAATGACGAATAGAATAGACGATGAACTCCGAAATTCAGGAAGTTCGTATGTCAGTCAATTAGGAACAATAAAGAAAAAGCCTGATGGTTCGTTAGAGTTTGAGCAAGACGACGATAATCTCTTAGATGACGCTTTTGGATTGCCATCACTTGACAGAAAACCATTGAATAAGAGAGACAACAATCAAGATAATAATGATGAGGATACAGACTTGGTAGCTAATACTGATGATGAGCCTGTTTTTGATAGAGATGCTCAAAAAGAAAAAATAAATGAAGATACAGAAAAAGACGCAGCTCTTTATGCGACCTTAGGAGATAGATTTGCGAAAGATCCAGTAGAGGAAGAAGACCGTCTGAAAAAGGAAAAAGAAGGTTTTATTAACTCTACCTCACATGTAGAGAACCCTCCAGTTAAGAGCGAAACAGCTCCTCCAGTTATCAATGTAGAAGAGGAGGAAGAGGAAGAAGAAGAAAGGTCTTCAATAGTTGCGTGGCTTATCGCTATTCCAATTTTATTTGCTTTTGCCTTTCTACTCTACATACTTTCAGACCCTAGTGCAATGGCAAGTGTAAAGGCTCTTTTAGGGCAAAAACCTGCTACTACGATTGTTACTAACGATACCAATACTGACCCTGTAACAGAAGTTGATAACTCAACTGATGAAACAGCAGATGCTTCTAATTCGACGGACGGAATAGATAATGATAATACAGAAAACAATACAGATACAGATAATGCAACAGACAATACAGCAAATAATGGTACAGACCCATCAACTGAATATACATCAAACTCTGAAACACAGCCAGAAGATATAATTAATAATGCTAAAAATCGTTTTTATATTGTAATCGGTAGTTTTGCAGAAATAGAAAATGCTCGTAAACTTCGCTCAGATTTGCAGGGAAGTGGTGTTTCTAATGCTAAAATTGTAATGTATCCAAAGCGTGGAATGTACCGAGTAACCGTAGGTGACCAAGCTTCACAGCGAGAAGCTTATAATCAAAAGAATACATTAGGAAATACTTATCCTGATATGTGGGTTCTTAATTATTAAAATTCAGAATTGAAATTGCTATTTTTATTCTGACTCTGATTTTCAGTATTTATTCAAAATATTCTAAAAAAGTGTTTTGTACGTATCTTACTAAAGCTATCTTCCTATCTATATAATTAATTTCAACTGTGAATATTTCCCTTATTTTACTTCAAGCTACTATTGAAACTCCCCCTGCAAGTGTAAATTACTTAGATGTATTTATGACAGGTGGAATTGTTAGCTATACGCTTATTGGACTTTCCATTTTATTATTTTATTTTTTCTTTGAAAGGTTATGGACATTTTTCAAGCTCACACGAGAAAATCCAAAAGACTTACTAGACCGTATCAAACAACTATTGATGAGTAGAGGAATGGAAAGCGCACAAGAAGCCTTACGTAAATCTTCTTCTTCTTATTCTGCTATTTTGAGAGAGAGCCTTGAGATAATGACTTATGTAAAATCAGACCAGCTTAAAGAACGTATCGATGAGGTAGCTCAACAAGAACTTACTAAATTAGAAAGAAAAGTAGGTTATATTTCTTTAGTGGCAGGTGCTGCACCAATGGTTGGATTCTTAGGGACAGTGGTTGGAATGATTCAAGCCTTTTCTCAACTTGCTAATCAAGATGGGGCAGCTAGTCCACAAGCATTGGCAGCAGGAATTTATCAAGCTATGGGAACCACAATGGGAGGACTTGTAGTAGGACTTTTTGCCTATATTATGTATAATTATTTGATAGCCAAAATTCATAAAGTAACGGGTAAAATGAATACGCTCATTCACGATTTTATATTGATGTTGCAACAAACAAGCTAATTTTTTTTATTAAAAATAATCTCTATAAAAAAGAATGTTATGCCAAAATCCCAGCTCAAATTCGACCCTACTTTCAATATGTCTTCTATGACAGATATTGTATTTCTGTTATTGATTTTCTTTATGCTTACTTCCAATTTTGTAACCCCTTCGGCAGTAGAGGTCAATGTTCCGACAAGTAATGCAGGTGGCGCAGTAATGCCAAAGCTAACAATTACTATTTCAGAAGAGGGAAAGTTTTATGTCAATAAACAAGAAGTTGCTATCGAACAAATGAAAGACGAACTCAAATCTATTCTTCCAAATACAGGTGATAAAGAAGTAGTTTTACACGCTGAGAATACAACACCCATTCAAAAAATTATTCAAGTGATGGATATTGGACACGAGTTAGGGATAAAAGTTCAGTTAGCTGTTGAGAAAAAGTAGTTTTTAATGTACCAGCTAATTTTCTTTATAATTTATAATTGAATCAGAATGGCAATACCTCCTAATTATATCAACGAAAGTAAACACTTGATGCGTGTTCGCCCAGAACAATTAGATATTTTGTGGAAACAAGGATGGCGACACTTTGGAACACATTTTTATAGATACAGTTGGGCATTATATGATGATATTCTCTGTATGGTTGTGCCTTTGCGTGTAGAGTTAGAAGGGTATGAACAGAGCAAACGATTTAGAAAAATTATGTCAAAAAATAAGCATTTCAGAACTGTTATCGAACCTATTGCGCTCACGACAGAACACCACGTTCTTTTTAATAGACACAAAGAAAAATTTTCACATACTATTCCACAAGACATTTATGTTTTTCTTTCCCGTCAGCCAGACAAAATACCGAACCCTACCTATCAAATAAACATTTATGATACAGAAAGAGAAGGTAAAACAAACCCAGTAGATAAAGGAAGGGGAAAACTAATTGCATGTAGCTTTTTTGATATTGGAGAGGAAGCTATTTCGTCTGTTTATGGAATGTATGACCCAGATTATTACAGTAATAGCTTGGGAACTTATACGATGCTAATGGAAATAGAGTATGCAAAGGAGCAACAAAAAAGCTATTATTATCATGGATATAGTTATGATTTGCCTTCTATGTACGATTATAAAAAGCATTTTCCTAATATTCAAGCTTATAATTGGGAGCGTTGGCAAGACCCAAAGAACATTTTCACAAAACCACTTCCCAAACGTTTTTATCATTTAGTAAAGCTTTCTGATTGGGATTTAGACCATTATCAAGATACACAAATTCGTCCACCAGGAGAATTTATTCATTGTTCGTATGCTGGGCAAGTTGCACGTTCTGCTAACAAATATTTTGCAGATGAAGAGTCTGTTTTGGTTTTGCATATTGCACCCGAACGTGTTCATTCGTTAGTAAAAGATGAATATGCACCTGATGGTTTACTTTTTCCTCACATTTATGGTTATATCCCAAGAATGGCAATTTTTAGAATGAGTGAAATAAGCAAAAATGAAAATGGAGTTTTTGAGTTTGATGAAACTATTGATGATGAGTTTTATGAGTAATAAAAAAAGAGCTTTATCAAAGATAAAACTCTTCTTTACGTTACAAAATAATGTGAACTAAGTTTTTAATGCTTTATAAATCAGTTGTTTATACGCTATTTCTTGAATTTTGTTCCATCGGAACTCTATCTTGGTAAAAAATAGAAGCTAACATCAAATTGTTCTGTAGGAACTTTATATAATTTGTGATTTAAAAAAGCTGATATGTAACTCCTAAAGGAGTAAAAAACGAAAAACATATACTGAGTTCACATTAAAATAAGAATAAACAGACTTACAATTTACTCTTCTTCCGAATCATTTTTAGATTTCAATTTATCAAAAGCATTTGCTCTAGCTTCCTGTTTTTTAGCTCTGCTTTCTCTACTTTCCTTAATGATTGCTTCTCTTGCTTCTTCTGCTTTCTGCGCCATTTGGTCTTCTAAAGACTCATAAGCACTAATAATATGACGAACAAGTTTATGACGAACTACATCTTTTCCTGAAAGTTCTACCACAGCAACTCCATCAATATTTTTAAGTATTTTGACAGTCTGTGCAAGTCCAGAAGAAACATTTCTAGGTAAATCCACTTGGGTCATATCTCCTGTAATTATCATCTTCGAATCCAAACCCAAACGAGTAAGAAACATTTTGAGTTGCATAGTCGTCGTGTTTTGAGCCTCATCTAAGAGAACAAAAGCATTTGAAAGCGTACGACCACGCATATAGGCAATTGGAGCAATTTCGATAACATTGGTATCTTGGTAAAATTTGAGCTTTTCAGGGGCAATCATATCAGCCAAAGCATCATAAATTGGACGCAAATAAGGATCAATTTTTTCCTTCATATCGCCTGGTAAAAAACCTAAGCTTTCTCCAGCTTCAACAGCAGGACGAGTAATAATAATTTTTTTGACCTGTTTATTTTTCAATGCACGGACAGCCAAAGCAACAGCAATATAGGTTTTTCCTGTTCCTGCCGGACCAAGCGCAAAGACAACGTCATTATTTGAGGCAGCCTGTACTAACTCTCTTTGATTAGGCGTTTTGGCTTTGATAGGTGTTCCCTGTACGCCATATACTAAATTCTCGTCTTTCTGACGTGCTTGTGAAATCATATCGGCATCTTGCTCAATATAACTACGAACATCTTCAACAGAAACAAGACCATATCGATTATAATGCTCCAAAAGAAGATTTATAATTTCGTTAATATGTAAAAGTTCGGTGCGATTACCTTGTATGCGAAGTTCGTTTCCACGAGCCACTATCTTACTATTGGGAAAAGAGAGTGAAATTTCTTTGATATTCCTGTTTTCTACGCCCAAAAAATCGACTAAGGAAATATCTTTTAAAGGTATTATTTTTTCTACCAAATTAAATAAAATTAGAAGTTAGAAATATGAATTCAGAAGTAATAACATAAATAGTAGAAGTCAGAATTCTGAATGATAATATGTAATAAACTTAGAACCCAAATATAAGGTATTTAGTTCTAAAATATATCCTCTGAAATCTAAATTTATTATGCTTTATTCATCATAAACTCCTACTGTCATAGGTTCTGTCAGAATTACATTGCTTACATTAAGGTTTCTATCAGCAATACTTATTCTGTATCTCAAAACATCTCCTTTTTTTACAGGAGAAAAACTAGTGCTAATGACTTCAATAGAGTATCTAAGGTCGCCTTCTAAAGCTGTTTCTTTTTCTAACGTATTCAAAACTGGAAAACGAGAGTTGAGATTAAAGTTTTGAGAAGCAAAAGTTACAGGTTCGAACTCTCCGTTTTCATTCAAACGCTCTACATCAGCAAAGAAATTATGCCTAAAAAGATTAACAGTTCCATCTGGGTTTCTATCTGAAAAAGGAGGCAAAGTATCTGATGAGCTTAGTCCTAAATCGCCATCGCCATCTTGAAAAAACAAAGTAATAATTACTGAATCTGTATTTGCTCTTGCTTGACTCTGTAAGTTTTCTATATCTACAAAGGTAATTTGAGGAACAACTGGATAATCAGGTTCTGCAAAACAACCTGTAAGAAAAAATAATCCTACAAAAAGAAAAGCTAAAATTTTGATACTGATACTATCTATTATTTTTTTATTTGTCATGATGACTAATGAGTTATTTTATTTTCCTTGAAAAATTAGACTATAAAAAATGATTCTTTCGCCTAAATATACGACGAAAGAATCAAAACTGATGTTGCATTAAAAATGTTAGATTAAATTTTTAATACATTTTTTATAAAGATTATGCTTTTACTGAATTATCAGCAGCTTTTTTATCTAATATTTCCTTAAAGAATTTATACGTTCTCTTCAAGCCTTCTGCACGATCAATTTTTGGAGTCCAACCTAAGATATTTTTTGCCTTTGTAATATCTGGACAACGCTGTTTCGGATCATCTTTTGGTAAATCGTGATAGACTACTTTTTGAGAAGTTCCTGTCAGTTTGATAATCTCTTCTGCAAAATCAGACATCGAAATCTCACTTGGGTTTCCAATATTCATTGGCAAATCATAATCACTCAAAAGAAGTTGATATATTCCTTCTACCAAATCATCTACATAACAAAACGAGCGAGTTTGAGAACCATCTCCAAAAATAGTCAAATCTTCTCCTTCAATTGCTTGACGCATAAAAGTAGGCAACACACGTCCGTCATCTAGTCGCATACGAGGTCCATAGGTATTAAAAATACGAATCATACGAGTTTCTACTCCGTGTGCTTTGTTATATGCCATTGTGATAGACTCTAAAAAGCGTTTTGCTTCATCATACACTCCACGAGGACCAACAGAATTTACATTTCCCCAATATTCTTCTGTTTGAGGATGTACTTCTGGGTCGCCATAGATTTCAGAAGTAGAAGCTACCAAAATTCTAGCTTTTTTTGCTTTTGCAAGTCCTAAAAGATTATGAGTTCCCAATGCACCAACTTTGAGTGTTTGAATAGGCATTTTGAGATAATCAATCGGAGAAGCTGGAGAAGCAAAGTGAAGGATATAATCCAAATCATCAGGAACATGAACAAAAGTAGTGATGTCGTGATGATAGAATTTGAAATTAGGAAGTTCAAAAAGATGTTCTATGTTTTTGATATTTCCTGTCAGAAGGTTATCCATTCCGATAACATAATAACCTTCTGCAATAAAACGGTCGCAAAGATGAGAACCCAAGAAACCTGCTGCACCTGCAATAAGTATTTTTTTCATTCGTAAATTAATGTCTATTTTTTTCTAAAAGATGAGTATAGACAAATTTAAGGAAAATCTAGGGAAGTTTTGAGTTACTTTATATCAATGTTTAGCTTTCGTCTTATTTTGAGCATAGATTTTTTCAAATCTAATAAGTATTCAGTAATATTTTTATTACTATTTATATCTTCTTGCAGCAGCAAAAGTATTTGTTCTGCAAAATGGACATCTCCGTAAGGATCATCTACTTTGACATTTTCTGCTTTCTCATCAATAAATTTTTTCATGCTTTTGATACTCTGCTCATTATTAAATTCCAACATGACGTATAAATAAACAGAATTACCCATACGACTATGTTTTGTTATAAATGATGCTATATCAGGCTGAAATTCTTTCCAATCAAAGACAGCACTTAACCAACTCAAAACTATTCTTATTCTCCAGTTATCAATTTCAAAACTTTCAAATAATAATCTGACTTCATCTTTTAAGTTAGGACGATTCACTATTTTTTCTAAAGTATTAAAAAATTCAGCCTCTTCCTCTTCATCCATATCGTCACAATAACAAAGAGAAAATATATCCAAATAAATTGGTGCAACTATTTCTGTTATAATATCATATTCTTTATCAGTCACTGGAATAATATTTTAACGTACTCTTATTTCACTTTTTCCTCCGAAAGGATTTAGAAATGTAACACTTACTAAACCTTTAACAGGAGAAAATTTAATACATTCTAAATATATATAATCAGATACTGGAGCAATTAGATATTTGACTGAATAAGTGTAAACCGAATCTAATTTTTCATCATAAGTTTTACTTGTGAGAGTAAAATTCATTTTTGTAGAAAAAGGTTCTGGTGCAATGGAAAAGTAATCGTCTATTATCAGATTTTCTTTATGTATTGAATTAATATTATTTACAAATAGAGTTTGTTCTGAAGAACCTTTTTGAGACATAAAGAATACAGTATCTTTAGTAGATCGTACATATCCCCATGGGTACTTATTATTATACCGATTAATGAAAATAGGATAATAGTATTTACCTCCTAAAGTCAGAGAATTAGAATCAATTCCTATTAAAACTCTTTTCTCTTCGTATTCATCGAAATTCTGTAATCTATAAACAGAAGGAAATCCTTTATATGTACAACTACACAATAATAGAAATAACAGTAAATAGCTAAACTTTAGTACCTTATAACCTATCATATATACTCATATTAAATTTCTCTGGATTATTTTATTCACTTAGAAAATATTGTAATAATTATTCTCAAATCTCATAAACCACCCTCACTTGATACTGCGAAAAATGATGTTTTACTTTATCAAAGTCTTTTGTAAAACCTAAAATAAAACCTCCACCACCTGCGCCACAGAGTTTCAAGTAATAATCATCTGTTTGTAAGCCATGTTTCCAAAGTGGACGGTATAAAGACGGAATCATAGGCTGGAAGTTTTTGTATTGAAAATGAGATAAATCACTCAAATTATTAAACATAGCTTCTAAATCATTAGCCAAGAAGGTTTCTATACAAGCATTATTTAGTGGAATAAACTCATTCTGACAAGCATCAGCAAAGTCTTTATTTTTACATTTTTCTAAGAAAAGATTGACCAACGGTTCTGTTCGGCGTGGTCTGCCTGTATTGAGTAAAAATACTGCTCCTTTGTTAGGTTCTTTAGGATTTTTCTTATTGACTTCAAAATCTGGAATTTGAGTTACTTCAATATGCTTTTTACTTTTTATGAGCAACGGCATATTCAAATAACAAATCAGAGGGTCAAAACCAGAGCTAGAACCGTGAAAATGACTTTCCATTCTAGCAAAAACCTTTTTTAAGTCACTTATCTCTTCTGTTGTCGGAACTCCATTAGCAATCGGTAGCTTTTTACGTGCATAACGCTGATACATGGCAGCCGTTAGCGAACCAGAACTCCCCACTCCAAAGCCCTGTGGAATGGTAGATTCGAAGAAAAGTCCTTGTTCTAAATCAAAATTTAAGGAAGTAAAATCAAATTCAATGGGAAAGTCCTCTTCTTTTGTGAGTTTTTTTAGATAATCAGCAAAAGTCCTTAATTCTTTGTTGGATTGGAGAATTTTGGAAGAAACTTGCGTTACGTTTTTGAAAATTAATCTTCCTTGAAATAAATCGTAAGGAAGAGCAAGTCCCATTGCTTCGTGAATGATGCCGTACTCGCCAAAAAGTAGAATTTTTGAGTTAAAAAAAGGAGATTTCATTAAGGTTTAATTACGAACTACCAACTGGGTGTTATTGGTAAATGATTTATATGATTTTTATGATGAAAGGCAGGATAATACTTTTGAATTATCAATACAAATAAGTGTATTGAATTTGAAATTAACTGGTTACTGGTTACTATTTACTGGTAACTGATCCTTTAGGTATTTTCCTTCAAAACAAAACGGCTTTAGCTTTCTTTCTATAAAGTCCAAACACTCGTTTTTGTATTTATTAGGATATAAGACGTGTACATTTGCACCAGCATCAAGTGTAAAACAGATAGGAATATTATTGTCTTTTCTGAATTTTTGAATTTTTTTGATGATTGTGAGTGTTCCTGTTTCCATCAAGATAAAAGGAGGAGAACTACACATCATGAGTGCATGAAGCACGAAAGCCTCATTTTCTACTACTTCAATAAATGTTTTGGTATCGCCTTTTTCTAAAGCTGTAATTAATTTTTGTAGATTTGAATGCGCCAGTTCATAGCGAGTTTGTGCAAAAGGATTGGTTTCCATAAGCGCATGACCTGCACGACTAGAAACACTTTTTTCTTCTGCCGAAACAATCAGAATAGTATCTTGATAATTTTGAAAAATATCATGAATTGGCAAAGAATAGGGAGAAGCATACAAGTCAGAGGTGTTTTCGATGGCATTTGTTTGTCCCCAAGTTGTGATTGGAATATTCGAATACACCGAACGAGCAGCACTTCCAGAACCCAAACGAGCCAAATAAGAAGCCTTTTGATAAAATTCTTCTTTATTCTCTAAAGTATTCAAAAGTTGCTTTTCCAAATCACACAAGCACAAAGCTAGAGTTGCCATACTAGAAGCTGACGAGGCAATTCCTGCCGAGTGAGGAAAGGAATTTTGAGAATAAATTTTGAGATGAACAAAACCTAAAAATGGTTGAGTAGGCAAAAGACTTTCTAAGAACTTGTGTATTTTCTGTTCAAATTTTTCATTTTTCTTATTTTCAAACCAAAATTCTAAAGAAATTTCTGATTTTGATTCATTTTCTGCTTTAGTTTGATAATGCAGTTTTGTTTCTGTAAAAGCATTGGTAAGTGTAAAACTCAGCGAAGGATTATTAGGAAGTTGAACTCCATGTTTGCCCCAATATTTTATGAGAGCAATATTTGAAGGACTTTTATGTATGACTGTTCCTTTTTTTTCTTCTTTCGATAGAAGAGAAGTTTCCTTAAAAAAATCGTTGTCTGTTACAGAAAAATTCATGAATAGAAAGTTAAAGTTAAATGTTGTTGGTGTCGCTTCACTAAAACACCAACAACGGCGAAGTAAGCGAAAATCTATAAATCAAAAGCACAAAGTTACTTATCAAAATGGATAAATACTTTTTTTTGAGAAATGTTTTGATAAAATATTACTTTCTACTTATATCCCTCTGCTTGTAAATTAAATAATTCGGCATATTTTCCATCTTTTTCTAAAAGCTCATCATGTGAACCGATTTCTAAAACACCTCCATTTTGCAAAACCAAAATCCTGTCAGCCATTCTTACTGTTGAGAATCTGTGTGAAATCAAAACGGCCGTTTTTCCTTCTATCAGCTCTGCAAAACGCTCAAAAACTTCGTGTTCTGCTCGTGCATCTAATGCTGCTGTGGGTTCGTCCAAAATATAAAGCTGTGCATCTCGCATATACGCACGTCCTAGAGCTACTTTTTGCCATTCTCCACCAGAGAGCGAAACACCACCTGTGAATTTCCGACCCAGCATTTGGTCATATTTTTCAGGCAGTTTTTCTACTACACCATCAGCTAAACTTTTTGTTGCAGATTCTTTAATCAATTCCTTATTTTCTCTTTCGTTTATACTTCCAACTGCAATATTTTCAGAAACAGTCAGTTCAAACTTGACAAAATCTTGAAAAATAACACCTATCAAATTACGCAGTTGTGTGGGATTGTACTCTCTCAAATCATATCCATCTAATAAAATTCTTCCTTCTGTTGGGTCGTAAAGCCTAGCTAAAAGTTTTACTAAGGTTGTTTTTCCTGCTCCATTTTCTCCTACTAAAGCTAGTTTTTCGCCTTTATGAAGTGTAAAAGAAAGATTTTTGATAGCATAACGTTCTTGATTTTGATACTTGAAGCCTACGTTTTCAAACACAAAACCTTCTTTGATAGGATTAGGAACTTGCCTTTGTGTTTCAGTAACAGGAATGAGGGGTTCTAACTCCAAAAACTCAAACAAATCTTTTAGATAAAGCGCACTTTGAGCAATACTAGAAAAACGTCCCATTATTTGCTGTAATATAGAACGTAGCCTTTCGAATGAACCAGCCAAAAAAGTCAAATCTCCAAGTGAAATTACTTTTGTAATCGTTTCAATAATAATAAGAATATAAGCCACATAATAAGAAGCTGTTCCGATAAGCGAAAAAACACTTCCCCAAAAAGCTCTTTTTTGAGTCAATACTTTATTTTCATTATAATAATTATCTGAAAGAAATTTGAAGCGATTTGATAAAAAATCAGATAAGCCAAATACTTTGAGTTCTTTTGCTGAAAAATCACTTGCTCCGATATAACGCAAATAATCTAATTCTCTTCGTTCAGGTGTCCAACTCAAAGACAATGAATAGGCACGTTCGTTGAAATGAGTTTCTCCCAAAAAAGCAGGAAGAAGAGCTAAAATCAAAATCAAGATAAGCCAACCATTAAAAGCTACTAAACCAATTGCTAATGAAACAAGTGTAATAATATCTTGCCCTTGAGACAAGACTTGTGTCATCAAGATTACACGCCCAGAAGTCTGCTGCCTAGCTCGTTCTAGTTTATCGTAAAAGGTAGCGTCTTCAAACTGCTCTAAATCTAATTTAGAAGCGTGTTTGATAAGCTGAACAGAAGTGTAATTAGCAACCAAATCTCCCAAAAGATTATCTGTAAGTGTAATTATTCTACTCAATATCTCTGAAAAAATTGTAAGTCCTAATTCTATCCCAACCAAAATCCAAAGATACTTTGTGTTTTCAGAAATAAGTTCAAAGGCAGTTTCAGAGTTAATAAGCCGTACAATTTCATCAATAATTAACTTTCCGACATAAAGAGTTATGAGTGGAATAATTGCTTTGAAAATTCTAAGAATTAGAGTTGTGAAGGCAAGACGTGGACTTGTTTGCCAAATAAGCTTAAAAAAGCGAGGTAAATAATTGAGTGCTTTTGCTTGGTCTTTTATAGTTAATTTTTCTGCTTCTGCTTTTCGTCTTCTGTTTCCGTCTCCCTTTGCCATTTTTTATGCTTTTTATTTAATTTCAAATTTCTAATTTATTTTGCTATTTCAATTACAAAGTTACGACAAAATAGTTTTTATACTTTGTGTTCTGATGATATACAAGGCAGAGAAACTAGAGAAGTTTAAGTTTTTTACAGACTTTTTATCAAAAAATACTATATTTGTTTCTTCTTATTATTTTATATGAAATTTACTGACCCTTTCTGAATGAGTAATATTGTTATTAAATCTACTGATATAAGCAAACAGTACCGTTTGGGGCTTGTAGGAAGTGGAACTCTTAAAGATGATGCAGCTCGTTTTTGGGCTAAGATAAGAGGGAAAGCAGACCCTACTCTTTTGGTAGGACAAACCAATGACCGTACTCAAAAATCTAACTCTGATTATGTATGGGCATTGAAGGATATAAACTTTGAGGTAAAGCAAGGAGAAATTCTTGGTATTATTGGAAAGAATGGTGCAGGAAAATCAACACTACTCAAAATTTTATCAAAAATAACTGCTCCAACAACTGGAAGTATCAAGATAAAAGGTAGAATTGCTAGTCTTTTAGAAGTAGGTACAGGTTTTCATGGAGAACTCACAGGGAGAGAGAATATTTACTTGAATGGTGCTGTTTTGGGTATGTCAAGAAGAGAAGTAACTCGTAAGCTAGATGAAATAGTGGATTTTGCAGGTGTAGAAAAATATATGGACACTCCTGTAAAGCGTTATTCTTCTGGTATGACTGTTCGTTTGGGTTTTGCTGTGGCTGCTCATTTAGACCCAGATATTTTGGTAGTAGATGAGGTTTTGGCTGTTGGAGATGCAGAGTTTCAGAAAAAAGCAATTGGGAAGATGAAAGATGTTTCTACTGATGAAGGACGAACAATTCTCTTTGTTAGTCATAATATGAATTCTGTTAAATCTCTTTGCACTAGGGGCTTACTTCTTGAACATGGTAATATATCTTTTGATGGAAATATTGATAAAGCTGTTGCGAGATACTTAGGGGGAGACACTACAAATTTAAATTATAAAAAGTTAGATGATACTTGGGCTTTAGAAGGTTTTACTTTAAAGTCTGTTGCTGTCAAAAATAGAAATAAGACTATAGATGATCCTATCGCACAAGATGATGATATTGAAGTGATATTTGATTATGAGTTTTATGAAGTAAGTACTGAACGTTTAGATATAACACTTCATTTCAAAGGAGAAGATGGTACATACCTCTTTGTTGTGAGTACTGGCAGTATTTTTGAAAATGGATTAAAGTTGGGTAAAGAAAAGTTGAAAATGTATATCCCATCAGGTTTTTTTAATGAAGGAGAGTTTACTATAGATGTTTTTTTAGTAAAAGGAAAAAGGGTAGCTGTAAAATATGAAAAGGATGTTATTAAATTATTAGTTATTCCTAGAAAGAGAGATATAGGCGTTTACTCTGGTAAGGAAGTTGGTTTTATCCAACCTCAATTTGAATGGGCATATTAAAAAAACTAAAATGATAAACGTAACCAAGACCTTTTTACCTTCTTTAGAAGAGTATCAAACCTATTTAGAAAAAATATGGAAAAATGCTTGGCTGACTAATCGTGGTGAATTTGTGAAAGAATTGGAAGAAAAGTTATGTACTTACTTAGAAGTGCCTAATCTTTTGTTTGTAAATAATGGAACAATTGCCTTACAAATTGCTATAAAAGCTCTAGACTTAAAAGGCGAAATTATAACTACACCTTTTAGCTATGTGGCTACTACTTCTAGTATTGTTTGGGAAGGGTGTGAGCCTGTTTTTGTAGATATAGATACAAATACGCTTTGTATAGATGCTGATTTAATTGAAAGCGCAATTACAGAAAAAACAACTGGTATTTTGGCTACTCATGTTTATGGTATTCCTTGTGATGTAGAGAAAATAGAAAAAATAGCCAAAAAGCACAATTTAAAAGTAATTTATGATGCAGCACACTGTTTTGGTGTAAATTATAAAGGACAGTCATTATTAAATTATGGAGATATTTCAACTCTTAGTTTTCATGCTACCAAACTTTTTCATACAGGTGAGGGAGGAGGAATAGTAGTAAACAATCAAGAACTATTTCATAAAGTTTTTTATATGCATAATTTTGGTCATAACGGACCAGAAGATTTTTTTGGAGTAGGTATTAATGGCAAGAGTTCGGAAATACATGCAGCATTAGGTTTGTGTGTGTTGCCAAATATGGAAGAAATTATAGCAAAACGAAAAGAAATATCTCTTCTTTATGATGATATTTTGTTGAAAAATTTTTCTTTAAAACGACCTCAGATTCCAAGTGAAACAGAATATAATTATCCTTATTATGCTATTCTATTTGAGTCTGAAAAGAAATTAGAAGAAGTACAAAAAAGACTTAATGATAATGATATATTTCCTAGAAGGTATTTCTATCCTTCTTTGAATACATTAAACTATACCAATTCTTTTTCTTGCCCTGTTTCAGAAGGTATTTCAACTCGTGTCTTGTGTCTGCCTTTGTATTATGATTTGCAATTATCTGATGTAGAAAAAATTGGAAAACTAATTATCTTATGAAACTAGCTATTATGCAACCCTATATATTTCCATATATAGGATATTTTCAACTTATAAATGCAGTAGATAAATTTGTAATTTATGATGATGTAAATTATATAAATAAAGGATGGATAAATAGAAATAAAATATTGGTAAATAATAATGAAACTCTATTTACAATACCTTTGCAGAAGGCAAGCCAAAATAAAAAGATTAGAGAAATAGAGATAAATTATACACAAAAAGGAATAAATAAGTTTATCAAAACAATACAAAACTCGTATTCAAAAGCTCCTAATTATTCAAAAGTAAGTACGTTTATAGAAGATATATTACTACACAAAATGTACAAAAATATTTCTGAGCTAAATACATATTCTATCAAACAAATTTGTAATTATCTAAATATTACTACGCCAATTATAGATTCTTCTAGTATTTATGAAAATGAAGAACTAAAAGCTCAATATCGAATTTTAGATATTTGTAAAAAAGAAAAAGCGACTGTATATATTAATCCAATTGGAGGAAAAGAAATATATGATAAGCCCTTGTTTGAAAAGCAAAACATTGACTTGTTTTTTATAAAATCTGAACCTGTTATTTATTCTCAGTATAAAGAAAATTTTGTTCCTTTTCTATCTATAATTGATATAATGATGTTTAATTCAAAAGAAACAATTCAATATTTTTTATCTAAATATCAACTTTTATGAGTGAAAAAGAGAGTTATCTAAAAATTATAAACCATTATGAAAACTGTTATCAACAACATGGAGATACTAGTAAGGGGATGGATTGGCCTAATTTAGAAGATGCCATACTCAGATATAAAATAATGTTGGAAGTCATTAGGGATAAAAATGCCCAAAATACACTACTTGACTTTGGGTGTGGAACAGGACATTTATATCAATATATACTTGACAATGATATGAAAAACATTGTTTATAGTGGACTTGATATTTCATCAAAGTTTGTTGAAGTTGCTTCTGAAAAATATCCTAAAAACTTATTTTATAATTCAGATATTTTAAAGGAAGGGGAAAAAATACCTAATTTTGATTATATTGTTTGTAATGGTGTTTTTACAGAAAAAAGAGAATTATCATTTGAAGACATGTGGGAGTATTGCCAAAATATGCTCATAGCTTTGCTTGAAAAAGTTGAAAAAGGAATAGCATTCAATGTAATGTCTAAAGCTGTAGATTGGGAAAGATGGGATTTGTTCCATTTACCTATAGATTTATTAGTTGATTTTATGACTAAGAAGTTGTCAAGAAATTTTATTATTCGAAATGACTATGGTTTGTATGAATACACAGTATATTTGTACAAGTAATACTTTAAGAAAATTAGTTTATGAAAAAAGTTATTATCTTTGGCATACAGGACTTTGCAGAGTTAGCACACTATTATCTAACAAATGATAGTGACTACGAAGTCGTCGCTTTTTGTGTAAATGAAGAGTATATGCCTAATGAAAAGAGTTTTAAAGGATTGCCTATTGTCTCCTTCGAAAATTTAGAGGAACATTATTCTCCAAGTCAGTTTAGCTTATTT
Source organism: Bernardetia sp. ABR2-2B (assembly GCF_037126435.1). Lineage (GTDB taxonomy): Bacteria > Bacteroidota > Bacteroidia > Cytophagales > Bernardetiaceae > Bernardetia. The sequence continues at coordinate 982,121 of NZ_CP147020.1, read as the reverse complement.
GCACCTATGGCTCCCAAAAAGATGAATACTATCCGAGAAAAAGTGTATTTAGAGGGAAAAGAAAAAGGTTATTCTTTCATAAGTTACATAAGTTCTAAAGCGACAATTTTTAATTCAAAAATTGGAGAAAATTGTTTTATTTTAGAAAATAATACCATTCAGCCTTTCACAGATATTGGTAATAATGTTATTATGTGGAGTGGTAATCATATTGGTCATCATGGGAAAATTGAAGATAATGTGATGTTTACTTCTCATGTAGTTCTTTCAGGACATTGTGTTGTAGAAAAGAATTGTTTTTTTGGGGTAAATGCAACTATAAGAGACGGGCTGACTTTAGCCAAAGGAAGTTTGATTGCCATGGCAGCTTCTGTTACAAAAAATACAGAGGAATGGAGCATATATGTAGGAAATCCTGCGAAAAAACTAGAGAATAAAAATAGTTTAGATTTGAATATATGAAATGGACAAAACAAGGATTAATTTATCTACCTAATCAGCTTCATGACTGGAATCAAAGCCATGCACAATGCCCTGTTGTATATGCTGTAAATGAAAAAATATGGCGCATTTATTATGCTACACGAAACAAAAAGGGACAGAGTCAAATTAGTTACATAGAAGTAGAAGTTAATAACCCTAAAAATATTATTTATCAACATAATGCTTATCTTTTTGATTTTGGTAAGCTAGGTACATTTGATGATAGTGGCTTAATGCCTTCCTCTATAGTAAAGCAGAAAGATACTGTTTATTTATATTATATTGGTTGGACATTAAAAAAAACAGTACCTTATCACAATTCTGTGGGAGTAGCTATAAGTAAAGATAACGGTAAAAGTTTTGAACGTTTATATGAAGGCTCTATATTACCACCTATACATACAGAACCTTATTTTACAGGAACTTCTCATGTTATTATTGAAGATGATATATGGAAAATGTGGTATCTGTCATGTACTAAATGGGAAATTATCAATAATAAACCCGAACCTTTTTATCATATCAAATATGCCGAATCTTTAGATGGGATTCATTGGAAAAGAGAGGGGGTGGTAGCCATAAATTTCAAAGACCAAACTGAAGGAGGAATAGTAAGTGCTTCTGTTTTGAAGGAAAATGGTATTTATAAGATGTGGTACGGGTATAGGAACAGCAAAGATTATCGAACTACTACTGAAAATACCTATCGTATTGGATATGCAGAATCTCAAGACGGTAAAAATTGGAAACGAATGGATGACAAAGCAGGAATAGAACTTTCAGAGCAGGGCTGGGATTCTCAAATGATTTCTTATCCAAATGTAATCCAAAATCAAGAGAAAAAATATATGTTTTATAATGGCAACGGATTTGGACAAAGTGGATTTGGATATGCAACCCAATAAAAAAAAACGAATACAATGCTTTCTTTACTAAAAAATAATAAATATATTCAATCTATACTGATTTGCATTTCCTATATAATTCTTGTTATTTTATTTTTAGGGAATGAAACAATACAAATAGGGTTGTTTATAGGTTTTCTAATTGTTTTTTCTATGCACTTCATAGTTGCTAGTAGAAAATCTATTGTTAATGCTTTAAATGTTTCTGTATATGCAGAAGTATTTCCTTTGGCTCGTGTACTTTATGCTATTTTATGTCTATTTACAGCAATACAACACTTTACTCTAATTTCGTCAGGTTTAGAGCCTGTCAATTTTCCTCGCTTAGGTTTAGGTTTAGAAACACCTAGTATTTTAGCTTATCTGACAAGTGGAATCTATATTTTAGCACTAATAATGCTTCTTATAGGTAGGTATATTCAACTAGCGTGGATAGTAATATTTATTACTGGGGTTTTTGTTATTCCTTTCTCATTAGAAATTTTTATTAAAAATATTATTAATTTTTACGCTATATTCATACCTGTTTCTTTATGGAAAGGCAAATACGATGAGAATCAAAAACAAGGAAGTGCTGCTGTAGTATTAATGGGACTCTCATTTGCTTTTTTAGTTACAGGTGCTGGTGTATATAAATTGTTAGACCCAGTTTGGCAAGAAGGCTTAGGATTATATTATACTATGAATATCCCATTTTTTCCAAAAGAACATCTATGGTTTGTTTTGGATTATGAATGGCTTATGAGATTTCTAAATTATTTAACTATAGTTGTAGAAACGCTTGCATTGCCGTTATTTTTATTTAGAAAAACAAGATTTTTAGGTGTGCTTATGATAGTTTTCTTAGCATTGTTCCTAACTTATCCCATGGCTGGGATTGGTGTAGTAGGAGGACCTATACTTATTGCTATTTGTCCAATATTTCTTGCTATTTGTCCAGTTTTACATCCTTATTTGAATAAAGGAAAACGATTTTTAGATAAATTAAATACTTTTTTAGATTCCCCTAAATCACATGCTTTTAGTTTTCTGAATAAAGAATATGTTTATCTATTTTTGTTTTGGTGGTCAGTATCAGGAATGGCTTTTTATACATTAAAAAATTTACCAAAGTTTACAACTACCCCTCCTGCTTATAGAACATTTGTTAATACTAAAAGTAAGCACTTGTCAGAGGTAATACCAATGCCAATATATTGGAGGTTACAAATAATAGAAAAAGCGTTAAAATATACACGACCAAATATTTATGCAGAGTTTATTTGGTTACTAGAACTATTTGATTACAATCATCTATTTGGTAGAGTGATTTTTAAAATAGAGTATTTTGATAAAAACAATAAAAAATATGAACCTGTTACATTTTTTGATGATAATGGTGCTGTATCTAGTGGTTATCCATTGATGGCAAATGAAAAGTATATTCTCAGTGCATTCAGAATAATGTGGATTAAACAGAATTGTGGTTTGAGTTCTTACTTTGAAGAAGGTTTTTTGAAAAATTTTTTACCTCTTATTAAATACTGTAAGAATGAAATAGAACAAGATATTGATATTACAAAAGTCATAATACAAATAAAACCGATCCATCAGCCTTACAACTATCAAGGCAACTATAAACCATGGGAAAATGAAGAATGGAAGCCTTTTTTTGAAGTAGATTATCAAAGTAAAAAGCGTACATATCATATAGAAAATTTAGGTAAATACGATTTTAGTAAATTAGAAGTTGATGCTTTTTTAGAAAAAGAATTATTACCTTGTGAAGGGCGAGAGTGGAACTATTCTAAATAGAAATAAAATAAAAAAATATGAACGAATTAATGGTAGCTATTTGGATGGTTACTTATAATCATGAAGCATTTATTGATGAAGCCTTACAAGGAATCATTAACCAAAAAGCAGACTTCCTCTATAAGGTTTTTATAGGGGAAGATTTTTCATCAGACAAAACCAAAGAAATATGTTTAAGGTATCAAAAAGAATATCCTGATAAAGTAGAGTTAATAACTAGAGATAAAAATATTGGTAATATTGCTAATGCTTTAGATATATATAAGATTTGTTTTGAAAGTTCGGCTAAATATATTGCTATGTGTGAAGGCGACGACTATTGGACAGATCCTTATAAACTTCAAAAACAAGTAAATATTTTGGAGGCAAATCCCCAATATTCAGGAAGTTTTCATTATACGCAAGCTATTAGCCAAGAGGATAGTTCTGAGGGTAAGCTATATGGGATTGATTGTCCTAATATATTAAATGCAGAAGATACTATTGCAGCTCAATCTATGTTTCATACCTCTTCATTTGTTTTTCGTAATGCTAATATAGGTCAGCATTTGGATTGGTTATCTAAGTGTAGTGTAGGAGATTTACCACTTTTTTCTTGTGTAGCTAAGTATGGAGATTTAGTGAAAATACCAGAAACAATGAGTGTATATAGAGTACATCAAAATAGCATTACTAATAGCACAAATTATGTAGATAATCGCTGGAGATATCGTTTAGATTTATTAAACCAAATAAATAAACTTTATGGTTATAAATATGATTATAAAGTAAAAAAAATAAAACAAGAAATAAGAAAAAAAGCAACTACCCCATATCTAAAACCACTTAATATCGTTATGAATTCTCCAAACCAAAAATCTGATCCATTTCTCAATCCTCCTTTTACAGAAGAAAATTTAGATAGGTATTATGTCAGAAAATCCATATTAGAAGCACTGACTACATCAGCAACTGAATTTAGTGCTAGGTTTTTAGATGTAGGATGTGGAAAAATGCCTTACAAACAACATATTATCAATAATTCATCTATAAACGACTATATTGGTTTGGACATAGAAAGTGCCCTTCAATATGATGCTGATATAAAAGCAGATTTTACTTGGAACGGAATTACTATGCCTTTTGAAGATGCTAGTTTTGAGTCGTCTATGGCAACAGAAGTATTAGAGCATTGCCCAGAACCAGAAGTTGTGTTAAAAGAAGTGTACAGAGTATTAAAACCTCATGGTATTTTCTTTTTTACTGTGCCTTTTTTATGGACACTCCATGAAGCACCTCATGATGAATATCGTTATACACCTTGGGCTTTGGAAAGACACCTCAAAAATTCAGGTTTTAGTCATGTAGAAATAAAAGCATTAGGAGGTTGGCATGCTAGTTTGGCACAAATGTTAGGTCTTTGGGTCAGAAGAAGTCACTTAAGTCAAAAAAAGAAAAAAATATTTTCTAAACTCTTAAAGCCACTTATCAAACAACTCATAAAAAGAGATATAAGACCTGAAAATTTTGGTGAAGGAACAATGATGACAGGGTTGTATGGAATAGCTGTGAAATAACATGTTGTTCTGTATTGTAAACTGTTTTTCTATTAACTATCATTTTATAAATGCACAAACTACAACCTAAAGTTAGTATCATAACTCCTCTTTTTAATCGTCAAGAATTGATTAAAGAAACACATCAATCAGTAATTTCTCAAACATATAAAAATTGGGAGTGGATTATTGTTGATGATGGTTCCAAAGATAATTCATGGAAAGTAATAAAAAGCTTTGCTCAAAAAGATAATAGGATAAAAATAATAGAAAGAAATAGAATGCCAAAAGGAGCAACTACTTGTAGAAATATTGGATTAGAAACAGCAAAAGGAAAGTATGTTATGTTTTTAGACTCAGATGATTTATTAGTTGATTTTTGTTTAGAGCAAAGAGTAGAATACATGCAAACAGAACACGATAAATATAGTTTTTTAGTATTTCCGATATCTACTTTTAATAAAAAATCTAAAACAGCACAAGAAAGATATATATTTAACTTACCAAGACAAGAAAACGATATAAATAGATTTTTGCAAAAAGATTACCCTTGGCAAACTTCATCATCCTTATTTTTAAGAGAAATTATTCCAAAATGGAACGAAAAGCTTCCTATTTACCAAGATATTGATTTACATATTCATATATTAAGTCTAAGACATAATTATCGTTTTGTATATACCAAACCTGATGTTTTGTTAAGAGATGATGTTTTGGAAGATCGAATATCTAGCCAAAGTAATTTTAGTTTGAAAGTGTTATATGCTAAAAGAGACTTGTTACAAGATATTTGGAAGTATATAAAAGAAAATAATAAAGATAGTAAAGAAGTTAAACAAGACTTTTCTATATTTGCTGATAACTTTATGATAAATATGCTACAATCAAATAATACAGATATTTTTTATCGTTTAGTCTATAGTTTATGGCGTGAAGAATTTTATACTACAAGAGAGGCTTTCAAAAAAATTGCGATATTGCCTGTAATTGACAATGCTTTGCATTATACTCCTTTGCCTTTACCTCTACGGTTTGTTCGTAAGTTTTTAAACTGGCAAAAAGTGGATTTGAATTATCATAGACTTAGAGATAATACAGCAACCATAGGAACTGTTTTAGAGAAAGAATATATAGCAAGTTTGAAGTAGTAACATAATTTTTTAGTAGTTAAAAATAATATAAAAAAATAGTTTATAATGAATATTGCTATCTTATCTCCAAACAAAAAAGCTATTAGTGAAACATTTATTCAAAATCATAAAGAAAACTTAAAAGGAAATATTTCTTATTTTTATGGAGGAGCAATTCCTAATTTTGTAGATGATGAATATGCTTTAACTAACTTTGAGACAAAACCATCATTTACTGATAGAATAAAAAGACTATTACCTGCATTTTTATATGACAGAATTCCAAAAAGGAAATATAATCCAAAAGGTTTTTTTGCTAATGCTCTAAAAGAAAAAAAAATAGAAGTAGTATTGGCTGAATTTGGAACAACAGCTGCAGAAATATATCCTATTTGTAGGCAGCTTGATATTCCTTTAGTAATATTTTTCTTTGGTTTTGATGTTTTTAGATATAAAGAACAAGAATATCATGAAGAGAATTATAAAAAAATGTTTCAATATGCTTCTACATCTTTAGTGGTTTCTAAAAGTATGATTCCTGTACTCAAAAAATTTGGTGCAGATGAGAACAAAATAATTTATAATCCAGCTTCTGCACACGAAGATTTTTTTAAACTTAAACCCGCTTTTGAAGAAAATAATTTTATTTCTATCACTCGTTTTGTAGATAAAAAAGCTCCTTATTATGTTATTTTAGCTTTTGCAGAGGCTTTAAAAAAAATGCCAAATACTAAGCTGAATATTATAGGAGATGGGTTTTTAAAAGAAACGTGTGAAAATCTAGTAAATTACTTAGAGATACAAGACAAAGTGATTTTTCATGGTGCAGTAGAAAGAAGTACCTACATGAAACTCATGGAAAATTCAATAGCGTATGTGCAACATTCTATACAAGCTAAGTCAGGTGATAGTGAAGGAACTCCTGTGGCTATTATGGAAGCGCAATCAGCTGGTTTACCTGTGGTTTCTACTTATCATTCTGGAATTCCTGAAATTGTAATCCATGAACAAACAGGATTTCTGACAGAAGAACATAATGTAAAACAGATGACAAAACACCTCCTAGAAATTTTGAAAGACAAAGACAAAGCAAAGCAAATGGGAGAAGCTGGCAAGACTAGAATAAAAGAAAATTTCTCTAATGAGAAACATATAGATATATTACAGACTGCTTTAGAGAAAGCCATCAAACAGAAAAACTCATGAGTAAGAAAAAAGTTCTCATTATAGGCTATGGATTTGTAGGACAAAATATATATATAAAATTAAATAAAGATTTATTTGATGTTACTGTTTTGTCGCCTCATGTGGAAGAAAAGCCCGAAAAAGGTTTTCTTAGAGCTAAATTACAAGACATTCCTGCTCTGAAAGACTTTAATTTAGATAATACTATCATCATTCATACTGCTCATGTAGGCTATCCATTACACGACCAAGACACACTTTACAGAGAAGTAGAAGAAAACCTCAATCCTTTTCTTTTATTACTTGACACTATTAAAGACAAAGAAAATTGTAGAGTTATTTATATTTCGTCTGGAGGAGCTGTCTATGGGAAACCTCAACACTTACCTGTTACAGAAAAACATATATTACAACCTATTTCTTTTTATGGCTTGTGCAAAAAATACATGGAAGAAGCTCTATATTTATATTCCCTGCAATACAATTTAGAATATGATATTATTCGCCCTTCTAATATTTACGATTTTAATTGGAAGACAGGTAAAAAACAAGGTCTTATTAGTGCATTAGTAAAATCAGTAGAAGAAAAAACGCCTTTTTACCTATGGGGAGATGGAAATGCAAAAAAAGATTATATTCATGTGGACTGTTTTTCTACTATCTTAGCTAAAATAGTTAATCTCAAAGCTAGTAATACTACTTTTAATGTAAGTACAAACAAAAGTTACAGTACAAAAGAAATAATAAGCATTGTAGAAGAAAAATACAGTCAAAAAATAAATTTAGTACAAAAAGAGGGAAAGAACCAAGATATTTCTGAAATACGTTTAGATAATACAAAACTTAAAAAATATATAGCATGGAATCCAAGAACTGATATATATTAATTACATAAGTAAAGTTCTTTTGTCAAAAACTAATTTATATTTAATAGTCAAACAATTTAGTCAAATGTTACAGAACCTTTATATAAAACTTGTTCCACAAACTCTAAGAAGTAAAATATATCAATGGAGAAATCCAAAGCTAAATACTCAACAAATGAATAATTGCCCATTGTGTGAAAGCAAGGAGATTCAATTTGGAGATTATGGAAGACCACCACGAAAAAATGTAAGATGCCCTAAGTGTGGTTCATTAGAGAGAAATAGGGCTTTATGGTTTTTTTTAAACGAAAAAACAAATATTTTTACTAAACAAATTACATTATTACATATAGCTCCAGAAGAAATATTTTTTAATAAACTGAAGCAACAGCAAAACCTAAATTATATTTATGGAGATAAGTTTGAGAAAGGCTATGAAAAAGCATATCCAGAAGGAACTGTTTCGTTAGATATAACTGATTTAAAAGACTTTGAAGATAATTCTATTGATGCTGTTATATGTAGTCATGTATTAGAACATGTACCAGAAGATAATAAAGCTATGAAAGAATTTTTGAGAGTATTAAAACCAAATGGATGGGCAATTCTGTTAGTTCCTATCGATTATACTAGAGAAACAACCTATGAAGATTGGAGTATTACATCAGAGGAAGATAGAAAGAAGCACTTTGGACAAGAAGACCACGTACGTTGGTATGGAAGAGACTATCCAAAAAAATTAGAAGAAGCAGGTTTTGAAGTTACTATTTATGATACAGAAAAAGAAGTGTCAGGAGAAATACAAGAAAAATATAGACTTGCAAATGAAAAAATATATTTTTGTGTAAAATCTAACTAATGAATCCTCTAGTATCTATTATAACTCCGTTATTTAATCGCCAAGAACTTATCAAGGCAACAGCTAAATCTGTCTTAGAACAAGAATATCAAAACTGGGAATGGATTATTGTTGATGATGGCTCAACAGATAATTCTGTGCAAGTGGTTAAAGAATATCAACAAAATGACGAAAGAATAAAAATTTATCAAAGAAAAAGATTGCCTAAAGGAGCTTCTACTTGCAGAAATATAGGAGTAGGGAAGGCTAAAGGAAAATATTTGATGTTCTTAGACTCAGATGATTGTTTATTGCCTCATTGTTTGAAACAGCGTGTTGATGCAGCTATTAAGAGTCCAAATATGGATTTTTGGGTGTTTCAAAACTTACTCAAAGATGAGTCAGATACTACTTCTATGAAGCTGTGGAACGTAGTTACAGAAGAAGAAACACTTACTCGTTTTTTAAAACATGATGCTCTGTGGTGTATATGTAACCCTATGTATGAAAGAGAATTTATTACAAAATATTCTTTCGACGAGAGTTTACCTTCTTGGCAAGATTATGAATTACATATTAGGATTTTATTAGACAACCCAAATTTTGAGGTATTCTATCATTTGCCTCCAGACATAATTATTTTTACTCATACAGAGAAAGACCGAATTAGTATAAAATTGAAAAGTATGAAGCACTTAAACATTCATACAAAAGTATTAGAGGGTTTTTGGAATACTTTACTTAAAACTAAACAACACGAAAAATATCAGAGTATTTTTCTAAAACGTTTTTTCGTACAAGCAGAATATCTTTGGGATGTCATAGAAAATCGTTCAGAAGCCAAAAAAACGCTCACTATAATCAAAAAGTATAATCTGACTTCAGATTTTACATACAAAAGAATACAACTTTATTATACATTGAAATATTGGGTACATTTTGGTAAAATGACTGCTTTGATGAGAGATATTTTGCGAAAATTTACCTTTAAGAAAGTTTTACCTAAAGAATTACAACAGAGATTTCCTATTTTACTTGGTAAAATAGACTATAATCCAAAAGATTATCCACAAACATAATTTGGTATGCTTCCCTACGAAAACCTAAACCAATCCAACCAATCTTTTTTCAAAGAATATCAAAAGAAATTTAATCAACTTTTAGAAAAAGGATATTTTATTTTAGGTAATGAAGTAGCCGAGTTTGAAAAAGAGTTTGCTACTTACTGTCAAACTAATTATTGTATTGGAGTAGGAAATGGATTAGATGCACTTACAATTATCTTAAAAGCACTTTCAGAAAAGTATTTTTTTCATGAAAAAACAGAAATAATTGTTCCTTCTAACACTTATATCGCCACTATTTTAGCGATTCTTCAAAATGGCTTCAAACCTATTTTGGTAGAACCAATTATCGAAACCTATAATATTGACCCAGTAGAAATTGAAAAAGCAATAACTCCGAAAACCAAAGTGATAATGGTAACGCATCTGTACGGAAAAGTTTGTCAGATGGATAAAATTGAGGAAATTGCCAAGAAACATAACTTATTGATTGTAGAAGATGCAGCACAAGCACACGGTGCAACTTTTAACGATCAAAAGGCAGGAAGCTTTGGAATTGCAAATGGATTTAGTTTTTATCCAACCAAAAATTTGGGAGCTTTAGGAGATGGTGGTGGAATTGCTACAAATGATTCAGATCTTGATAAAAGTATTCGTTCTCTTCGAAATTATGGCTCAAAGCAAAAGTATTATAATGAAAAAATTGGCTTTAATTCTCGTTTAGATGAACTTCAAGCAGCTTTTTTACGCATCAAACTTGACAAATTAGATGAGATAAATAATCATAAACGAAAACTAGCCAAAATTTATTTAGAAAATCTAAAATCTGATTTTATTCTTCCAGTTGTAGAACAGAATTATTACGATGTTTATCATATCTTTGCTGTCCGTCATGAAAAAAGAAATGAATTGAAAGAATTTTTATTAAAAAATGAAATTCAAACAGAAATTCATTACCCAGTTCCACCTGCCGAACAAAAAGCACTAAAAGGAATTTTAGATAAAACTCATTTTCCAATCGCCAAAAAAATTCATCAAACTATCCTTAGTCTTCCTATTTCCTATTTTCATACAGAAAAAGACGTTTTGAGAGTTGTTGAGGTGATGAATAAATTCTAAACAAATAAAAAATAATTCCTTCAAACTTTATTTCTTGTGTTTCTTAGTATCTTAGTGTTAAAATGTATTTAAAAAACTAAGCCATTGAAAAAAATCCTTATTCTTCGTTTTTCTTCTATTGGAGATATTGTCTTAACTACACCTGTTATTCGCTGCTTAAAAATGCAGTTTTCTTCTCTTCATAATGAGGAGTTAGAACTGCACTATGCTACAAAAGCTAGTTTTGGAATGGTTTTGAAGAATAATCCTTATTTAGATAAAATTCATTTACTTCAAAAAGAACAAACGATTTCTGATTTTATTTCTAGTTTGAAAAAAGAAAATTTTGATATAATTGTTGATTTACACAAAAACCTAAGAACTAGTATTATAAAGCTTAGGTTAAGTGCTAAATCCTATACTTTCAAAAAGCTCAATGTTGAAAAGTGGATATACGTCAATCTCAAAAAAAATAAAATGCCTAATATTCATATTGTAGAAAGATATATGAATACAATCAAACCTTTAGGTATTACGTTAGAAGAAGACGAGAAACAAAATGATAGAAATAAAGAAGCCGTAGGATTAGATTATTTTTTAGGCGAGGAAGACCATTTTGAATTAAACTGGTTACCAAAATCACATCAAAAAGGATATATTGCCTTTGCTATTGGAGGAGCGCATAACACCAAAAAACTACCTTTAAAGAGGATGATTGAGCTTTGTGATAAAATAAACAAACCTATTATTTTATTAGGAGGAAAAGAAGATGCCGAAAATGGACAAGCTATTTTTGACTTTTTTGAAAAAAATAGAGATACCTTCGAATCACAAGAAGCCATTGAAAAGCTAGGAAAAAAAACACGTATTTTTGATGCCTGTGGCAAACTTACTCTAGGGCAGTCAGCCTCTTTACTCAAACAATCAACAGTAGTTTTTTCGCACGATACTGGGTTAATGCATATTGCAGCAGCTTTTAAGAAAAAAATATACTCTATTTGGGGAAATACTACACCTTCTTTGGGTATGTATCCTTACAAAACACAATTTGTAATTTTTGAAAATAACAAAATTGATTGTCGCCCTTGTTCAAAAATTGGCTTTAATGCCTGTCCTAAAGGTCATTTTAAGTGTATGAATGATATAATATTCGATTTTTGGATTCCATAAAAGTTATTGATTTTTTTAATAAAAAGACAATTTTGTAATTTAAAATTACTTATTTTTACATTTTTGTTTTTGCTCCGATTCAAAGCAAATTGAGTTAGTAACAGCAAAAAGTAAAAGCTTCTAAGAAAATTTAAAATAGCTAAAATAGATTAAAATAGATAATAAAATAAAATTATGATGAACGAATTAATTTCTAGCTTTCCTCAACAGTTAGAAGATGCTTATTCAGATTTTCAAAAACTTTCACTTTCTTCGTTTGATAAGACAGATAGAAAAATAACTAATATAGTAGTCGTAGGCTTGGGAGGTTCTGGAATCGGAGGGAATTTAGTACAAACACTTACTCGTAGTTTATTAAACATACCTTACCAAGTTTGTAAAACATATAATTTACCAAGTTATATCAACGAAAATACACTTTTTATTGCTTCATCATTTTCTGGAAATACAGAAGAAACCTTAGCTTCTTTAGAAGAAGCACAGAGAAAAGGAGCATATATAGCTTGTATTACTTCAGGTGGAAAAGTAGAAAAAATTGCAAATCAAAAGGGGTTTGATTTAGTTCCTTTGAAGGCATTAGCTGCTTGTCCAAGAGCTCACTTGGCATACTCTGCCACCTCTTTATTATTGCTTTTAAATCATTATGGACTGGTAGAAATAGATTTTGAAAAAGAAATACAAGAAACTGTTGCTAGTTTGAATACTAATAATGAAGAAATAAAAACAGAAGCAAAACAATTAGCAGTCTCTTTGAAGGATAAGTTTCCAATTTTATATGCAGATGCAATTTTAGAACCTATGCTTATTCGTTTTCAACAACAAATTAACGAAAATGCAAAGCAACTTTGTCATGTGGCTGTTTTTCCAGAAATGAATCATAATGAACTAGTAGGTTGGCACATGCCAAAAGAAATCTTATCAAAGACACATATTCTACTTTTCCATTCAGACTACGACCACGAAAGAGTAAGCAGAAGAATGGAAATTTGTGAAACTATTTTTAATAAGCATACAGATTCTATTACCCATATTTCAGCAAAAGGAAACTCATTTTTAGAACAAATATTTTATTTAATCTATCTTACAGATTGGGTATCCTATTATTTAGCAGAAGAAAACGGAGTAGATCCTTTTCCAGTAGAAGTAATTAATTATTTAAAATCTTCTCTACAAGAATAAGTATAATTATCAAATCATTATTGATAGTTTTATTTGAAAATTAATGACGGTTAAATTTATTACTAATGCAAATTGTTTCACTCGAACATTTAGGAACGCTATCTTATCAAAAAGCGTGGGATTATCAACAAGAAGTTTTTGATAGAATTTTTGATGTAAAAAAACAAAACAGAAGCTTAGAACAAAAGAACGAACAACTTCCAACACCTAATTACCTTCTTTTCTGTGAGCATAACCCTGTCTTTACGATGGGAAAGGCTGGTTCGATAGATAATCTTTTACTTTCCAAAGAAGAATTAAATCAAAAAGGAATTGAATATTTTGAAATAAATAGAGGTGGAGATGTTACTTTTCACGGTTTAGAGCAACTGGTAGGTTATCCTATTTTGGATTTGATGAACTTCAAACAAGATTTGCATTGGTACTTTAGGGAGTTAGAAGAAGTAATTATTCAAACAATGCAAACTTATGATTTAGATGCTGGAAGAGTAGAAGGACTAACAGGTGTTTGGATAGACCCAACATCAGAAAACCCAAGAAAAATTTGTGCTATCGGAATTCGTGCGAGTAGATGGATAACGATGCATGGCTTTGCGCTCAATGTAAATACAGATTTATCATATTTTGATTTAATAATTCCGTGTGGAATAAAAGACAAAGGCGTAACTTCACTAGAAAAAGAATTAGGAAAAAAAATAGAAATGAAAGAAGTAGAACAGCGAGTAAAAGAACAGTTTGAAGAAAGATTTAACGTGAAAATTGTTTAGAACTGAAAGTCAGTGAAGCTAATTACGAATTTTTCTCATTAAAAAGCCTTATTTTATACTAAAACGAATTGAAACGCAGTTTCTCACTAATCACTAATCACTAATCACTAATCACTAATCACTAATCACTAATCACTAATCACTAATCACTAATCACTAATCACTAATCACTAATCACTAATCACTAATCACTAATCACTAATCACTAATCACTAATCACTAATCACTTGATTTTACTCCTAGATAATTTTGATTCTTTTACTTATAATTTATGGGATTATGTGCAGCATTTGGGAGTAGAATGTAAAGTATTTAGAAATGATACTTCTTTAAAAGAGCTTCAAAAATATAATTTTACAGGAGTTATACTTTCCCCTGGATTTGGAAAGCCTCAAGATGCAGGTGTTATGATGGAAGTAATTGATTATTATCATCAAAAGTTACCTATTTTGGGAGTTTGTTTAGGACATCAAGCATTAGGTATTTATTTTGGAGCAAAGCTAATTTATGCAGAAAAACCAATGCATGGTAAAGTTTCAAAAATTGAATGTAAAGTAGATTCCAAAACGGATTTACTTTTTCAAAATATGCCTTCAAAAATAGAAGTTGTTCACTATCATTCCCTACTCATAGACTTAGAAAAACATACACCATTATTATATCCAACAGCTTACACAGAAAAAGGAGAGTTAATGGCATTTTCTCATATAACACTTCCCATAAAAGCAATTCAATTTCATCCAGAAGCTGCTTTGACAGAATACGGTTTGCAAATGTTAGAAAATTGGCTTTCTTTGACTAAAACTAAAAGAATAATCAAAGAAAAAATGAGTGCAAAATGAAATATTTAATTGATAAAGTAAATCAAGAAGAAGCCAAACGGATTTATGAAATAATAGATTTTTTTGAAAATAATCCTACCATTACAAGAGAAAATGTTGATATTTCTCATAAAATGCTAATTGAATTTAATGGTTTGATACGGAAGTATGATAATCATACATCTAAATATTCACTTGTGAGCCATGTTATGCTTTCTGTTTATCAACAAAAATGGGATAGCGATGCTTTATGCTCTTACCCAGCTAAACGAAATGAATATTTTGTCATTTACATGAAACATAGTGCATTTGGAGAAAATCACGAACAGATAATTCAATTAGAAAAAGCAAGGAAAGACGAATTACAATACAGAAAATTTGGCTCTCCTTTATCCAGAATAGTAAGAAAAATCAAATCATTATTCAAAAAATAAAAACTGCATTCAACTGATAGCTGTTTACTGATAACTGTTTGTCAAAAGTTGCTCATAAAACCCACCAATTCCTAATTCTCTATCTACTAAATGAATTTCTAGTATAAAATTTCTAATATTTCCGTCTTTGTCTTTGCTCAACATAGAAGAATGATTTTCTGGATGGATATAAAGTGTCTTATCTTCTTGTTCTAGTTTTTCGTGTGGAAATTGCCCAACAATATGCCCAGCTATTTCTCCTCCAAACTCCCAACCAGCAGCATTTGCCATTTCAGTTGCCTTTTGATAAAGCTCTGCGCCTGTGATTTCATTTCCTTTTTCTACTTGCTCTAAATACCAGTTTCTGCACTCATCCCAAATATTTTCTACATCATTTTTGAGTTTGAGTTTCTTCGGATTATTTCCAATTACGTATGTTCTGCCCAAATCAGCTTCCCATTCTTGAAAAATAGGACCTAAGTCCAAAAACAAAATATCATCTTCTTGTAATCTCAACAAAGGTGGGTTTTCATAGTAAGGCAATAGCGTATTTATTCCTGCCCTCACGATACGTGTATGCCAATGGCGAGTAGTGCCAAACATCTCATTTGCTAACTCATAAATTTCTTGACTTAGCTCTTCTTCTGACTTTCCTGTTTTTATTAGTTTTCGTTTTTCTATCTCAGAGAATAATTGAATCGCTTTCTTTTCAGCTTCAATGAGTGATTCTAATGGCGTTTTAGATATATTTTGAGTAGGAATAGACATAAAATGAAGGTGTTTTTTGAAATAAAAATGAATTTCTTTTTCTATTAATGCTAAAAATACGCTAATTAAGCGAAAAATAGAACCCTTTAGTATAAAAACTGTGTTTTTTTAGGGAATAGGCACGAATATTCATTATATTAATCAAAAATAAGAAGCTATTACTTCTTTAAAGAACCTTTGAAAACTACTGTGAAGTTGTATGATTAGGAATAAAAATTAAATTGATACTTTCATTTTTATAATTGATTGATAGTTTGATGCATACTACTAGACATTTTTCTTTGACCTCCAAATAGGATGGGAGAAAAGCCTATTCAAAGTCCCTCCTTGGGAGGGATTTAGGGAGGTCAAGTATTTTTGTCTAGTAGTATGAGATTAGATGTTTACATCCGTAATCCGTAATTTTTAATTCGTAATTGTTTCTTAGTGATTGCGAAAACGCTATTTTTGTAAAATTCCTTGTGTTTTTAAAGAAAAAATACGCATATTGCATAGTCATTTGCTTAACTCAACTAAAACTAGAAAAAAATAAAATATGATTCAGAATTATTTATTAATTCTATCAAATCATAATAAAATGTTATTTTTTATCGTTTTATATCGTTTGGTTTTGTAACATAGAATAATCCGTCCAAAAATTGATATTATATTGCCTTTTTGAATAATGAATATATATATAAAACTTGTACTACTTTGTCTCTTTATGGTTGCTTTTACAGGAGGAACTGTTTTCTACTTTGTAGATATGGAATCAAGAGAGACCTTAGAAAGACAAATTACAGCACGTATTGAAAAACAATCCTCATTTGCTATCGGTAATATCGACCGTTTTATTTATGAGCGTGTTACAGATATTCAGCAACTTTCTCAAGACCCAATTCTTGCAGATGAGTCTATTAGTCAAGCAGAGCTAACTGACCGTATTAAAGAACTTCAACTCAAAAATGGAATGTATAAAAGTATTTCATTTTTTGACCCTACTCGCCTTCGTTTAGCTGATTCTCGCAACTTAAATATTGGCAAAACACACGACCTTACCACCTATTGGGAAAAAATAGACCAAGGACAACAAGAAGTAACGATGGATATTTCGCCTTCTGCCTCACTTCAAATTCCTGTAATGCACTTTGCTGCTGTTGTCAGAAATGATATGGGAACACGTGTAGGTACAGTCGTTACACGTGCAGATTTATCTTGGATTAATAGTATTTTTGAAGAATCTATGGCTACTGATTCACTTATGAGAAATGCAGATATTAATCTTTTAGATAAAGAAGGAACAATATTATATTCGAATACTAATCCTGATGGAGTATTAAAGGAAAAGTATTACGATATGAAACAACTAACCTACTTTGCAGAAAATGATAAAGAGAAATATCATGTTTTTGGAGATAAAATCTACTTTTATACATTAGAAACAGGATATTTGAGTTATGCTGGTAATAATTGGATTCTTCTGATTGCTCTGCCTAAAGATGTGGTTTACGAGCCTATTTATGATTTGCGTAGAAGTATAGGAATCATGTTAGGAATTGTTATTTTGTTAGGTTCGGGAATTGCTTTTGTAGTAGCTCGTCTGTTTGCCAAACCTATTTTGAGTCTTACAGCATCTGCAAAGAAAATGGGAGAGGGAAATCTAGAAGCCGTTCCAAACATCAAAACACGAGACGAAATAGGAAAACTAGCACAGAGTTTCGGACAAATGGCAAACAAGTTAAAAGCTAAAATGAGAGAACAAGACGAACTCAACATCGAACTTGCTGCCATAAATGAGCGTATAGAATCAAAATATGTACAGATTAATGAACAAAAAGTAGAAATTGAACTTTCAAAAGACCAAATTGAGATGCAGAATAGTGCGCTCGGAGAGGCTTTTAAGGAAATTGAGAAACAAAATAAATCTATTACTTCAAGTATTCATTATGCAGAGCGCATTCAGCGTTCGACGCTACCAGAACATGATATTTTTAATAAATACTTTCCTGAGTCTTTTGTTCTTTACAAACCTCGTGATATAGTTTCAGGTGATTTTTACTGGTTTGATGAGATTGTACGAGATGGAAAACGTCATTTAATGTTTGCCGTTGGAGATTGTACAGGACACGGAGTACCAGGAGGTTTTATGTCTATGCTTGGAAATAACCTACTCACAACCGTAGTAACCATTGGAGGACAAATAGAACCTGCTATCGTTTTGGAAGAAGTAGATTATGATATTAGAAAAGTGCTGCATCAAGACGAACACTCTGAAAATAGTCAAGATGGAATGGAAATCGCCTTTTGTACGGTTGAATTAGATACACTCAAAATGAAATACTCAGGAGCGCATCGTTCTTTATATTTCTTTAGAAATGGAGAGTTTACTGAAATAAAAGCAGATAGAGCTTCTTTAGGGGGAGTAAGTAAAATTCGTAAGAAAAGAAAACTTACAAACCTACAACTTACCACACACGAAATTCAACTTCAAAAAGATGATGTTTTTTATCTTTTTTCTGATGGCTATAAAGACCAATTTGGAGGAGAACTAGGACGTATTTTTTCTAGTAAGCGTTTTAAAAACTTATTAAAAGAAATTCATCAGCAACCCATGAAACAACAAATGGAAAGATTAGATAAAGAAGTAATGGCTTGGAGTAAAATTTCTGATCAAAAACAAACAGATGATATTATCGTACTGGGTGTAAGAGTAACAAGTTCAGGTTTGGAGATGTAAAAAAAATAATTGGCGTATATTAGTCTGATTCTTTTATAAATTTAATGCCTTCTTACAAGCAGTTTATCGATAATAAAGCTTATTACATCTTTAATATAAAGAATATTTCACACCTTTTTCAATAAAATTGCTATTTGGCAAGACAGTTGTATTATAGCTAATAACTTTAAAAATTTAATTTAGTAAAACTCACAAAACACTATTTATCAACTAACCTTTGAATGATAAATAGTTTTAAGAAAAGCTAGAAACAAACTAAAAAGAAATAGTTATTTTTACATTTTTCAAGTAGTTTCTCAATTAATATAGAAAGTTGGTAATGTATTTGTATATTCTCTGTATATATCTTTAAATAATTTAATATATTATTAAAATATATCAAAAATATAATATTCAATATTCTAAATTAGTTTAGCTTTTTTTAACAAAATAAGTTAATTCCAAAAATAATCTTTATTCTAAACTCTAAAACTGTATAGCCATTATGACAAAAGTATATGCTGGTATTGTAGGCGTTATTTTCTTGATGTTCAGCACTGCTGCAACAATGAACATGAGTCCAAAAGATGATTTTATTAAATCAATCATCGAATCTATTCCAAACCCATTAGAACTTACCACTCTTATTAAAGAAACTGGTACAGAGTATGTAAAAAGTGAACTTGCTAATTCTTCTTCTGCAAGTAAATACACAGACAGTTATGAACGTGCGCTCAATTTAGGTATTTACGGAACAGACTTAGGTTTTGCAAGTATCTACAACAAAAACCAAGATGTATTAGATTATCTTTCTGCTATCAAAGAACTAGCAAATGGTCTTAATATTGGACAATTCTTTGACGCTGAAACATTGAAAGACCTTACTTCTAATAGTGATAACTTAGAGGAGCTTATCCGTAGTTCTACTCGTAACTTACAAGACATTAATGAGCAGCTTCAAACTGAAAAGCGTGAACACTTGAGCGTTTTGTTTGTAACAGGTGGCTGGATTGAATCTACTCATTTACTTGCTGATATGCACAAAAAAACAAAGAATGCTAAATTGAAAGAGCGTTTGGCAGAGCAAAAGTTAGTTCTTGACCGTCTTATGATGGCTTTAGATGCACACAAAACGCAGCCTAAATTTAACTCCCTTATTGCACAGCTTAAAGAAGTGCAGAAAGTATATCGCAATGTAAAAGAAGTAACTACTGAAGGAAAAACAGAAACTGTAATTACTGAAGATGGTCCTGTAACTAAAAGTACCTCTACTACTACTTTTACAATGTCTGACAAACATGCATCAGAACTTGGTGCATTATTGAACGGTATCCGTAGTGGATTTGTAAAGTAATCTTCAAATCAAGTATTTATCATTATAAGATAAAAATAGAAAAACCTATCAAATTAATTTTTGATAGGCTTTTTTGTGTAAAATTTTGTCTAAACTATTTTTCAAACGAATCGTTCTTAAAGTCTCAAAGCAAGAATTATAATTACTTTTCCATAAAAATATTTTCTCAAAATATATGGCTTACAACGAACTCAAAAGCAACCAACTTTTAGAACTCAAAACAATTCAAGACCTCAAAAATGCAGGATATCAACCAAAATCTATTAAAGAAGAATTAAGAGATAATCTAATCCATAGCTTACAAAATAATGGTAATCCATTTGAAGGAATTTATGGCTACGAACAAACCGTTATTCCTGACATAGAAAGAGCCATTCTTTCACGTCATAATATCAACCTTTTGGGGCTTCGTGGACAGGCAAAAACACGTATTGCTCGTTTGATGGTGGGTCTTTTAGACGAATATATTCCTGTTGTCAAAGGTTCTGAACTCAACGATGACCCTCTTAGTCCTCTTTCTCGTTTTGCAAAAGATTTAATTGCAGAAAAAGGAGACAATACAGAAATTGAATGGCTTCATAGAAATGAACGCTATACAGAAAAATTAGCAACTCCTGATGTAACTGTTTCAGATTTGATTGGCGATGTCGATCCTATTCGTGCAGCTAATTTAAAATTGAATTATTCTGATGAACGAGTTATTAATTTTGGTCTTATTCCACGTTCTCACCGTTGTATTTTTGTAATAAACGAACTTCCAGACCTTCAAGCAAGAATACAGGTTGCACTTTTTAATATTTTACAAGAGGGAGATATTCAGATTCGTGGTTTCAAATTGCGTCTTCCTTTAGATATTCAGTTTGTCTTTACTGCCAATCCAGAAGATTATACCAATCGTGGAAGCATTGTAACACCTCTAAAAGATAGAATTGGAAGTCAGATTATTACGCATTATCCAACTACTTTAGAGATTAGTAAAAAAATTACGCATCAAGAATCTAGTCTTGCTAAAGCACAAAAAGAGAAAATTAAAGTAGGAGAAATAGCAACTGATTTGGTAGAGCAAATTTCTTTTGTAGCACGAGATAGTGAATATGTAGATGAAAAAAGTGGAGTTTCGGCTCGTTTGACAATTTCAGCATATGAAAATTTGGTTTCTGCTGCCGAACGTAGAATGCTTATCAATAACGAAAAATCGACTTCTGTCAGAATGAGTGATTTTAGAGGTGTTGTTCCTGCCATCGCTGGTAAAATAGAATTGGTATATGAAGGCGAACAAGAAGGTGCAGGTATTGTAGCTGAAAGTTTGATAAACAAATCTATTCGTGAGCAATTTTTACAATTTTTTCCAGACCCAGAAAAACAAAAGAAACTCAAAGAAGATGGTACGTATTATATGATGCTAAAATGGTTTGGAGACGGAAATACAGTTGATATTATGAATGATGCTTCACAGAAAGAATATGAAAAGCAATTGAAGCAAGTTCCTTTATTAGAAAAAATCGTAACCCTAAAACATCCAAAAGCAAAAGGCGATGAAAAGCTATTTTTGATGGAATTTTTGTTACATGGTTTGGCTGAATACTCTGCTTTAAATAAAAATGTTTTGGCAAACGGAATGGTTTTTAAAGATTTATTTAGTTCAATGTTCTCAATGCCAGAAGAAGGAGATGATGATGAATACTAGGAATTGGGAATTAGGACATGGAAGCTAGGAATTAGGACATGGGAATTAGAGAATACATTTTTTGCCGTTGTTGGTGTTTTATCGTAGCGACATCAACAACTAATTAACGATTTTTGATTAATAAAATATAAAAACTATGAATTACAAACTTTTTGGAAAAAGTGGTTTGCGTGTTTCAGAACTTTGCTTAGGTACAATGACTTTTGGCGAAGAATGGGGAAATGGTGCAGACAAAGAAACAAGTAAAAAAATGTTCGAAACCTTCGCTAATGCAGGAGGAAATTTTTTGGACACAGCCAATCGTTACACAGAAGGAACAAGTGAAAAATATGTAGGTGAGTTTATTCATTCTGAAAGAGATTATTTCGTTTTGGCTACAAAATATACGCTTTATGAAAATAAAAAAGACCCAAACGGTGCAGGAAATCATCGTAAAAATATGATGCGTTCGGTAGAAGCAAGTTTGAAACGCTTGAATACTGACTATATAGATTTACTTTGGGTGCATATGTGGGATGGAACAACACAAGAAGAAGAAGTCATGCGTGGACTTGACGACCTTATTAGTAGTGGAAAAGTTCATTATATCGGAATTTCTGATACTCCTGCTTGGGTAGTTTCGAAGGCAAATACATTGGCTCACTTTAGAGGTTGGTCGCAATTTGTTGGTTTACAGATTGAATGGAGTTTGATTGAACGTACTGTTGAAAGAGATTTGATTCCGATGGCTAATGATTTTGACCTTGCCATTACGCCTTGGAGTCCGTTGGGTTCTGGCATTTTGACAGGAAAGTATAATGAAAAAATGATTGAAGGAGGTCGTCTTTCATCTGAAAGTGTAAAATACAACGAACATAATCTCAAAATTGCCAAAAAAGTAGTAGAAATTGCTAAAAACTTAGGTGTTTCTCCTGCTCAAGTTGCATTAGCGTGGCTCAAAGCACAAGATTCGAAAGTTATTCCAATTATTGGAAGCCGAAACGTAAATCAATTAGAAGATTCTTTGGGTTGTTTGAAGGTTGAACTATCAAACGATAACTTAGAAGAATTACATAAAGTAAGTAAAATTGACTTGGGATTTCCTCATAAGTTTTTGAAATCTGATAATGCTCAAAATCTTATTTTTGGAGATAATAAGGATAAAATCATTCGATAAAAGGTTTAAATCTTCAAACTTCTACAATATCCAAATATATATCCATAGAATTGACTTTAGAAAATCAATTCTATGGTTTTTTTGATTTCTTTATCTTCCATCCAATGATGAAACAGAATCAGCCTGTTTTATATAAAGTTGTTGCTTTTCTTTATCTTTCTCTATTCCGTACAATCTAGCTATTGTTCTGTATAATTCCTCTGATTTTGGAAAGTAAATAATTGCTCCTTCAAGTGTATAAATTGCTTTGGTTACTTTTCCTTCGGCTTCATACAGGTTACTTAATTTAAGATAAGCATCTAAATTACGTTTGTTTTTACTGACAGCTTTCATATACAAACCAACAGCATCTTTTGTTTTATTCTTTGTCGAATCGTTCAAGCTTTCATTTACATAAATATTTGCCATTCTGTAATAGGCATCTCCGACAACTTCATTATAATCGCTATTATTAAAAGAAACAACCAAACCATAAGCTGCCGTAGCAGAATCAGGCTCTTCCAAAAACTCATAGGTTTGCCCTAAATATAAAAATGCTTTTGGATTCATTTCTAAAATTCCCCATTGCTTAAAACATTCCACAGCTTGATGATAATCCCCATTAATCAAACACATTTTTCCATATTCTTCTTGTGTTACAATAGATTGTGGATTAATTTGGATGGCTCTTTTGTAGTAACGTCCTGCTTTGTCTTCTTGCCCCAAATCGGTATAAACTGTTCCTAAAAGTGCAATTGCATCAGCATAACTTGGGTGTATCGTAACGGCTTTTCTAAGTTGGTCAGCTGCTTTTTCTAAATACCTTTTCTTTTGCCTAAATGAAACTGTACTGTCAGCTTCTATAATATAACTCCTACCGAGCATATAACGAAGACGAACACTATTAGGCGAGTTATTGACATCAGCTTTCATTAATGTCATATCGTTTTTCCAAGATTCATTTCTAACAATTGTTTTGATGCTATAAAGAATCAAAACTAAAGAAGTTCCTACAAAAGTATAAGTATAAACCCACCTTGCAGCTCCTTTTTTATTTGCCACAAACCAACCGAATAAATCATAAAGCCCAAAAGCAGTAGCAATACAAAAGGCTAAAGAAGGTAAGTAGAGCAACCTTTCTGAAATGATAGTACCAGGAGAGAGGAAGACAAATTCATCAGGATTGATTAAAAATTCAGTTACATAAATAAATAATAGATAACCTATAAAGTAAAAATAAGTAAAAGTATAAATTCCCTTTTTTCTGATATTAGCAACTGAAATAACACCTGCTCCAACAATTCCCAAAAATGTCATGACTACACGAATATCTGTCCATTCTTTAAGTGTAATCTGATTAAAAGAATAATCATGAGAAAGATTAATAGGAGCAATAAGAAGTTCAATATACTTAGCAAAAGCAAAAATGAGTGTACTTATCTTTTGAGATAAATCAGCGTTTGCAAATGGATTATTCAAAATACTGTGCATCAAATGTGCTTGTTCTATATCTTTTGTAAAAAACTCCCTAAGTTGCCAATAACCAAATGCCGTAAATAGAATTGGAATTGCTAAAACAAAAATATCTACTTTTCTGAGTGGTATAAAATAATAGAGAATTAAAGGCAAAATAAACATAAAAGAAATTGCTGTCTCTTCTGTCAAGAGAGCCAAGAAAAATGATATTGCAACTAACGGAAGATAAACAAAACGAATCGCTCCTCTAGCAAAAGCTGTGCGAAGCAATAAATAAGTCATCAGAAGTAGCCATAAAAAAGAAAGAAGTTCATTACGACCTTTTATACTTGCTACAATTTCGGTATGAACAGGATGGGCAATAAAAATAACAGTAGCTACAAAAGCTAGAATCTTGCGAGGTCGTTCTTCCAAATAACCAGCAAAAATCCGATTCAGAACAGATAACAAAAGCATTCCTGTAAGTGCATATAAAAGTACATTTATGATATGACTTATATGTGGGCTTTCTCCAAAGAGCGTATATTCAATAGCAAACGTAAGTAACGTAACAGGCTGATAATGTTCATTGGCAGGAATAAATTTGGCTTGTCTATCATTTACTTCTGCATAACTATCCTGTTTGAAGATATTCATAATTCCATCTACTCCCAAGCCTTTATGTGCCATATCACTCTGAGAAAGCAAACGAGAACCTTCTGTTGCATATTCGTGCGTGAAGGTATTTGCATAAATACCAATTGCAAAAACAACTAGAAAAATACGTTGAAAGATAAGACTGGAAAGCCACTCTCTACCTAAATAACGAGTGAATTTTTGAAGAGATAAAAGAAAGGTAGAACGTTTTTTCATCAAAAATTTATATTAAACAATTAGATTATTCTATTTTAAACTATATGATTATTTTTTATAGCCTATTTAACTCAATAATATTTAAAAATAATAGATAGATATTGATTTTCCTAAACAGAAAACGAAATAATTAAGAATTAATTAAGTACATAAACCAACCCTATTATGATTACAAATAAGTTAGAATTTAATAATGAAGTTAAATAGTGTTTAATTCTTATTAAATAGCTTCGTAAAGCTAACCAAACAAAGTTCAATTCGTTTACCAAAAAGAATTTATCAATCGGCTTTTTCAATTTACTCGTCGAAATAAATCACATATTCATATTTTCAAGCTAAAAATAAGCTAAGAAACGCCTTTTTTATATTTTATTTTCCACTCTCTTACTTCTTATGAACCGACAATTATTCTCATTGGTTTTTGTTATTATACTTCTTTTATTAGATGTTTATATTTTTCAACTCATCAAAACGCTTACTCTTTCTTCTTCTGAAACCACTCGCCGAACGATTCATTTTATTTATTGGGGAGTAAATTTTCTTACGCTTGGAGGAATTATAGTCTATAACTTCTTTCCTGCTGACCAAATTCCTTATACGTTCAGACAGTTTTTACTGACTTGGGCGTTTATGCTCTATATCTCCAAAATCTTTGGTGCTTTATTCTTAATTATTGATGATGTAATTCGTCTTTTTACGTGGATATATCATAAAATAAATCCTTCTTCTATTTCTGACGTAATAGGAACGACAGCTCAAAGTTCAGAAGAAATAAAAGAGGGAGCAGACAAAATTCCTCGTTCAGAGTTTTTGATGAAAGCTGGTGTTGTCGCAATGGCAACTCCTTTGGTTACGCTTAGTTGGGGAATTGTCTCAGGAGCGCATGATTATACAGTCAGAAAAAAAACAATCGTTTTGCCAAATCTTCCAAAGGCTTTTGATGGAATAAAAATGGTTCAGATTTCAGATGTTCATTCAGGAAGTTTTTTTAATAAGAAAGCTGTTGAGGGTGGAATTGATTTGATAATGAAACAAAAACCTGATGTAATTTTCTTTACTGGCGACCTTGTAAATAATATGGCAACTGAAATGAAGGATTATCAAGATATTTTTAGTAGGCTCAAAGCTCCAATGGGTGTTTATTCTGTCTTAGGAAATCATGATTATGGTGATTATGTGCGTTGGGAATCACCAGCAGCCAAACGCAAAAACTTAGAAGACTTGAAGCAAACACATGGTAGAATGGGTTGGAAATTACTAATGAATGAAAATCACTTCTTAGAAACCAATAATGAAAAAATTGCTATTATTGGAATAGAAAATTGGGGTGCAAAGGGAAATTTTGCTCGTCATGGCGATTTAGAGAAAGCCTATCAAGGAACGCAAGATGCGCCTGTCAAAATTTTACTTTCTCACGACCCTAGTCATTGGGATGCACAAGTAAATGGTTCAAAGTCAAATCTTTACACAGAGAGTTTTGATAAAGCTGGTATTAAAAAACGAGCCTTTAATGATATTGATTTAACATTGGCAGGACACACACACGGAATGCAGTTTGGTATTGATACAGAAGTTTTTAAATGGAGTCCAGTAAAATACATGTATGAGCAATGGGCAGATTTATACAAGCACGAAAACCAATATTTGTATGTCAATCGTGGCTTTGGTTATTTGGGCTACCCTGGTAGAATTGGGATTTTGCCTGAAATTACGGTCTTAGAACTAAAATCAGCCTAAAATTAGCACAATTCTTTTGATAGAAAATTTTATACAAAACCTTGAAAATAAAGAACTTAAATCAGAACTCAAAATTTGAAGCCTGTTTTATCTAAAATTTCTTCAAAAATTTTCATTAATCTATTGCATGTCTAAGAAAGATTCGTACCTTTGCATCGTAGTCAGCGTGACTAGCTCCTGCTGAACTCCCCCAGGGTCGGAAGGCAGCAAGGGTAGGTGGTTGAGCGGTGTATTGCTGACTACATTTTTTATAAATTCTATTTGAGAGTTTTTAAAAAACATAAGATATTCAAAAGGCATTTTTAAATCAAGTTTTAAGCTGATTTAGAAATGCCTTTTTTTATTTCAATGTATTGATTTATTTAGCTTTAATATTTTCAATAAAATAGTGTTTATAACTCAATGATTTTTAAGTAGTTACTGAAAAGATAAAAAATAATAGAAAAAATAAATCTTTTTTACTTGCATCTCCAAGAAAAAATAGTACCTTTGCATCGTGGTCGGCGTGACTAGCTCCTGTTGAACTCCCCCAGGGTCGGAAGGCAGCAAGGGTAGATGGTTGAGCGGTGTATTGTCGGCTACATTTTCTTATTAAGAATACAAGACATTCTTGAATTGTTATACATAAAAATTATACAATTCTATCCTATTATAAAAAGCATTTCTAATTTAGTTTGGAAATGCTTTTTTTTGTTATTTAATTTTTGATTAAAATCTCATCTGTAATGAATATTTTATTTTGTACATTTTCAAAGTTGATATTTTTTATATCTATTTGTCTAACTATTTTATCTTGTTCACAGGCTCAGAAGCTAAATGAAGAGCAAGAAGAATACATCAGTAAGACTGTTGAGTTTTACAATAATAGAAACTATGACAGTGCAATTTATTATAGTGATAAGGTTTTAGATTTTAATCCTAAAAATGATATAGCTTGGAGAATAAAAGGCGTTGGTTTATATTTTCTTGGCAAAGAAGAAGAAGCTGAGAAAGCATTGAGTAATGCCATAAATATTAACCCAAATAATGCAGAAAGTCATAAATATAGAGCTACTATTTATCATCTAAATGGAGAACATAGAAAAGCAATTTCTGACTATGACTTTTACTTAAAAAATGAACCAAATGATGAACTTGCATTAGCAGGAAAAGCTAAATCATATTTGAGATTGAAAGAGTATAGAAAAGCAATAGAAACTTATGATTATCTTTTAAGCCTTAAAATACCACCTTTCTCTAAAGTTCTTAATTTAAGTGGAAGAGCATTAGTTTATATGGAGTTAAAGCAGTACGAAAAAGCGCAAGAGAGTATTGAAGAAGCATTAGAAATAGGTGTAGAGTCTTATATTCCTTTATCTACTCAATCAGAAATTTTGTTGCAAAAAGGAGATTATCAACAATCATTAATCGTAGCTAAAGAAGCCTTGAAACTAACTAAGTTATATCAAGATGAGGAGTTAAGAAAAGAGTTAGCTGTTTACTCAAAAGGACATATAGGATATGTAAAACACAAGTTAGGAAATACAGAAGAAGGACTAGGGGAAGTTTTGGCTTCTTTGGAAGAAATGCCTACTAACAGCTATGTTTACAAACATTTAGCTTTAATTTCTTTTGATTTAGGTAAGAAAGAAGAAGGTTGTCAATATATAGAAAAAGGGCTAGAGTTAGGATTTACAAAAATGTTTGGAACTGAAATGGAAGAACTCAAGCAAGAAAAGTGTACAAATTAAGAAATACGAAATAGCTTTCAAAAAAGATAAAAGTTTAAATTTTTGGAAAAAGGGTTAGTTTATTGCGTAAATTTAGAGTAGAATAGGTTTCAATACATTTACTTTCACTACAAATCTTTATTATTATGAATACTCAATATTCAATCAAGTTTTTTCTGATAGCTTTTATCATATTATTTTCTGGTCAGTCAATCGCACAAGTTGCCCCTAATCAAGATAAAAAGCTAAAAAAAGGAGCTGTAATCTCTCAGACTGCTCAAAAACCTAAAATAGTTACGGTTACAACTACACAGCAGTTTTTAGATGCGATTGCTTCGAATACAACTATTCAACTCAAAGGGCATTCTTTTTATATTTCTGATGTAGCAAATCCAAATAATTCAAGTGAAAATTATAATTTTAGAGAAGTCTATGATGGGTATGAATTACTTATTCACGATGTTAAAAACTTCAAAATTATAGGTTTGGGCAAAAATCCTGTTCGTTTGTACACAAAACCAGACTATGGAAATGTAATTGCTTTTAATAATTGTGATAATGTAACTATTGAAAATGTAGATGCAGGACATGGAGCAAGTAAAGGTTCTTGTGTTGGTGGCGTTTTCAAAATAGAAAATACAAAGAATTTTTATATCAAAAATACAATTATGTATGGAAGTGGAATTGAAGGAATTACGACTGATAATGTAACAAATTTGGTTTGTACAAACTCATTTATTAGAAGTTGTACCTATTCTATCATGACGCTTACAGGTTCAAAGAATATTCGTTTTGAGAATTGTGTTTTTGAAGACAATAAAGAATATGATTTGGTAAACATTACAAGTTGTTCTAATGTGAGTTTTAAAAATTGTTTTTTTGAAAAAAATCGCACTTCAGAATCTACTTCTTATTCAGATTATTCGGTATTCAAAGTAACTGAATCTAGCAAAATTGCATTAGAAGGCTGTTTTGTAGAAGCAAATGCAGCAGATTATCTTTGTAATGACGAAAAATCTTTGATACTCAAAAATACAGAAGTTAATCATAATGATTTTACGAAAGGAAAGTTTAAAAAATAGTAGCTTAATTAGCTTACCTTTAACTGGAATAAAGCAGTTTTATAGTTTTATAGGAAATGGTTAATGAATAATTATGTAAATTCGTTTTTAATTTTATCCTAAAAGTTTGTTTCAAACCCTAAGGGTCTCTGAAGACCCTTAGGGTTTTAGTAAAAATATATGCAATTTCTCAATCCTTCTCTTCTTTGGGCTTTGTCTTTGATGATTATTCCCATAATTATCCATCTTTTCAACTTTCAACGTCCGAAAAAAGTATTATTTACCAATGTCGAATTTTTAAAAGAAGTTCAGCAGGTTTCTAAATCAAGAAATCGTTTGAAACATATCTTGATAATGCTTACTCGTATGGCATTTATTGGACTGTTAGTATTAGCTTTTGCACGTCCTATTTTGCCTTCTCAAAATGCAGATTCCTCTTCTCTTTCTGCTAGTCAGCAAATTTCAATTTATTTAGATAATTCGTTTAGCCTTCAAAACGAACAAGACAACAAACGACTTTTAGATTTGGGAGCGACCTATGCACAAACGATTCCAGAGCTTTTTCCAAAATCGGCTACTTTTCAACTTTTAGATAATTCTTTTGAAGGAAATACTAATTTTTTCTATCCAAAAACGAATATATCAGACAAACTCTCTACTATTGATTTTAGTGGAATTAATCGCAATATTGAAGAAATTTATAAGAAACAACTTCGCACTTTTGAAGCAAAATCAAATCAAAGTAATGGAAACGGAGGACATATATTTTGGATTTCAGATTTTCAAAAAAATAATCTTCCAAACCTTAATAAACTAGTATTTGATTCAGCTTATAATTACTATGTTTTGCCAGTTTCTCCAACAAAAACCTCTACTTTGCTCATTGATTCAGTTTGGCTAGATAATCCATTCGTACAGCCTAATACGCCACAAAATATAACTATTCGTGTCAGAAATTTGGGAACAGAAGCTATTGAAAATAAAAGTTTACAGCTTTTTATAGATGATAATCAAGTTTCGGCAAGTGTAGTAAGTTTGGCAGCGCAGAGTTCGAAGGAAATAGAGATGAACTTTTCTGTAACCAAAACAACAGGAACAGTTTCAGCCAAAATAAGTATCGAAGATTATCCAGTTTTGTTTGATAATGATTACTTTTTTACGCTCAGAATTGCACCAAAGATAAATATTCTAAATATATTTGAAAGGCAAAGTGAGGCGCAAACTTATATAAAGAACGTCTTTACAAATGCAGATTTCTTTATTTTTTCAGCTACTTCTACTCAAAATTTAGATTATAATGTACTGCAAAATACAGATTTGGTAGTTTTGGAAGGGATTTCTTCGATTGATGAAGCCTTACAGAGAGCATTGAGAAAATTTCTTTCTAGTGGTGGAAATGTTTTGGTTTTTCCTGCTCCTAACTCAAAACCTACAGATTTTAATTCTGCCTTAGGAATTTCTGTTCGTGGAATAAATGCAGAAGCTGGAGTTGGTTTGGCTCTTTTGCCTCCTTCTGAAAATGAACCATTCTTTGAAGGTGTTTTTGAGCAAATTTCGCCTTCTATGTCTATGCCTGTCGCAACTTCTACTTGGTCTGGCTTATCTTCTGGGCAGTCTATTCTAAAATTTAGAAACGGGCAGCCATTCTTGATGCGCCAACAGACAGCAGAGGGAAATGTTTTTGTTTGTGCTGCGCCTTTAGGAAATAATTGGAGTGGATTTGGAAAACATGCTCTTTTTGTTCCCACAATGTACAAAATTGCGCTAAGTAGTTTGTCCCAAGCTGATTTACTAGCTTATAATTTGGAGGAACAAACAGCTATCTTGTCTTTAGATTCGCTTCAAAAAAATAGTGTTTTTGAGTTAGTTTCTGCAAATCAAAGCTCTAACAATGCTCAAGCAATGAATGGAGTTATTCCTGCTCAACGTATTTCTGGAAATAAAATCATTTTTGAAATTCCTCGTTCTTCTCTGAAAGCAGGTGTTTATCAGCTTCGTAATAAACAAACTGGGAAGGTAGAAACTTTATTAGCTTTCAATTATTCAAGAAAAGAATCTTATTTAGATTTTCATACGAAGGAAGAACTCACAACAGCGTGGGCAGAGAACTCAAATGTTCAGGTTTTTTCACTAGATGGAGAAGATGCGAAAGATTTTGCCACAACTTTTAAAGAAAAAAATTCAACTATTCCTCTTTGGAGATATTTTATTGTTGCTGCTTTGGTCGCTGTTTTTGTGGAAGTAGTTTTGGCTAGAGTTTTTAGTAGAGCTTCAGATTAATGATAATGAAATTT
The DNA here is from genome assembly GCF_037126435.1 of Bernardetia sp. ABR2-2B. GTDB lineage: Bacteria > Bacteroidota > Bacteroidia > Cytophagales > Bernardetiaceae > Bernardetia. The sequence goes on along the minus strand of NZ_CP147020.1, from coordinate 950,105 downwards.
GAGCCTTTGAGTAAAGGGTTATATTAGCTTTTTATCAACTATTTTAGTTACTAACTGATGTTGCAATTAAAAAAAATGAAACCCATAACTTTAGTTATGGGAAAGCAAAACAGCCTGTTTTCCCACAATTAAAATCGTGAGTTTCGTTATATGATAAATTTGTAGAAATTTTATCTTTGTGTAATATCAGTTACTAATAAAAAGCTATTCTCAACCCAAGTTTGCTTTCGCTTTCAATAAACTACCTATTATTATTATACAACATATACGTATAATGATTTCCATACACTTTGAGAAGGTTCTTGATATTCCCATCTCATTCCTTTTTTGGCAAAATAATTAGCTATTTTTTGAGCTTCTTCTTCTGATGTTGCTTCCCAACAAATCCACGTCTTAGGTTTGCCGAGTTCTCTTTTCATAGCGACTGGGTTTGCAGTTACCCCAATACACATATTTTTGTATTTCTTTTTCCAAAATAAAAGTACACGTTCTTTACGGTAGTCTGCTTCACGTTCGATAGCTTTTGCGATTCTTTGTAGCTTACTCATACTTCTAGATATTTAAGATTAATATTATTTTGTAGTTAAGATAAAGAGGTTGGCTAGACAAATTGTCTTTCTTTATCCTCTTTCTATACTACAAATATAGAAGCGTAGAACGTAAAGGATTTGAGGTCTAAATTATTTTTTAGAAATAAATTAAAAATCTGTTGAAAGTATTATGATTGTATGATAATTTTTGAATTTTTCTTTCTTAGGAACATTTCATCCTCCTTGACGGCAACGCCTCAACGACGGTTTGAAATTCTATTTTCCCAACCGTCAACGAGGCTCTGCCGTCGTTGAGGATTAAAAAACAATTATTCCAAAACCCTAAGGGTCTTCGAAGACCCTTAGGGTTTAAAACTGCACTAGGAGTTGATTTTTTTAGCGATAAGATTTCAGTTACTTTTTTTATTGTAAAAAGATAGCTATTTGTCGTTGGTGGGGACACCAACAACGGCTGCCATTGTCGGTGTGAACACTGACAATAACACAATAAATATATTATTTCCCAACTAGCAAGATGAGAAGTACCTTATCAAATATTACTTTACTCCTTTCAAAATACGTATTACTTCTCTTTTAAAAACATAAATACGTAAATAAGTCATCAATAAAGAGATAGGAAAAATGATATAGGCTATACTTGTGTAGTATAAAGAATCATATTTTAGTAGTGTTTTTTCAGAAATTACAAAGGAAACACACAGAGCAAGAATAAAAATAGCAAACCAAACCAGCATAAAGAGTTTTGTTAAATCAGTAACACTTATTACTATTTGTACTTTTGTGCCTGTTTTTTCTTCAATTAGTTTGCCTTCAACTTTTTGTATTGGAGATTTAGATACGAGTTGTCTTTTGAGTGTGAAGGTTTGGTCGGAGTGATTAAAAGCAAATTCTTTGAAAGATGTAAATGCAATTTTAAGAGGTACTATTTCAGCATTTACTTCTTTTTCTATTCTTTCTAGTATTTGAGAGGAAGTAAGAGAGGTTTCTATCGTAAAATTTGAATTGGGTAATAAGATATTTTTCATAAGTGATAACGGTTAATATATTGTATGAAGTTGAGTATCTACAAATTACATTATTGCATATTTATAAAAAAAAAATTGGTTGTTTGACAATTTTTGCACTTTCCTTTTTTTTTAAAATTGTCTTGTGTTTTAAATTGGTCTGTACTGAAAGTCTGACCAGTTTAAAATAAGCATTTGTAGTTTAAAAAGGCTTATTTTGTCCAAGTCAGACCTTAGGTACAGACTTAAACAAAATAAAAGATAGAGTTATTTTGGATTACCAAAAAACTACTAACAAAGGTTTATTCAATCCTCGTTGACGGCAACGCCTCAACGACGGTTGATTTGCCAACTGTCAACGAGGCTCTGCCGTCGTTGAGGACTAAAAAACAATTATTCCAAAACCCTAAGGGTCTTCGAAGACCCTTAGTTTAAAACCAATTACTGCTCACTAATAACTGAAATCTCCTCTTCACTAAGTCCATACAACGCATACACCAAAACATCAATCTCACTTTCTAGCGCACTCGTGTCGGCTGATGGATTTGCTTTTTTTAGAGACAGGATTTGAGATACTTTTTCTATGATTGCTTTTTCTATTTCTTTATTTCTAACAATAGGGATTTTTGAGAAAATACTTGAACTAAATTGGAATGTTCTAATAGCTTTTGCAAATATAAATCTATAAGCAAACCAATTAATCATTTTAGATGTCATTAATCCAAGTGCGAATTTATTGTTTAAGTCTGGTGTAAAAGTTAATTGTTGTACTGTATTTAGAATCTTAGAATCCAAATTTTCTGCTATTGTTCCTGTAATTCTTATATGATTATTAGGTCTAGTTATATGAGCTATTATTCTTTGAAGAAGAATAGAATTAGGCAAAATATCAGCTTTAGGAGATATTTTTAATTGTTTTGGAATAAATCCTTTTTCTCCTCTTATATAAAAAGGTTGAATATTAGCACCAGCTAAAACTGTTACCTCACCCTTTTCCTCTACTTTTTTATAAAAAGTATCTCCCCAATTACTGCTACAATATTTATCAATTACGTCTCTATTTAAACTGATTTTATAAGCCAAATCCAATTCTTCTTTATCTACATCATTTAGTAGAAAATCAAAATAAACACAATCTTTTTTTGAAATATAATCTTGAATTGATATGGTTTCTTCTGTTGCAATAAAGTTTAAATATTTGTCTTGTTTGCTATCTTTAATCATTACATATATTATAGCTTCTAGTAAAACTTCTTTCCAAGCTCTACTACAATCTCCTAGCATGTATATTTCATCAAATATATCACTTCTTATATCTTTCCAAGTGGTTGCGTATATAAGAGGCTTAGGAACAATAAATGCATGAACCCCTTTATTTTTTAAGATAAGTTTTGCTAGTTGAATAAATAAAATAGCACTTTCATTTGAGTTAATTTTATAGTGTTCTTTTTCTTGTTCCACTTTTACACCATAAGGAGGATTCCCAATCACGACATCAAATCCAATAAAATTTCCTTTGTCATCTAATACTTCTGGAAACTCAAAACGCCATTCAAAAGCATTTTGATAGATTTTATTGCTTTTTATATCTTCAATTTCTGTGTTTAGCTTCAAGACTTCCTTTTTTAGCTTTTCTATTTTTTTGTCTTTTGCTTTCTGTTCTGCTTTTGAGAGTTCGAAAACGGAAGTTTGTGTAAGTAGTGTTTGTAGTTCAGCCGATTTTTTTGATAAGGATAAAACTTTTGGGTCTTTCTTGCTTATCTCACTTCTAAAATCTGTTTTTATGGTATCGATGAGCTTTTCCATTTCGTATTTCTGTTCTTTGCTCGTCGCATTTCTATACGTCTGAACAGCCACACGGTACGAATCTATCGACCACTTGCTTTTTTTGAGAGCTTTGCTAATATCAGCATCCAAATCAAAACGACTTATCAGCGAGTTTCCAGTCTTGATATTTATGTCAATATTTGGCAGCGTTTCAAGGTCTTCAAAATTACTTTCCCCAGTATAATAAGCATTTTTCAGAAGCTCAATCCAAAGACGCAAACGACATATTTTGACAGAATTTGGATTAATATCGACACCAAAAAGGCAGTTTTCTATCAGTTTTTGTTTTTCGTGAAATAGCGTTTTTTGTATTGTTTGGCTTTGCTTATTTGCAATCTGATATTCAAAAAAATCGTTGGCAGTTTCGAAGGCAAAAAGTTCATCATTTTCTATACGAATCTCAACAGGCAGACCTTTTCCAGTTTCATCAGCCAAAATACCCAATTCGGATTTTATAACGATGAGTTCGTTGAGCGCAGAAACCAAAAAGTGTCCCGAACCGACAGCAGGGTCGCAAATTTTGAGCGAATCAAATATTTTATTGTTTTTGAGTTTGTCAGCCGATTTATATTGAGGTTGCAAAAACTCCTGCAAATCCTCAAAATTTTCAAACTCCATTTTATATTCTTCCGAAAACTTCTGAACGACAGCCCTACGCAGCGTTTGGCGACACATATACATCGTAATAAAACTTGGCGTGTAGAACGAACCGTCTTTGTAGCCGTTGATTTTTTCAAAGATAAGCCCCAAAACAGAAGCATTAATGAGCGTTTTCTTATCTTTTCGTATTTCCTCTGTTCCTTCTGAGCTAAAATTATAGGCATCTAAAAACTGAAACAGATAACTCAAAGGTGTTTCTTTTCCAGTCCTGCGAACTCCATCATCATTTTTCAAAACTGTTTTGGAATACAAAGTAAGTTCTGCATTATCCGAAAGATGACTTGCATTTACAGTTTCACTTTCTAGGCTTGTTTCCTCAAAAAGCGAACTATTCAGATAAGGAATATGAGCAAAATCGTTTAAATACTCTCTTCTTTCTTTTGGCTTTTTTGCCAATACTCCAAAAAATAAATCATCAAGGACATTGAAATCTTCTATCGTTTGGATATTCAAAAACTTATATTTTTGGCGAACTGGTTTTTTCTCTGCTTTGTGATATTGCAGAAGTTGCGCTTCCAAGAGTTTGAGAAAAAGAATTCGATTTGTCCACGTAATGCAGAGTTCTAGTGCGATATTTTCTACTCTTTCGGCATCGTTCTCTCCATAGGATTTATAATTTTCTATTCGTTCTGGTCGCTTTCGTTCTAGTTTTGAGAGCGCATTTTCCAAAAAAGAACCAATTTCTCTATCTTTTTCATTTTTCCTTTTGATGACTTTCTTGTTTTTCTCTTTTACTTCTTCTAGCCCCAAAATGTGCAAGAGTTCATTATAAAAATCTTTATTGAGGGAATTAGAATCATTAGCAAATGGCTTTTTGAGCAGATGAACAGGCGACAAGATTTTGTAGAGATGAATGAGTTTTTTCTCTTCTTTTTGCGCTTTTGGGTCTGTTTCTTCGTCTTGTTCTTTTCCTTTTTTATCAAGATTGATTTTGAAATTCTCTAGTTCTTTTTGATACTCTCTTAAATCAAAATGCGTGTAGGTAATTTCCTGTTCAGAATTAGCAATAAAATGCTGTGCAATTTCTTCGTAAAAATGTTTTGTGCTTTTCTTATCTCTTATAGCATCTTTATATTTTTTGACAAGTCCTTTATTCTGATAAAATACTTTATCAAACTCTGTTTCATCAAAAACAAACCACTCATAGACATCGGTAATAATGAGCCTTTTTACTTCCGTATTTTTATTTTCTATTCGCTCCTTGAGATAATAAAAAATGAGCTGTTGAAACGATTTTTTATTGAGATTTTCGGTGCTTACAAACTCGCTACTATTCGGTTTTTTGTTTTCTATCATCACTCCGACAGGGCTTTTTTGCGTGTCTTGATGATGAATAACGGTATCTACATCAACGGCTGGATTGATGGCGTGAAGATTTTTGTAATAGGCATCTTTCAAAAAGTCTGACATCAAGACTTTTGTGTTTTCTTCTCGCTGTTTTTCCATTTCATCAAGCAGCTTTTCTAACGCAACTCTGAACTTTTCGAATTCCTTTATTTCGACGTGTTCTTTTCTGTAAGCTTGATTGAGCGATTGGGCAGGTGTTTGTTTTGAGAATTTCATAGGCTTTGCAACCGTCGTTGAGACTTCGCCGTCAAACGAGGTTATAAATGATAGAAGTATGTTTTCTCAAAGATACATTTTGTATATAAAAAAAGAAATTTTAAAAAAATACTTTTAGCATAGTAACAAAGTTATTTAAAAATGCTCATTATGATATTTCTATTTAGGTCAGTCTCGTAGAGCAGACCGTTTGTAGTTGAATTACTTTATAAAGAATAAAATCAACGCTATTTTTGGTATCTTTACCGATGATTTTTGCATACAGGTCTAGTATCTCTGAATTAGTTTCTCTTATTTTCAGATTTGCTAGGTTTTTGTTTGTAGTTGTATGTCTTTAAAAAGTTGTTTAAGAATGGAAAAATTACAGCCTTTGTTGGTGTTTTAGCGTAGCGACACCAGACCTATTTTACACAACTTCTAAAAAAAGTTGCTTAATTTTGCAGCATCTTTCCTATTTTGATAATAAAATTGAACCTCATTGATTCTATGAATAAGTACGTATTTTACATAGCTTTTAGTTTTCTCCTTGTTTTTTTTAATCTAAATTCATTTACTTCTTTTGCTCAAACGGCTTCTGATATTGAAGCAGAAAAAGAAGAAAGTAATAAAAATAAACTCTCTGCTCGTCAGAGACAAGAACTTGAAAACCCAAATCGTAAGCCTTTTACTGCCGTTATTGGAGCTATGCAAGTAGAGGTAGATTTGTTTAAGCTGAAAGTTCATCCAAAAAAAGATACTGTAATTATGGGCGTTACTTTTACGGTTGGTAAAATGCGTACTCGTGATGTTGTGGTGGTAAAGTCTGGAATTGGTAAAGTAAATTCTGCTATGACGGCAGCTCTTTTATTAGAACATTTCAATCCATCAGAAGTAATTTTTACAGGAATTGCAGGAGGAATCGATGAGAAACTTTTACCGGGTGATATTGTAGTTGGAGATAGAGCAGCGCAACACGATTTCGGACAATTGACAAAAGAAGGAATAACTGTTTGGCAGACTTTTGATTATGATGAAACTTCAAATCCATTGTATTTTCCGTGTGATTCTCTTTTGATAGAAAAAACACAAGAAGCAGGAGAAAAAGCAAGAATAAAATTTATCAGAACCTATGATGCCAAACGCAAACCAACTGTAAACACAGGTACAATCGTAACAGGAGATGTTTTTGTAGCTTCAACACAATTCAAAAATCGTTTGGAAAAAGAATTTAAAGCCAAAGCTGTTGAGATGGAGGGTGGCGCAGTAGCTCAAATTTGTTATCAACAGGGTGTTCCGTTTGTAGTCATCAGAAGTATTAGTGATACAGCCGATGAAAATGCAGCCAAATTATACAAGAAGTTTTTGAAAGTAGCTTCTTTCAATGCTGCTCATTTGGTAAGTGAGCTTATTTTTCTATTGGAGAAAGAGGAGATAAAGAAAATGAATAAGGAAAAGTAAAAACAAGTATATTTTGATTAAATTGTGCTTTCAAATTAGCAGTAGAATGTAGGTTTGAGATTTTACAATTTACTTATATCAAGTATTTAAAACTTATTTTTATGAAAAAGATTGCCCTTTTAGCTCTTGCAGCGACGTTTATGTTTGCTTGTCAGTCAGAAAAAAAAGAAACTGTTGAAGAAACTCCAGTTGAGGAGATGGTTCTTTTGGAAGATACTTCAGTTGAAGAAGCAGAAGTTACAGTGGATGAAACGCCACAAGAAGATGTTTATTCTGTTCGTGGACAGCTTGTAGGCATGACCGAAGCAGATGAAGCAGGACATGTAGTGGTTACTGTCAATCATGAAGAAATTCCTGATGTGATGATGGCAATGAAAATGGACTTTAAAGCAGAAGCTACTTCAATGCAAGGAATGACTGCTGACGATAAAGTTTCTTTTGAAATGGTAAAAACAGAAGAAGGCTATATGATGAGAAATGTAGCTAAACTTCCAGCCGAAACTGAATTGATGTTGAAAAAGTAATTTAATCAAACCTATAAGGTTTTTAGAAGTCTTATAGGTTTAAATTTCTTTATTTATTTCATATAACACACAAGTTTCTAATCGCTTGTCATTTTCTAAGGCTGGATGTTTGAAATCTTTTACGTATTTCATTCCGATTTTTTCCATTACATTTATAGATTTTAGATTTATTTTTGGTGCGACAGCTTTTATAGACTTCAATTTCATTTCCTCAAAAGCAAATTCCAAACAGCGTTTTGCGCCTTCACTAGCATAGCCTTTTCCCCAGTATTTTTTATCTAATCGCCAACCAATATCTATACAAGGCGTGAAGTCAGCTTCATAGTTTTGTTCTGCGATTCCGATAAAACCAATAAATTCATTGGTTTCTAACAAATCAACAGCAAAATAACAAAAGCCATTTTTTTCAAACTGACCTCTCATTTTCTCTATCAATGCTTGTGTTTGTTCTAAAGAAGGCAGAAAAGGAAAAAATTCCATTACATCTTTATCAGAATTTAAAGCAAAGAGCTTCTCTGTATCAGTATTTTGCCAATTTCTAAAGCCTAAACGTTGCGATTTAAAAATATATTTGTTTTTCAAAGCAAGGTGTTTTTTAGTAAATTCTATTTTGATTAAATTTGTAACTTCAAAAATATTAAAATTAGCAGAGAAATAAAATGGCTTTAAGAATAACAGATGCGTGTATAAATTGTGGTGCTTGTCAGATAGAATGTCCAAATAATGCGATTTATGAGGGTTCTCAAAACTGGTCGTTTGCAGAGGGAACAAATCTAAAAAAAGTAGAAACTCAAGACGGAAGAATTTTAGATGCTCATACAGAATTTCCTCCTTTAGATGATTTTATTTATTATATCGTAAGTGATAAATGTACGGAATGTAATGGTTTTCACGATGAGCCTCAATGTGCTTTTGTTTGTCCTGCTGATTGTTGTATTATTGACGAGAATGTTGTAGAAACAGAAGAAGAGCTTTTATTGAAAAAAGAGTGGTTGCACGACTAATTTTCTTAACTAATACAAAATAATGGAAGCAATACTTTTTATAGGGCTACAAGGGAGTGGAAAATCAACATTTTATAAAAAAGAATATTTTAATTCTCATTTGAGAATTAGTTTAGACTTACTCAATACAAGAAATAAAGAGGCTAAATTATTAGATTTCTGCTTAGAATTTCAGCAGCGTTTAGTCATTGACAATACAAACCCAACAAAAAAAGAACGTGCAAAATATATTCAAAAACTAAAGAAAAGAGGATTTAAAATTATCGGAATTTATTTTGACACAACTTTACAGACAGCCTTAGAAAGAAATGATTTGAGGAAAGGAAAAGCGAAAATTGCAAAAGTGGGAGTTTTATCTACTTACAAAAAAATGGAACTTCCCACGTATGAAGAGGGTTTTGATGAAATATATATAGTCAATACAGAAAATGAAAACTCTCAACTAAAAAAAATAGAAAATGAAGTTTGATGATTTAGACAAACGTATGCGTATCTATGAAACCAATAGTGATATATGCGTACTTCCTCAAATTTATATGGTTGCTAGAATTGATGGCAGAAATTTTACGACACTTACCAAGCAAAAACATAATTTTGAAGCTCCTTTTGATACTCGTTTTAGAGATTATATGGTAGAGACTGTAAAGCACTTAATGAATGTAGGTTTTAATGTAGTTTATGGATATACAGAAAGCGATGAAATTTCGTTACTTTTTAATCAAAATGAGACTGCTTTTAGTCGAAAAACAAGAAAATATAATTCTATACTAGCAGGAGAAGCAAGTGCTAAATTTTCTCTTCTATTAAATGATTTGGCTGCTTTTGATTGTCGTATTTCTCAACTTCCTACCAAAGAAGATGTAGTAGATTATTTTCGTTGGCGTAATGAAGATGCTTTCAGAAATGCACTCAATGCTTACTGTTATTGGACGCTAAGAAAAGATGGATTTACAGCTAAAAACGCAACTCAAAGCCTTGAAAAACAATCAGTAGCTGATAAAAATGAGCTTCTTTTTAGTTATGGTATCAATTTCAATGACTTACCAAGTTGGCAGAAAAGAGGAGTTGGAGTTTATTGGAAGGAATATCAAAAAAGAGGTATCAATCCAATCACTAAAGAAGTAAAACTGACAGAAAGAAGAAAATTATATGTTGATATGGACTTGGAGATGAAAGATGCTTATAGCGATTTTATAAGAGAGTTTTTGTAAAATTCTGATTGTCGAATAGTTTGCTAAAAGTGAACTATTCGATAATTACTCTTTCACTTTTATAGCCTTCACACCAAAATAAATTGCTTGTGATTTGTTCTTCCAGTTTTCAGGGTCAGTTGTTAAATCTAGTGCAGGTTCATAAATAATATGAGGAGGATTAGGAATTATGGGAACAATACAGGTATCTGATTTACAGTTTGATAACAGCGTTTTTCTAGTATCTAATTGCATTGAATAATTATAGGCTCTTCCCTTCAAAATATCTGCATAAGCTGCACGAATAGGATTATTTTCTTTATATAAAAATAGAAAAACAACAACAGGAGCAATCAAATTTGTGAAAACAGAAGGATTTTTAAAGATAGAAAAATCATTATTTTTTTGATAAAAACTAACAAAAACACTCACAATATAAAACCAGCCTATCAAGAATAAAAAATATATAATATTATTGATACGCATCGGCAGTTCTCCACCAATAGAAATATAGCCAATAGAAAAACTTCCAAAAACAACTCCTATCCAAACAATCAAAGCCCAAAATGGATTTACCTTAAATACAAAATCATACGAACTTTTAGAGGCAATTTTATGAGCAAAGGGAAGATAAAATAAAGTGAAAACTAAAATAGGCGTTTCGAAAAACCAATAAAAAATATAATTTAATGAATTAGGAATAAGTTTGGGCAGAATAAATATAGGATTTGAAAGACCTGCAAAATGAGAACCTCTGACAGAATTTCCTGCTGCAAAGACAGAAAAACAAAAGCAAAGAAGAGCAAAGAGAAATAATAGACCGTAAAAAGTATTGATTCTCTTCGTATTTATAAATTTTGTAAGCCAAATTACGGCTATCAAACCTACTACAAAAGAAGAGATAATCTCCATACTTCCACAGAGCGCAAAAGTAAAAAACAGAATAAGTAGATTTTCTTTAAGAACAGATTTAGAGTTATATATTTTAGCTTCTCTTTCTATCAAAAAGCCTATCCAAAAAATCACAAGACAGTTGATAAACATATATCCTAAAGCACAAATAAACCAATAAAAACCTTCTGCAAGACTCGGCATTCCATAGAGATAGACAATGAAAAGACTGCTAGTAAGAAGTAGCTTTTCTTTTCTTGAATCAGTAAAATTAAGTCTGTCAATCATCCAATAAAAACTGAAAAAATTGACTACTAGAATTAAGAAGATAAAAATAGGATAAAAGCCTTGCCAGTAAACAATTAACTTCAAGAAAAGAGCAACTAAAAAAACAGAAAAGTAACGCCCAGACCAATTTTTATACATAAAATAGGCAAATTCTAGGCTACTCATAGAAGAGAGTTGAGTGAAAAAAGGATATTCATCTGCCGAAGGACGTGCAAAAAATGCCAAGAAAAAAAAGGGAAGAATACATAAAAATAGAAAAATGATTTTTAGAGTTGATGTAGAGTTTTTTTTCAGTAAAATCATTTTTCTTTTCTTTTTTTGTCAAATGATTATAATGAAGTTGTTTAAGAATACTCATTTTTCCTTAGAATTGGGTTGCAAATCCAGTTCTAAGGAAAAATAACACAGCCTTTGTTGGTGTTTTAGCGAAGCGACACCAACAAACACACCTATAAAACCCATTCTCTTAAACAACTTCAATATTATTCTTCAATACGTTTGATTTTTGCGCCTAGTGCATTCAAACGCTTATCAATAAATTGGTAACCTCTATCTATCTGTTCTGCATTGTGGATTGTGCTTTTTCCTTGTGAAGAAAGTGCAGCCAAAAGAAGCGAAACTCCTGCACGAATATCAGGCGAAGTCATCGTAATTCCTCTCAAATCTTGTTGTCTTCCTAACCCTAAAACGGTCGCACGATGTGGGTCACAAAGTATTATTTTTGCTCCCATATCAATTAGTTTATCTACAAAAAACAAACGACTTTCGAACATTTTTTGGTGAATCATAAGTGTTCCGTGTGCCTGTGTAGCAACAACCAAAACAATCGAAATCAAATCAGGTGTAAAACCAGGCCAAGGTGCATCAGCAATCGAAAGAATAGAACCATCGATATAAGAATCTATATGATAATGTTCTTGTGCAGGAATAATAATATCATCGTCTTCAAAAATCATATGGATTCCTAACTTTTTGAAGGTGTTTGGAATGCAGCCAAGTTTGTCTATACGAGCATTTTTGATACGAATTTCGGAAGCTGTTATGGCAGCTAATCCAATAAAACTTCCAATTTCTATCATATCTGGAAGCATCGTGTGTTCTGTACCTCCTAGTTTTTCAACACCTTCAATTGTTAAAAGATTTGAGCCAATACCTTCTATTTTTGCTCCCATTCTGCAAAGCATATCACAGAGCTGTTGAATATAAGGCTCACAAGCAGCGTTATAAAGCGTTGTTTTTCCCTTTGCAAGTACGGCAGCCATCAAAATATTTGCTGTTCCTGTTACAGATGCTTCTTCTAACAAAATATATTTTCCTTTTAGGTTTGTAGCATCGACATTATAATATTTATTTTCAGCATCATAATTAAATCTAGCTCCCAATTCTTCAAAACCTCTAAAGTGTGTATCTAATCTTCTTCTTCCTATTTTATCTCCTCCTGGTTGCCCTAAACGACATTTTCCGAAACGAGCTAATAAAGGTCCCATAATCATTACTGAGCCACGCAATGCACCTCCTTTTTCTATGAAATCAGAACTATATAAAAACTCTAAATTTATAGTAGAAGCTTCAAATTTATAGGAGTGGTCACTTAATTTTTCAGTTTTCACACCCAAGTGTCCTAATAAGTCAATGAGCTTGAGTACATCACGAATTAGAGGAATATTATTTACAATGACAGGTTGGTCAGTTAATAAAACAGCACACAAAATTTGTAAGGCTTCATTTTTTGCTCCTTGTGGAGTGATTTCTCCTTTTAGTGGTGTTCCTCCTTCTACTTCAAAGGTTACAGATTCTTTCAATTTTGCCATTGATTTTTCTTTTTTATAATTTTTTGTTTTAGTTTTTTTCGTAGCAGAAATTTAAGGGTTTTGTTTACCAATTACAAAGGTAAATCAGATAAATACCAAATTAATTTGCAAGTCTAAAAAAATGAAATTTGAATAATAACCAATATGACCTAGAGTATTTTATTTTTAATCTGATAAAATGCTTGGTTTGTAGAGTTTCATTTGCTTTTTTGTTGAAAAATTCTTTTTTTGTTAAAAATTAAAACTATTTCTGAATCTATTCCCCATTCCCTATGCAAGAAGTAGCAACTATTAAGTCTTGGATAAATCTTAATGCAAGTCCTTTTGCGTGGCAGCGCATCTTATTCAAACTGTTACCTGAATTTAAGAAAGAAGGCTTTTTTTTCCATACTATAAAAGATGAAAGCCAACTGCCACCAACACTTTTAGAAAAAATATCTGAAGCTCTTTTTGATACTTATAAAGTAGAACTATCAAGAGAATTTTTTCCTAATCAAGAAACTATTATTTCTGAAACGGAGACTAAACAAGAGGATATAAATCAAAATGAAGTAATACAGAATGATGAGAATGAGGATTTTTTCAAAAGTGATTCAGATGATGATTTTCAAAACTTAATATAAAAATAACTACCCCTCTTTTTTCTATAATTATTAAATTTATGCAACAAACTTCTCAACTTTTGCGAGGAAATTACCATTATAACAGAAATGCCTATATTGCTACTGGTGAGCCAATGATTTTCCATTGTCATCATTATAATGTTTATCTACAAGCTGTTATTGAAGATACCAGTTCTTATCTCAATGTCTATCCCATACTTTCAGATAGTTCACAAGAGATTGCTCACACACAGTTTTCTAACTTTTTTAAAGAGAAGGATAATCAAGAATTATCGATAGAAGATAAAAAACAAATTTGTCAAGATTATTTTCGTTTTTGTGGATTTGGAATTATTGACTTGTCTAATCTTATAAAAGAGGGTGGAAAAGTTGATTCGCCTTCCGAACATTATGGAATTGGTTGGAAAATAAAATTTGGGCTTCGTGAAAAAAATAAAAAAGGAGTTGCTTTCTTTGCTGCTGGTTATATTGCAGGTGCAGCCGAAGCTATTTTTGATTTGCCTTTAGGAACTCTTCAAACAGAACAAAAAGAGTGTATTTCTCAAGGAGATCCAAAGAGTTCTTTTGAGGTATTTATAAGAAAAAGTAGTGATGAAAATCAAACAAATTTAATTTCTTCGCCACAAGAGGGAAAGTATCAAACTGCTCAACTCAATCAGCCTTCTGATACGACAATTGATTATGATGGAATACGTCAAGCTCTAACAAATATGGATTTGCAAGGAGATTCAAAAACGGGTTTGATAGATGCTTTTGGGGTTTTGCTCACTCGTATGTATGCTAATTATTATTGCTTGATTTCATACAAATTATTAAAACTTTTTGAAGATGAAATGGGAGATGATGGACTTCCTTTGGCTGCTCAATTGCTCACAGAAGCAGGTCATATATGTGCTTACAATACCTTTGGAGGCGTAATGCAATCAACAGAATGGAATGCTATGATAAAACCCATGATTCAGAATAAAGAAGACTGGGTACACGGAATTACGGCTGTTGTAAATGCTTTTGGTTGGGGGGTTTGGGAGATACAAGAATTAGCATCCAATCAAAAACTCAAAATGAAAATTGTAAGTGGTTATGAACCAAATAATTATTTAGCTCATTTTGATAGCGAAACATCATTACCTGTTTCCTTTTTAGCTTCTGGGGGAGTTGCAGGAATAATGAATTTGGTTTATAATACTGCGCTGACAGAAGGTTTTATAACATTAGATGAAAACGAGTACAAAAAACTGGTTCAAAATGCTTCTTTCTTTCAGACACAAAAACATATATGTAGAGTAAGAGAACATAGCCAGTTTGACCAAATTACAGTAGGGTAATTTAGAAAATGGATTATGAATAATTATTTTGAAGTAAAACAAATCAAAAATTGTCGTCAGTTTATAAGAAATTGTTATACGCTTTCTAAACCCATTGATAAAAATCTATTAAACCAATTAGAAAATTATGGTTATTTAGAAATTCAAAACTTTTCTTCTTTTTCGGCTTTAGCAAAAGATTCTTTTAAGCTAAAATTAGAAGATATTTTGGAAGTAACAGGAGTGATAGATGGAAATCAGTTTTTTATAACAATAGCAAAAACAGATTTGAATTTGGTAGAGAGAATAGAACAAGAACTTATAATTTGGATAAAAAGCTAACTTAAAATAAACCGTGAAAAAAAAGAGTTTGAAAATTGTTTAGATTTTCAAACTCTTTTTTTTAAACTCTAATTCCTATAATGGTAATATCGTCTCGTTGTTCAGTCGTACTTTGGAATTTGTCTAAGTAATTTACTAAATGTAGATGTTGTTCTGCGAGTGATTTATCCGAAATATCTTTTAAGGTTTCCAAAAATTTTAGTGTTCCTATCTTATTACCTTGAGGACTATTTTGGTCGACATAACCATCAGTAGTTAGATAAAAAGTTGTACCTTTTGGAACATTAATTTTATTGTTTTCAAATGGTTTTTCTACACGCTGTTTGCCACCAATAGAACGTCTTGTAGCTGGTAAAACCTCTATTTCTGATTTTGCTGAATTAGGTAAGGCATAATATAAAGCTCGTTTTGCTCCTGCAAACTCTACTTTTGTATCATCATCAGAATCTGTAAAGTGGAAAGCACACAAACACATATCCATTCCATCAGAATTAGATTCTTGATTTTGATGAAGCGCCAAAACCAAACGGTCGTTCATTTCCTCCAAAATCTTTGCAGGAGTAGCAGCTGGTATTTCGTTAATTACTTCTGTCAGAATTGAATGTCCTATCATAGACATAAATGCCCCTGGAACACCGTGTCCAGTACAATCAATAGCAGCCAAATAAGTAATGTTTTGTTTATGAGCTAACCAATAAAAATCACCCGAAACAATATCTTTAGGATTATAAAGAATAAAATGCTCATTAAATAACTTCGAAAACTCATTTTGATGAGGTAAAACTGCACCTTGAATGGTATTTGCATAACGAATAGAATCTGTAATATTTCTGTTTTTTTCTTGAATCATTTGATATGCCGAAACATTATCTAAGGCAATCGAAGTATAGGCTGCAAGTGTGCGAAGAATGGTAAGTTGTTGCTCTCCGTACGCATTTTTTTCTAAACTCTGAACCGTAATTACACCCACAGGTTTTTGTTCTACAAATAAAGGTAGATAGACAAATGATTGAGGAATCTGCCCTACTTTTGCTTCAAACTTTTCTCCTTTTTCTTCTTGAATTTTCTTCAAATCTGTTAAAAAATCATTTTCTATCAGCTCTTTTCGTTGTGAAAAAGAAATAACAGACTTACTTTCAGTTTCTTCTAATCTATCATAATGAAAAGGCATTTCTTCATTATTTTCTATAAAACCAGAAAACTCAATGCGTTGTAGCTGTGGATTGTAAAGTCCAATACCAAAAAATTCGGCAGGCATCAGAGCATTTATATTGCTATAAACCGTTTTGACTAAATCTTTTTGATTTAAGATTTGAGTAATTTTCTGACCAATTTCAGAAAGTATTTGAATGTTTTTATATGAGTTTTCTACTTCTTCTTTTTGAATCAAGATTTCTTGATTTTGTTTTTGGATAGAAAGATTAGCATCAACCAAACTTTCTGCTTGTGCCTCTATTTCTTCTTTTTGTTGATTTATTTCGGCATTAGCAAGAAGAACATTGTTTGCTTGTTGTTCTATTTCTTCCTTTTGTTGCTGGATTTCGGCAGTTCTTTGCTCTACGATAGCTTCTAGTTTTTCTTTGTCTTTTTCCAAACGACGAGTATTCCATTTCACAACGAGCCAAACTAAAGCAATGGCAATAATAGCATAAATAATAAATGCCCACCACGCTCTATACCAAGGTGCTTTTATGGTAAAAGAATAACCAGTAATATTACTTAGCTGCTCGTAGCTATTTTTTCCTTCTACCTCAAAAGTATATTTTCCTTCAAAAAGATTTGTATAAATTGCTTTACTATCTGTTGTCCATTCGCTCCACTCTTCACTAAATCCTTTTAAGCGATAGCGATATTTGTTTTTTCCTTCTCCAAAATCAGGCAACGAGAACTCAAAAGTAAGTGAATTTAGCTCATAAGGCAGTTCTTCATCTAATGAAATAATTTGATAGGAAGGATTTTTATTAATAGCATACTTTTGTGCAAATCCTCCATAAACTACTGAATCTTTACCTATTTGTACTTTTCTAATCAGTATATTTCTTGCCTTATAATAATCAGTATCTTCTTTTGGGTCATATCTAAAGACACCTTCCGAACCACCGAACCACATTGTTCCATCAGGAGCTAAATAATGAGCCAAAACCATCATTTCAGCAATTTTCTTAAAGGGAGTTTCATACAATTCATAACTTCCATCTGCTTGTTTTTTTGCTATTCCCATTGAGCCTGTTGCACTTTGCAGACCCGAGTAATACAAATCACCATTCGCACCTTCTGTAAAGGAAAAAATATCTCTACTTCCATCAGCTAGAGTTGTTCCTTGTAATTCTGGTGCAGGAATCATTTTATCATTCTGCTCATCATATCTATAAAGTCCTCCTTCAGTTGCAAAAATAACATCGCCTTTGAAAGGATATACTAATACATTTTTGAGAGATGAAAATCCTTGTTCTTCTTTGTAATATTTTATTTTATCAGTTGTAATTTCTTTAGGGTCTTCATAATATGGAATTTTGATAGCTCCATTTCTGAATGTTCCTAGCCAAAGGTTTCCATTTTTATCTTCTGCTACCATTCTAACATCATCTTTTAGATGAGGAACATATTCTTCAAAAGTCCATTTTCCATTATCATAATTTATTGCACTCAATCCATCTCCATACATTACAAAAACACGATTTGGAGTTTTTTTAGATTGATAAAAATCATAAGCTGTCTCTCTACGAGCCAAAATATTTTTTGCTGTTGAGTCTGTGATTTGATGAGTGCCATTATTATCACTTACAAGCAGTATTTCTTCTTGAGGAGTTCCATCTTCAGAAACGGGTGTGAAGCGAGTAAAGCCCCACGTTTGAGTATCCAAAGGAGTATCGCCTTTTATTTTTTTTGCTTTATCTCCCTTTAAATAATATAATCCTTGATGCGTACCGACATATGTTATTCCTTTATAATGGTGTATAGCTTCTACTACTCCGTCTAAACCTGAATTTTTATCCCAAAACGAGATTGGAGAAGCAGTTTCTACGTGTGCAACACCTTTGTTCATCGCTAGAAACAAGTTGCCTTTATCTGTAACTGTCATATCATAGATGTTATTTGATAAAAGACCTGTTTCTTCTATTACTTTTTGCTGTAAAGCTCCTTTTTCACTCAACACATATATTCCACTTCTGCTATCTAAAACAGCTATTTTATTAGAAGGTAGACGTAAGACCTTATTATAAATACCGTATGAATATCGTATTCCGTTCAGAAATGCTAGAAATTCTGGATATTCATCTGAGACATCTTGTGGAGTGCTTACTTCAAATTGAGAAGTAGAAACACGGTATAATTTTCTGTCAGTAATATTAATTCTTCTATCTTCTGAAACGGTATAGCCTCTTGCGTAAATAAGTTGCGTATCTTCAGTCTCTTTTATTATTAAATCAGTAATATGGCTTTCATAGAATGAATTGGCTGAAACAGGAACAAATTTTTTATTCTCTATCTTTTGCAAACCTTTATTCAAATCCCAAAAATAAGCTCTCTCATCTATATCAAAAATAACTTGATACCTATTATAAGAAAGCGTGTCCAATTTTGCCTCTCTGCCCTCACCTTCTAAAATAAATATTTTTCTTAAAGAAGGAGCATAGAAGATAATCTCATTACTTTTTTCTGTTTTTTGCTGAACAACCTTCAAAATCCTATCAAAATTAGGAATGGTATCTAATAAACCTATTAATGAATTGTATTCTAAATAACCTTGTGTATTTGCAGTTAGATAACCAAACTCATTGTTTGCTCCTACATATACTTTGTCGTTATAACTTTTTCCTAAATCAGAATAAAACATAGAAAACCCTGTTCCTTTGCTCTTGGTAATCGGAATAATACGCCAATTATTTCCATCAAACTCCAAAATACCATCTCCGTTTCCAATATATATTACTCCACGGCTATCTTGCGTCAAGCTCCAATTCTGAACATGTGCCTTGTATTCTTTTGAGCTATAGTTATGAATGAAAGGTTTTCCTACTTGTGCCTTCAAAGGAATATAAATCAAAAAGCACAGAAAAAAAACAGAAGAAAAAATAATATATTTTGACTTACTACTGTTTTTTAGTAAAAAAGAAAGTGAATTTTTCAAGAGAGAAAAGAAAATATCTGAATAAAAATTAAGGGAAAGAGAATGGGGAATACTCTCATATATTAAAAATAGTCAATCTATTTGAGAAATCCAATCTAATTGTTGAATAATAAAATTAACTTAGTTAATCATGTTGCTCTAATTTATTAGCTCAAAACACAGTCATCTTATACTTTTCAAAAAAATAACTCAAATTACTCATTCAAAAATCCGTATCTTTGTAAATTAATAAATAATTGATTCTTTTATCAATTATGTAATTTGCTAAAAAAATTATTACAATTATCTAATGTACTAGTAATTAAAAAAAGAATAGTATTTATATTAATTCATAATTTTTAATTCGTAATTCGTAATTGTTATTAACTGATAACTGAAAACCGATTTGGATTCTCCTAACTTCATAGATTACGTTAAATTATTTCTTCGCTCTGGTAAGGGTGGAGCAGGTTCTAGACATTTTCGCAAAGAAAAACACGTTCCCTTGGGTGGTCCTGACGGTGGCGATGGTGGACGAGGTGGACACGTTATTATTCGTGCCAACTCTCAACTTTGGACGCTCATTCATTTGCGTTACCAAAAACATGTTTTTGCAGAAGATGGAGGAAATGGAAGTGGACAAAAAAGTTCGGGCAAACAAGGCGAAGATACTATTTTGGAAGTTCCATTGGGAACAGTTGTCAAAAACTCTGAAACAGGCGAAAAAGTAGCTGAAGTTTTGGAAGATGGACAAGAAGCAATTTTATTACACGGAGGGCGAGGAGGACTAGGAAACTTTCATTTTCGTACTTCCGTCAATCAAGCTCCTGAATATGCTCAACCAGGTGAGCCTTGTGTGGAAGATTGGTTTACACTAGAGCTAAAAGTTCTGGCTGACGTTGGTTTGGTAGGTTTTCCCAATGCAGGAAAATCGACACTGCTTTCAGTAGTTTCGGCAGCCAAACCAAAGATTGCAAATTATGCTTTCACTACGCTTGTTCCTAATTTGGGAGTTGTTCCGTATCGTGATCATCGTTCGTTTGTGATGGCTGATATTCCAGGAATTATTGAAGGTGCAGCAGATGGAAAAGGCTTAGGCGTTCGTTTCTTGAGACACATTGAACGAAATTCAATGCTTTTGTTTGTTATTTCGGCAGACACAAAAAATATAAGAGCAGAATATGATATTTTAGTAGATGAACTTGAAAAGTATAATCCAGAACTATTAGACAAAAAACGTCTTTTAGCTATCTCAAAAATGGATTTAATAGATGACGAACTCAAAATGATGTTAGCTGATGATTTGCCAAAAGAAATTGAGCATATTTTTATTTCAGCAGTAGCTCAAATGAATTTAGATACTTTAAAAGATAAAATTTGGGAAAATTTGCAGAAGTAGTTTTTATATTGAACCCTCCTTGAAGGCTGTATTTGAGCTTCAACGAGGGTTCTTGTTTTACTCATCTCTAAGTGCCTCAATTGGATTTACTCGTGCAGCCAAAATAGCAGGGATAAGCCCAGCAATTGTTCCAGAAATAATTAATAACGCTAAAGCACCAACAGCTACTTCCCACTGAATGATAGGATTAGCAAAAAACTGATTTTCGGCTTTCATTGTCTTTAAAAGCGTATTTACTCCAAAAACAACTGCCGTCCCTGTTACTAGACCAACATAACCAGGAAGAGCTGTCAGAAAAATGGCTTCTTGAAGAATAAGTGCAATGATAGAAGAAGGAGTTGCACCAAGAGCTTTCCTAACACCAATTTCACGAGTGCGTTCTTTTACAGTAATTATCATAATATTTCCTACTCCAATAATTCCTGCTAGAAGCGTAAAAATTCCAACAAACCAAATAAAACCACGAATAGCAATAAAGATAGTATCAAATTTTTGAAACTCTTTACTTGTGTTCCACGAACCAATCGCAGAAAAATCTTCTGGAGAAACAGAATGATAACTTGCTAAAGTAAGTTTGACTTCTTTTTCTATTTCAACAGCATTGGCTTTTGGGTCAAGTGTACAAACAAACCAATCTATTCTATCAGACATATTAAAAATCTGTTGAGCTGTCGTAACAGGAACAAAAATAGCTTCTTCCTCTTCTGCTGCACGGTTTCCACTCCTAACTTCCTTTGTAACTCCTATAATCTGAAAGAATACATTTCTTGCCTTAAAATATTTCCCTATAATTTTTTTTGGATTATTTTCAACAGTCTCTGTTCCAAATAACTCTTTCGCAACAGATTGACCCAACACAGCAACTTTTCGCTTTTCATTAATATCAAATTGATTCAAAAAACGCCCTGCCATAATCACTTTTGCATTTATTTGGGTAAGTGCTGGTGTTTCTCCACGCATAGAATAAGAGGCATATTTTGTTCCATAACTCATCGGAACAGTTCCCACTTCAATTCTAGGTGCAACAACTTCAATTTCTTTCACTTTCTTTTTGAGTGCTTTTACATTTGCAAGTGTATATTGAAAACGCCTTCCTGCCTGTAAGCCTTTATATGGAATTGTCGTCTTTCTTGACCAAACAAAAAGCGCATTCGATGCAAAACCTGCAAACTCTTGTTTTACTCCGTTTTCAAGACCACTTCCTGCTCCGAGCATAAAAACGAGCATAAAAATTCCCCAAAAAACACCAAACGCAGTCAGAAAAGTACGTAGTTTGTTCTGTTTAATAGTAAAAAATATTTCTTGCCATTTATCTAATTCAAACAAAGTAGTGATTAGTTATTAGTGATTAATTATTAATGAATGTATCAATTAATACAAAATAAAAGGTGGGATATTTTCAGATAAATAAAACTATTCATTTTTAATGAAAAAACAGAATTTTGGAAAGATAAAAATTCATAAATACATAATTTCTACTTTTTTATTTCCCTTTTAAATACCTCTTGCTTATATAAAATAGTCAAGAGGTATAACTAAAGTCAGAGCATTTCATTCATTTTACCTACTTCTTTACTACCTTAATTTCAACATTCATATTATCTCTTATCAAGATTACAGAATTTAGTTTATCATTTTCAAAGTTGAGTTTCAATAGATTTGGATAATCTACAATTTTAAACAACCCATTTTTAAGGTAAAGTAATTCAGTTTTGTTTTTTCCTGCATAGCGTTGAAAAAACATAGATTCAACATAGAGATGACCCTCTTTTTCCACAATTTTAGTAGGCAGCCCTTCTTGTCCATAAAGCAAATCATTATACGTTCCCACTAATTTTTCTTTCAAACTTTGAGGGATTTCTTGAATATCTTCTTTCGGTATTTCTTTGTTCCAGTCCATCAATGTCAAGAGTTTTATTCTAGTTTGATGAAAAACAGGGAAACGGTTTTGTTTTTCACCATTTGCCATATAAACGAAACCATTTCCATCTGTCATAGTAGCAAAAATATCGCTACCCACTCCTGTATTAGAGCCACCACATCTAAGCCAGTCATAATTATTGTATCCAAATGACCTTTGTCCTGCATAACTCCAACCAGCAACAGCATTTTTTAGAGCTGTTACTTCAGTTATTTTTTTAGCAATAGTAGTAGATATTACTTTGTTGTTTTTATTGCGTAAGGCGTTTTGAATTTCAATAGTAAATTTTGCCAAATCAGTTGGAGTTGACCATAATCCTGATGGTGCAACTTGTGGTGTTATTGGTAATCCTGTTTTGATAACTTTATTTTCTTGGTCATGTACAAGAGCAACATTTTTCAAAAATCCCTTTTCATTAGGTTGAATCATTGTTGTATTACTCAATCCCAAAGGCGAAAAAATATACTTTTGTGCAAGTTCTGAAATAGGTTTTTTTAAACTGTCTTCCAAGGCCATTTGAATAATTACATAACCACCACCACTATATTGCCAACTCGTACTAGGTGTAAATAGAAATTCAATTTCTTTATCATATCTCGGAAGTTGTCCTAAAAGACTTTGTTTTATGGTTGGAATCGTGTCTCCTTCATAAAAATCTGCAAAGCCCTGCTGACTTGTTCCTGCTGTATGATTTAAGAACTGTTTCCAAGTTGGGCTAGTATTTTCTGTAAACTTACTTTTTGGCAAATGCCAACGTTTTAGATAACTATCTATTGGGTCATCTAAATTAATTAGTCCTTTTTCTTCAAGCAGGTGACAAAGAAGTGATACTACTGGTTTTGCGATTGATGCCGTAGAAAAAGCAGTATTTTTATCTATTTTTTCCTGTGTGGCTGTTGATTTTACTCCATCTTGACTAGAGTATACAATCTTATAATTTTTAAAAATAACAAGACTAAAACCTGCAAGTTTGTGTTTTTCTAATTGCTGGGTAATATTCAAACTATCGGTCAGAAAGCTATATTCTTTTTCCTTTGTTATTGTCTTATGCTTTGTCTGACAACTTGAAAATAGAGCTGTGAAAATTAGTAAATAATAAATGGTACTTTTCATTGTATCGTTTTTTTGATTAAAAAATTAATATGATACAAATTTGTAAAACAAATCAAAACTAAGCGACCGAGTAAAAGTAGTCGTACGGATTATCCGAAAAAAAATGAGTAAGAGTAATATAAAAATAAGTACGAGTAATTACAAGGTGTTGTTTTTCAGTGTTTTACGGTATGAAGTGGGTGTTTTTCCTGTATGTTTTTTGAAAGCAGTATTGAAAGAAGATTTGGAATTAAAACCTACTTCATACAGAATTTCTAAAATAGTTATCTTATTTTTTGTTGAGTCTTCTAAAATTCTCATCGCATTTTCTACACGATATATATTAATGAAATCGTAAAAATGTTGTTCTAGTTTATGATTAATTAGAAGAGATAAATCTCTAACAGGAATTTCGATAGCAGCAGAAATATCTTGAATAGTTATGGAAGGATTAAGAAATGGCTTTTCGTTATTCATATATTTTTTTAATTTTATTAAATCTTCACTGTATTTTTTTTCAGTCAAAGTCAATGGTTCATTACCCTTTTCTTCAGAAATTATATCCTTTACAAGTTTTAATTTTGAATCGATATTTCTGAATAAATTGGGGTTATTTATTGCCTTAAATAAGTACCAACAAAAAATAAATAACTGAAGTACTATAATTCCAATTTTTATTCCCTCAGAAACAATTTGAAAATCAGAAAATTTGAAAATATTTTTTATAAAAGCAACAGAGTATAAAATAGTAAGTACAGTCGTAAACTGAAATAACCAATTATAGGAAACACTACTTTTATCTGCATTATTTTCAAGATATAGTCTTTTTGCTTTTTTTAATATCATAAAAACAGCAAAAATATAAACAGCTATTTGAAGATGTATCAGAATATGATTGAACTGTAATTCTATCATCTCCTTACGATTTATGATAAAATCAATTTTGGAAGCGATATCTACGGCATAAAAACGAGGGAGTAACGCCAAATTAGCAGCTAAAAAAGGTAAAAAATGCAGTAAATGTTTGTATTTGAGCTTAAAATCAGAATAACAAACCGACAGTATGTAGAGATAAAAAATAGGAAGTTGTAAAAAAGAAAGAGCATTTCTTAACATTCCTAAGTTTGAAGGAGTAGCAACAGTTAAGTTGAATAAGGGCGCACTAGTATCTATCGCAGTGATTAGCAAAAAAGCAGCAAAAAGAAAATTACTTAACTTATTTTTTGTCTTGACTACAACCAAAAAAAAGGCAAGAAATAATGAAGTAAATAAAGAAATTGCAGTGGTAATAATTAATAAATTAATGGTATCCATTCATTATCTTTTGTGGTTAATCGTACAGCATATAATTAATAAAAGTATTGATTTTTGAGGGAAAAAACAGAATTTCGGACTGATAAAGATTTGTAAAAAAGGTTAAGTGCTAAAAATAAACTATTTACATATATCGAAATTGTTATATTTTCTTGTAGTATTCCTTTGATTTTGATGCTCAATGTTGTTATTATTGTATTAGTTATTTTTATTCTTTGGCTTCCTTCTATTTTGATTAGTAGAATAAAATCTATTAGAGCTATACAGTTTGATTGATTTTAAATAAATTTAGGTAGCTAACACATTATATTACAGTAAAATCAAAATTATGATAAATAAGAAATGGGCGAATGACAAAGTATTTGATGATATTTTCTTAATTGTTAATGGTTCTTTTGTACACAATATAACAAATAATATGCTAGGAGCTTATATTGCTATGCCAAAAGATGATGAGCTAGAGCTATTGATTTTTGCAAATGAACTTACAAATGCAACATATAAAGAATTATTAAATGAAGATATTCTTCCTCAAATAGAAGACCACACCTCTTCATATGGAATACAAAAAGTGACTTGTCATGAGTTCCTTGTTCAAAGCATTATTAATGAAAGAGACAATATTTTCCCTAAACTTAACTATTATTGGTGTATTTTCCACAAATATGAAGGTTCTTAGTTATCATTACTAACAAAGTTGTTCGTTTAATGATAAATTTTTAAGATTTTGTTTGATAGAAGTGTAGCAAATTCGTATGTTTAGACAAAGAAACAAACCTACGACTGCAAACAGAATTACTATCCATCTAATGCAACACTATTCAGCAGGTTATACCAACACAACAAATCATTTTGTGATTCAGAATTTACCTTTTTTCTCTCAAAAAGTGGTTGAGGAAGAAAAGAATAAATTCTCTTTTTTATTGCGTTTTTTACAGCGTAGTTTGGTAATGCCGTTGCCTATGGAATTGGCTGAGAGATTTAATACACAAGGCAATCAAACTGAAAATTATATTCCTCTTTTGCCTTTACAGATTTCAGAAAAAAACAAATATGCTCCAAAATGGAAATTTGAAGAAAAAAGTAAGAAAACTGCTTCTGAAAAAGCAATGACTTTATTTTTACGTGAACGCTTACATAACTATCTTCCTGAATGGGGATTTTTAGAGTTTTTGTTTTGGGTAAATGCACCTTTAACAGATATGTTACAGCAAAATATCACAGAAACAGAATTGCAAAATGTTACTATAGATTTTTATTTGCCAATTGCAGAACTTGCTATTTTGATTGTAACAGGAAGTGAAGAGAGAGAAAAACAACAGAAAACTGAACAAAAACTGCGTTCGAAAGGAATTTATGTAGTTAGTTTTACAGCTGAAGAAATCATAGAAGAAACAGATTTGATTCGTGAAAAAATGGAGTGGGTTCGCCATCAAGTAGAAAAACCTATTTTTTCAAACAAACTTAGAGAGTGGAACAGAATAGCGACAAATCAGCCTAGAGAAACAATTATTCAACAAGTTTGGTGGAAAGCTGCCCTTATTCGTATTCAAATCCTGACGGCAGAATTACTTTTTAGAGGAGTTTGGAAAATGAATGAGAGTGAAAACAAAACTTGGAAGGCTGTTTTTTTGATGAGAGAAAAGGAACAAATTCCTAAAGAAATTATAGAGTTAGCTATTCAATCTGTTCAAAAATTGGTAGAAGAGCTTTTCCCTGACCTATCAAAAGGATTTCCTAAGGTTTCCATTACCACTATTTTTTCAAAAAACGATATAGAACAACAAGAAAAGGACAATGAAAACGAAATTCTGAAAGTAGATTTTAGTATTCTGCATCGTTGGACAGACTCTGATAAGGACAAAGATTGGATAAAAATACGGAATGATTATGCTGAAAGTCATCGTTTTTCGTTTCATTCTGATGAAGGAAAGCCTCTGTCAAAACAATTTCCTGTTTTATCTCACTCATTTTTTAAGCCTAATTTTAAGAAGAATTCTAATAAAGAGTTTCATACATGGAATTTTGCAACGAATGAAGATATAAAACGTTCTGAATTTTTGCTTCGTTCTTTTTCTAATCAAGATAAAAAATCAACCTCATCTTTTTTCCTTCAAGCTCTACTCACAAAAGCCTTGAATGGTCAATCTGTTTTGGCAAATATTCCCTTAGAAATTGACTCTAGTGTTATCTTTGGTTGGGTTTCTGTTTTGCAATCTTTCCCTTCGCTTCTTATTTGTGCTTCTACTGATGCTGCATTGGACAAAATGGAAGA
This sequence comes from Bernardetia sp. ABR2-2B, assembly GCF_037126435.1. Taxonomy (GTDB): domain Bacteria; phylum Bacteroidota; class Bacteroidia; order Cytophagales; family Bernardetiaceae; genus Bernardetia. The sequence continues at coordinate 922,974 of NZ_CP147020.1, read as the reverse complement.
GCTTAGTAAAAATGGAATTGATAAAGTTACTATTTGGCATTCTGAAATGAGCAGTCAAGAAGTGAATCAAGCACAGAGTTTAGTCAAACAAAACAAAGTCTTTCTGTTGATTCTGACGGCTGATTTATTAAATACAAAGACTTTCATAGATTTTATAGACGATAAAGAAAATGAGAAAAATAAAATAAATTGGGCATATTTTTTAGTAGATGAAATTCATCGTTTTTCGGAATGGTCGCCACAACACAAAGAAGAATATATTGCAATAGAACGTATTTACCATAATTGTTTTTATAACGATTCTCATAAAACACCTTTTGTTTTCTTATCCCATTTTTTAGATAAATCAGTTTCAAAAACAATTCAAAATATATTTAAGATAGAAGAAAATGATTTCTATGCTGCTGTGGGCTTGTCTGATTATTTAGAGAATAAAATAGCAAATTTTGAATTTGTAGAAACTGAAAATACTTATTCTGAACTGGTTAGTGTTTTGAAAAAGATTCAAAATAAAGAAACTCAACATCAAAATAATACAGGAATAATCTTCACAACTGGCGCAAATGGAAGTACAGGTTCTTATTTGCTTTCCGAGCGTTTGGAGTTTGATTTGAAACGAAAAATATACCCATATTCTATTGAGATTCCACAAGATTCGCACGACGATAAAGAAACGCATTTTACCAAACGAAATTATTTAAGAAATGCACTCAAAACTTCTCAAGACTTATTGGTTGCTTCTACTTCTGCCCTTAATTCAGGAATTAATTTAGAAAATTTGGATTTTATTGTTCAATATGGCTTACCAAAATCATTGACAGAATTACTTGATATTTCGAATCGAACAAAAAAAACAACTGCCAAAACATATATTATTTTTCAGAAAGAAAAAGACGAACAAACACTTCTAAATCTCTTTAAAGATTCTACAAAACTCTCCGATATTAGAAATATGCACAGGGAAGTGAGTTGGCTAGGTGGGGATATGTATAGGCATCTTCTAGAATGGGCTGCCAAAGTTGAGCCTGTGGAAGAAGAAGTAGATTTTATGAAACAGTTTTATGATAAATATTGCTTGGTTTCTGAAGCTGAAAATAGTGATAATAAGCAAATTGAAGAAAACCATGCTGCAATTGTAAAGGTTTCAGAAGTAGAAATTTCAGATTTAGATTTTAGAGTTTTTTCTCAAAAAGTAGATAGAAAGTTGGCTGTTGAGCGAACAATTATTCGTTTTTATCAAATGGGAATTTTATCAAATTGGGAATATTCATCGCATATTTCGAATACAAAGTTCAAAGTTTGGGTACAGGCTCACGACCAGACAAGCGTACGAAAACATATTTTTGATATTATACAAACTCATCAATCTGATTTCGAAATTCATAAAGATGAAAAATATGCTGCTATTTTTTCGATGAAAAGATATTCAATTTTAGAAAAATATAGTTTTTTGTTCTTACAATGGATTCACGAAAATAGTATTTATCATTTCAAAAATAACTTGAAGCAGGTATATGACTACGCCAAAAGTCAAGTAAAAGAAAATCAGCCACAAAACTTGATTTTTTCAGAGCCTTTTCTTCATCATTCTTCTATTAATCGTCTTCTTTACTTCATTGAAAAAGATAGTTTGAGAAATAATTCATTTTCTAAAAAAGAGATAGACTGGATTTTTGAGGAATTGGGAAAAATAACTGTCCTCAATGAAAACGAAAATCAAAAGCAGACTTTAGATTTTATTGAAAAATGGAGAAGAAGAGTAAATCAAGAAGAAAGTCAGAGTAGAGTTTTGGATTTTTATAAAGCTGTTTTGGAGCTAAACTTAGAAAAAATTGATTCTGAAAATGCACCTAAAACTTTATTTGAGGCAGTAAGTAATATTCTGCAAAGCAACACAAAACAAGAGAATAAAGATTACTTTATAGAAGCTTATTTATCTTTTGGAAAGACTTTTTCTGACCAAGCTAAATCATATTTATCAGAAAGTATTTTGAGGAGCGAAACTGAACCTAAAACTAAGACTAAACAACTACGAGCAACTCAAATTTATTCTAATTTGGAAGATATGTATAGTCTTACTATTTTGCTTCAATGTGAACTAGAGAAAATGAAAGAGATTCAATTTGAGATACAAGAAAGTGAACTAGAGAAAATATAAACTATTCTATTTAAAAATAACTACTATTATTAATGAGCTCAAATAATAAACCTTATGCTGTTTTTGATTATTCAGAATTTCCTTTAGTACATATCAAATTAACTGATGTAGAAATTACAAATCAAAATTTTCAAGATTATGTAGATGAAGTAGGAGAGGTGTATAAAAAAGGTCGATATGCAATCATTTTAGATGCAACAGACACAAAATATGTAGCATCAAAGTATCGTGTCATTCAGGGAAATGCGCTCAAAGAAAATAAAAAAATAGTAGAAAAATACTCTATTGGAATGGCTATTATTGCGCCTTCTGTTTTACAAAGAATGCTTTTGGAAGGAATTTTTATGATAAAACCTTACCCTAGTGAACTAAAAGTTTGCAAGACAGAAGAGGAGGCAACAAAATGGATAAACAAACTCTTAGAAAAAGAAAAAACAAATAATTAAAAATGAGTTCTCTACCTATTGCTACTTTTCAATTTGAAAAACCCTTTGTTTATGTAAGTTTTACAGGCAATGATTTTGATGATGAGAATTTTGAAGAATATAAAAAGTCATCGCACAAAGCATTTGAATGGGAGAGGTATGGAATGATATATGATATTTCAAAAGTAGAATACGTACAAACAAAATATCGAACACTACAAGCAGAAGATATAAAAAAGCATAAAGAACAGATTGAAAATAAAGCCATTGGACTGGCAGTAATTGCTCCTTCTTTTTTTCAGAGAACATTTGCAAAGACTATTTTCTTAATTATTTCTTATCCTAGCAAAGTAGAGGTTTTTGAGAGTGAGGAAAAAGCAATGAAATGGATGAATAAGCTGCTGGAAAAATAAAAATATACACACATAAAACTAAAAACAGATGGAAGAACAAACACCTTATGGAACTTTTGATTATTCAGAATTTCCACCACTCATACAAGTAGAGCTGACTGGCATAAAAGCTACCGACGAAAACTTTACAGCCTACTTGCAAGAAATGGAAAGTATTGCAGCGCAATCAGAACGTTATATTTCTATATTGGATATGACAAAGGCAAGTTATCTTCCTGCAAAGTATCGAATTATGCAGGGGAAATACTTAGAAAAGAACAAAGAACGTACAGCTCAAAAGGCAATTGCAGCGATTTTTATAGCTCCTTCTTTTATACACCGAACAATTTTGAAGGCAATTTTTATGATAAAACCTTATGCCAGTCCTGTATTTATTGTGGCCAGTAAAGAAGAAGCAAGACAAAAAGCAGATGAGCTTTTGGAAGAAGAAAGAGAAAAAGAGTTACAAACAGTTTATTAAAATACAAAACCACAGCTACAAGCCGAATACATATTGCTCACTCATTAAAAACGAGCGAGAGCCTATTTTTTTGTGCAGCCGAGATGCAGCAGGGAGAAGAGGTACGAAACAAAGTAGATGAAATTTTGGCTTACGAAATATCAAATGTTGCATAGTGATATTATGGCGTTGTTTTCAGAAACCAAGGTAATAATTAGGTTTTACAAAAACCTTTCATTTTAGCTTTTATTTTGATATTTGCAGTTGTTTTATGTATTTGCGAGTGTTTTATACACTTACATGACTTACATAGAAAAAATAATCAAACTAGAAATGCTAAAATACTTCTCTGTTATTGCCTTGCTTTTTATGGGTTTATCTTGCCAAAATAAACCTACTACTTACAACAAAACTTCTAAAACAGATTCACTGACTAACAAATTTCAAGCTATCTATGATAAAGGAAACTTTCACGGTTTTGATGTTTCTATTGTAGATAATAATCAAGTGTTTTATCAAAAAGCATTTGGCTATGCTGATGTAGAATCAAAGAAAAAATATACTTTATCTACAAAACATTCTACGGGTTCGGTTTCCAAAACACTCATTGGTATTTCATTGCTAAAAGCACAAGAACTCGGCAAGTTAAAGCTAGACGACCCTATCAATAAATATTTATCTTTCTCTGTCAAGAATCCTTATTTTCCAACTACTGATATTACAATTCGTCATTTAGCAAATCACACTTCTACTATTGCAGATACTGATTTTTATGATGAAAATAGTTATTCTTTTCGAAACAACAAACACCTCAATTCGAAAGTACCTATAAAAATAGAAAGCTACTTCAACCCTGTACAAAAAAGTATTTCACTTTCAGAGTTTATGAAAAAAGTGATTTATACAGAAGAGGATACTTGTTGTCGTGAAACATTTATAGAGGCAGAACCAGGTAGCAATTTTCTATATTCAAATGGTGGTGCTACATTGGCAGCAGTTGTTTTGGAACGAGCAACAGGTATGTCATTTATAGATTTTACTAAAAGATATATCTTAGAGCCTTTGGAAATGAATGCAAGTTCTTGGGATGAGAACCAAACAGAAGCAACATTATACCTCAATAAAGATACTGTATATGCAGAATATCGTAATTTGGATTATCCAGCAGGGGCATTAGTTACAAACACTACAGATTTATCAAAGTATCTACAAGAATTGATAAAAGGCTATAATGGCAATAGTTCGTTACTTTCTAAAAATAGCTATGCTACACTTTTTAATACTCCTTTTATCAAGGAAATTGCAAAACAAGACTTTGGTGATATGAACCCATTTATGAATATAAAATACGATGAGGGTGTTTTTATGGGTGTAGCTCCCAAGAATTTTGTAGGACATACAGGAAGCGACCCAGGTATTGTAACATTTCTATTTTTCAATAGCAAAACAAATTGTGGTTTTACTTTTAGAACCAATAGAAGTATTGGGGCAGTTTATGAGGAAACTTTGAACGACCTATGGAGCATTCTGAAAGTTTTAGAAGAAGAAGTTTCTGAGCAAGAGTAATGAATATAAAAATAGGATAGATATACAGTTGTTGGTCATCGTAATGGTAAGCCAAAATTAAAGACTAACAATGAGCTATAAAAATTGCCGTCGCTTGGCTTTACCGAGTGACTTATATTCCCCTTGTTGGGCTTAGTTTGTAACTAAGACCTATCAGTTATATAAATCTTCAGATTTATGTGGTCAAGTAAATACAAAAATACCTACTGGTCTTGCAAATCTAAGATTTGCTGAAATGATAAATCGTAGTCTTTAGACAACGCTTAACTACAATTTATTTTTTCATTCTAAGCCCAACTGGGGGGGAAAGTATCATTTAATATTTTGTCTAAATCTTCTGAATAAATATCATAACGCAACTCGATAAAACCTTTTCTAGGAAAAACCTTACCCTCATGCTCAATCCTCACATCTACTATATTAGATTTGAGAACATTATTTACACGAGTAAGTTCTTTCTCGATATTTATTTTTTGATCAGTACTCTTTGAGTCATCTGAAAGCATTTTTTCTAGTGCTTTTTTCACTCTCAAAGAGTTTGCTAATCTGCCAAAATCAAATGATATACAAGAACTACCTAAATAAAGTTGAACTCTATCTACACCTTTTCCAGCTTTTACTCTCCTATGCCAACCTTTATTCATTAACAAATCTATAAAATCGACAACTTTTGAGAAAATTTCCATATCGACTGAAAATTTTCTCTTCATTTCTTTCCATTGAGGGCTATATTTTCCATTCATATATCATTTAATTTATTGGTTCAATTCCTAAGTTTTGTACTTCCTGTGAACTTAAACGTCTTCTTCTGCCATTTTCTTTCTTATAGAAAATTGTATTCCCCTTGTTGGGCTTAGTTTGTAACTAAGACCTATCAGTTATATAAATCTTCAGATTTATGTTGTCAAGTAAATACAAAACTGCCACCACTCGCAAATCTGAAGATTTGCCATACTGATAAATCGTAGTCTTTAGACAACGCTTAACGACTAATTTTCAGAAGACTCAGCCGAACGAGTAAATACAAAATTACCACTACTCGCAAATCTGAAAATACCCTACTTGACTTGCAAATCTAAGGTTTGCTGAACTGATAAATCGTAGTCTTTAGACAACGCTTAACTACGGTAATTGTGGTATTTTTGAATCTATTGAAGTCTTTTAATTCCTTCTTGAAATATTAAGAAAGCGTCTCTCTTGTCAAACTCTTTTTTAATTCAGCTAAGGATAATTTGTTTTTTTCAAACTCTCTTAGTTGTAAATAAAGTGATGTTAGTTTATCTTGGTTGTCCATTATTTTTTATATTCTGAATAGTATAATTTTGCTTATAGATTCTCTCCATCTGTTCGTATTTCTGTTGTTGGTCATCGTAACGGCAAGCCGAAACTAAAGACCAACAACGGCAGGGATTTGCCATACTGATAAATCGTAGTCCTTAGACAACGCTTAACTACAATTTATTTTTTCATTCTAAGCCCAACTGTGGAATCTCTCATTCTTCAATACTTAAAATTAAGTTTCTATCTCCTTGAACTATATACCTTATTTTAACGTACTTACCTTCATATAAAACCGAATCAGGTAATTCTGCATGATAACTAGGATAAAACCCGTTATCATTCTTATAGTAAGAAAAAGTAATATTTTTTACTTTAATTTTTTCTTGAGCTGCACGTTCTATATCCCAATACTCTCTCGTTAATTTTTCTATTCTACCTTCCACTAATTCAGTATTATTTGTTTTTAAATAATGATAATACAATAAATAATTATAAGATTCCCAACCAAACATAAAGGTAAAAAATGATATAAAAGCAATAGCATAGATAAATCTTTTATCTGTTTTTGCCACTATGAATAATATGATTAGTATTAATATAGTAACTATAAGTAAAATAAAAGAGTTTAAGAATACTATGTTATCATAAAATTTATATAAATACATATATTTTAAAGGTTATCACGGTTATTTTTGTATAACAGTCTTCCAGACTGTTGTATAGGATAAAATACTATTTTTTTATGTTCAGACAAGATGTCTGAACTACCTGTTTTCTTGTTGGTATTCCAATTTGCAAAGCCACACAAAGCCGTTGTTGTGTCTTTAGTTTCGGCTTGCCGTTACGATGACCAACAACAAATATACACTACAAAACCTATAAAATAAGCAATACGAAAACGTTTCTTAACTAAATATTTTTAGAACCTCATCTAAAAACTAGACAATCTAACTCCCACAAAAAAAGTACGAGGAGCAGCCGTTCCATATACATAATTACTATCTCTATTTTTTCCACTATCAAAGTCATCTTGGTAGGCATTGAATATATTTTTTATTCCTCCAAAAAGCTGCAATTTTGAACTTGTTTTTTTCAAAGGAAAATCATAGCTCGCTCTAAAACTAAACTCTGTAAAAGAATCAGAAGTTTTATATTCATCTATGGTTTGTTCTGGCGCACCTGCAAAATGTATGAGTTCCATTTTTCCTGTATAAACAACATTCATATTCATAGAAAAACGCTCATTTGGTGTAATTGAAAGCGTTGCAAAACCATAGTCATTTGGCGTTCTTAAAAACTCTCTTTTAAGTTCTAAGCCTTCAATATTCTCAACTGGCTCATCAAAAAGACTTTTTTGTAATGTAAAACCTACTTCTAACTGCGCTTTTTTGTTGTAATTTGCTCGTGTTTCTAGTGTAATTCCTTGCACAGTTGCACCTTGTCCATTTCGTTTTTCAAAACGCTCTCCAAACTCATCTTCTCCTAGTGGTGCTAAATAAAAAGCATTGTTCAAATCTGTATAAAAACCTTCTAGCGTAAAACCTGCAATGAAATTATCAGTAGCTTTGTCATAATTAAGTGAAGTGCTAAAGCTATTCGAACGCTCTTGTTTTAGGTTATCAGCCAAGCTAATTCTTGAAACTCCTCCTCCTGCAAAAGCAATGTGCATATCTGCATCAAAAGCCTGTGGCGCACGAAAACCTGTACTCCAAGTAGCACGAAGCTGCATTGATGGCTTTAGTTTATACAAAAAAGACAAACGAGGACTAAAAATAGGATTCTCTACAAAATTATGATTATCCATTCTGATTCCTGAAAGTAAGTTTAATTTGTTTGTAATCTGCCAATCACTTTGAAGAAAAACACCTAAATTTTGTGTCGTTTGGTCAATTTTATAATTGTAGGCTTCAATGACATCCAAAACATCATCAGTTACGTACTCTGTTCCGAAAGTTAGGATATTACTTGTTCCCAAAAAGTTAGAAAGATTATGATTTAATTGAAAACCTGCTTGATAGGTTGTGTTATCAGATGTTCCGTAAGGAGGATTTTCTAAGTGATTTTGATAGGCTTCTGTTTCATTATCATTATTTTGGTCTGGAATAATTCCTGTATAATGTTTTCTATCTGTGTTTTGAGTAGCCAAATAAGCAATCAAAGACGAGTTTCCACCGTTAAAATTGATTTGATAATCGATATTTCCTACCAAAACGTTGTGTGTTCGCTCTTCTGCTTGTAAGGCTTGGTGTGCTGCTCTATCAGTCATTTCTCCACCAAAACGATATTCATTGATACTACTAAAACTGACTTCTAATTTTTGATTATCAGTAGGACGAAAAAACAGGTTTGCACCAAAAGAATTGTTTTCTAGTTTTGCTAATTCTGAAAAATTATCGCCGTTGTAGTCATAAAAATCTCGCTTTCTGTTATTGATAAAAAATGAAACTCCTGCATTTTTTTTCTCTGTCAAAACAGTTGCATTTCCTGTAATGATATTATCACTTGCTCCTCCATTTATATTTTGATAGGTATAAGCCAAATCATAATTATTTTCTTTTGGAAGTTTTGTAATTACGTTCACTACGCCACCAATCGCACTAGAACCGTACAAAACTGAACCACCACCACGCACCACTTCAATGCGCTCAATCATATTTACAGGCAGTTGTTCCATTCCATACAAACCCATCAACGGACTAAAAATAGGACGACCATTTATCAAAATTTGTGAATATCCACCACCTAATCCATTCATTCGAAGCTGTGTATAATTACAGGTTTGGCAATCCGTTTCTACTCTCAAACCTGCTTGAAACTTCAGACCTTCTGATAAATTACAAGATTGCGTATTGATAAGTGTTTTGCTATCAATAATATCTACCATAACGGCAGCATCCGTTTGTTTTTTTTCTGTTCGTGTTGCCGTAACTACAATTTGATTCAATTCTGAAACTGATTCTTTCAAATCAAAATTAATTTCCAAAACTGGGTTTTCTTCATTCAAAACAACTATTTTACTCTGCGTTTCGAATCCCAAATAAGAAGCAATCAAAGTAAAATTACCGAAAGGAATTTGTTTTAATTCATAGTTTCCATTCTTGTCTGTTGTTGTTCCTATTATTTTATCATTTATCTTTTCTTTTATCTGAATAGTTGTAAAACCGATAGTTGAGCCTTCTAAAGTTATTTTCCCTTTTATTTCTCCTTGTAGTTGGTTTTTAGAAAAATTTGGAGATATTTTTTGAGAATAAGCAAAAAAAGAAATAAGCACTAAAAATGATGTGAAAAGTAAAGTCTGTATTCGCATAAAAATAAGATAATTATGAGTTTGATTATTCTGTTTTAAAAAAATGGTAGTGCAAATATAAAAAGTTAGATTAGTCTAACAAAATTTTTAGATAATTGTTTTTTTTATTTTTTTGCAAGACTATGAAAGGTAACGGGTAGCAATGAAGTTGTTTAAGAATGTATTTTTACAACCGTAAAGGAGGGTTATTTTTCTATGAAAAACTATACAATCAATTTTAAAAAATAAATCCTGTACTTACATCAATATAATCTGCGATATGACCGTGTGAAAGTAGAGAAAAACCAACAAACCATTTTTGAGAAATAGAATACCATAATGAATAGCGTTGATATAACCATTTGGTTTGAATAGCCTTTGGGCGAAAAGTGTAAATCCCAATTTGTTGTAGAAAATAAATTTTTCCTAAAGAAAAGTGGTGTCCTATTTGAAGCCCTCCTACAAAAGCAGATTGTTTATTGTCTTGGTTTTGAAGTTCTTGTCTATAAGCAAAATTATAATGAATTTCTATACCAGTATTTACACCATTTATTTTTGATAGAGGCTTCAATAACCCTGTCGAAAGACCTAAGATTGGGTAATTTATATCTTTTCCATTCTCATTCTTTGCTGTTGCTCTACTACCATTTAGTAGCAAGTAGGTTTTTACCTTTTTATCATATTCAAAAAACTCTTTTGGTTTTTTTTCTAGCGTAGGAAAATCAATTGTTCTATCAATCCCTAAAGAGAGTGTAGGAAAGTTCATTCCAAGGTTTGGTTTCCTTATACCTCCATTCGAAATGTGCTGATAGTTTATTCCTATATTTAAAGCATAATTTTTATTCAGATGATAATTTCCATTTAATCCTACTCCTAAGTAAAAACTAATTGGACTACTAAAAAAAGTATTTTCAGAGTTATTTATAGAATCATAGACTTGTGTGAGATAAGAAACCCCTATGGCTGCTCTTAAAGATAATTTGAACTTATGTTTCCAAGCCAAATAGGGTTCTACAAAATACATAAGATTAGTAGAACTACCCAGTCTTTTATCTCTGTAATTAAAATATGCTAATGAAAGTCCACTTCTTCCGTAACAAGTACAGGTTTGCCAAGCTTCATCACTTGTTTTTAGGGTACTGAACTCTATCTGAATGCCGAAAGGATTTTTTTTTGAAAATTTATTTAATTCTTCCGAATGTGGAATAATATAACCATAATGAGTTTTTGCACCAATAAAATAACTATCTGTTTGAGAATAGAGTAAATGACAAGACAAACAAATGAGTACAAAGGTTAAAAGTATTGTTTTCATAGTAATCACGAAAATAGTTATTTTATCTTAGGTAATTTTTCCTGCTCTACTTAATAAGAATGAAATAGCTCTCATTTGTTAAGTGAATTATATGTATTTGGTATTTTAATTTGTGAAGTTGTTTAAGAATATGTTTTGTATGTTTATTTGTTGGTGTCGCTACGCTAAAACACCAACAAAGGCTGAGTTATTTTTCCATAGAATTGGGTTTGTAAGCACAATTCTATGGAAAAAATTACATTCTTAAACAACTTTTGTATTAGCTTAGGAATAGAAATTAAATAAATTGACACTTTTAATTATATAATTAACTAGTAGTCAGAAGTTTAATTCGTAATCTTTAATTCGTAATTGTTCCTTAGAGAAAGAGACAAAAAAAGTTAGATTTTTAGAAACAAAATTTCTAAAAATCTAACTTTAAAAATATAAGACAAGATTTAAGTCTGTCTAAATATATTGTTTATTTATTCAATCGTTACATCAAATTCTACTTCAATATCTGTTTCTCCTCCTGCGTTTGTAATGTCTCCGTCAGATACACCTGCTGCATCTTTTGCAGGTTCGTGACGTAAAGTAACACGAAGCTTGCCTTGTGAAGCATCTGTTGTTGTTACCGTTGTTTTCAAACCCACTGGGTTTGTTCCATCTGTATCAGCATAAGCTACTGTAGCGTTTAAGCCACCTGTGGTTGCAAAGAAAAACTGATGCTCATCATCTTCTTCTTCAATTTCTGCTGTAATACTTTCAGCAGGTGTTTCTGCTTCATTCAATAAATCAATAGAACCATTATAAACTGTATTTGCCATAAGTGTTCCTCCAGAAATAACAGGAGCTGTTCCACCATCACCATCTAAATCTTGAAATGATAAAACAACATTACTTCCTCCACCTTCAGGAACAAGAGTATAAGTAAGTGTCGTAATTAACTCTTCCTCATTAGGAATTTCTGGGTCTTCATCGTCTGTACAAGAAGAAAACAAGACTAGAGAAGAGAAAAATAAGATAAGAAATGAAAATGTGCTTTTTGATAAGATCATAATACCGTAAAAAATTTGAGTTTAAAATCAATGTAAATGCAACTCTGTTGCAAAATTAAAAAACAAATATAGAATCATTTTTTTATAAATGCAACTCTGTTGCAAATGTTTTTCTTGAATAGAAAACTGATTTGATGTATTTTTGTAATCTTATTCATTCAACTCTATAATTTATGCAAACTCGTTTATCACTATCAGAAAACTACCCAAACTATCACAGGTTATTAGAAACTGATATTCAAAATTTTATAGAGTTACATAAGCATAAAGAAATTACTCAAACGCTTCTTAATCTTCCAAAAGAGTATCAAGAGTTACGAATAGAAATAGGAAATCAAATAAAATCACTTCAAAAGTCAAAGTCAAAGTTATCTCTTTGGTATGACTCTGATAAAGTTATTTTTCCTCCTTCTTTGTCCATCGAACAAGCTTCTTCTGAAATTACAGCAAACTATAAAGCAGATTTATTGAATAGTGATTCTACAATAAATTTAGAAAATCAAACCCTTGTAGATTTGACAGGAGGAATGGGAGTTGATAGTTTTTATTTTTCTAAGATAGTAGGAAAAGTGATTTATATAGAGCAAAATGAACTTTTGGCAAGTATAGCAAAACACAATTTTGAGAAACTAGGAGCAGAAAACATTGAAGTTATTTGTAATAATTCAGAAGTTTTTTTAGAAGAAGCTAGAAATAACAATACAGTTTTTGATTGGATTTATCTTGACCCTGCTCGTAGAGATAACATACAAAAAAAAGTATTTTTATTGGAAGATTGTCAGCCAAATATGGTTGAAGTATGGGAAGTATTTAAGAAAGTAGGAGCAAAGTGGCTTCTCAAAACAGCACCTTTATTAGATATTCAGTTAGTATTGAATAGGCTGACAAATATAGAAAAAGTAGTGGTTGTGGCACTCCAAAATGAATGTAAAGAAGTTCTATATCAGTTGGATAGCTCTCAAAAAAGCTTTGATAACGAAAAAATAAAAATAAGTGCCATAAACTTACACTCCAAAAATCTAAAAATCCAAAATTATCAAGAAATTCAAATTGAGAGTTTTGAATTTTCTTTACTTCAAGAAAAAGAAGTTTTGATAGATTATAACAAAAAAAATGAAATTCAAGGCTATCTGTATGAACCTAGTGCAGCTCTCATGAAAGCAGGAGCATTTAAGAGCATTACCAAAAAATATGAGTTGAACAAACTCTCAATCAATACACATCTTTATGTCTCACAAGAGCGAAAAGAAAATTTTGTAGGTAAAATATTTAAAATAGCAGAAGTAGTTTCTTTTTCTAAGAAAGAAGTTAAAAGAAAATTTGGTAAGGCAGGGTTTAATGTCGTTGTTCGTAATTTTCCTATGTCAGTAAAAGAATTAAGAAAACAATTTTCTATTTCAGAGGGAGACAATCAATTTCTTTTTTTTACGACGTTTACTTCAAAATCTAAAGATGAGAAAATTGTGATTCTGTGTGAGAAGATAAAGTCTTAAATTATTGTCATAATTTGTTTTTGAAAAATAGCTAGACCAAATTAAAGTGCTAGTTTTCTTACACTCCATCAAATATCCTTCGTTTGTTAATATTCAAGTAATATAAGGCAGTTAATTTTGTAAATAATAAGAGTGAGCAATATTTCGCTTAAAATTCTGCTTAGAGAGCTTATTTAGATGCTTTCCCCTTAATTCTAAGCACTATTTTTTGACAAAGAAAATTCTTATACAGTATTGCTCATTCCCTCTTTATATTTTATTCATAATTTATTAACATTACATTTTATGCAATTAGCATTACTAAAAAAGCTAACACTTGTCTTATTTCTTTTCGTAGGAATAAGTAGTCAAGCTTATGCACAAATTCCATTTACAGAAAACTTCAATGCCTTTAGAGGAGCAGGTTTTGCGCCTACTCCAGCTGCAGGTCAGTTAGATTCAGATGTGTGGAAAGTTACAGGTTTATCAAGCGCACCAAATGAAATTGCTTTTGGAGATACTTCTCCAACTTCAGGAGATTTTGCTAGAGGAGCTTCTACAGGCACAGAAGGTACGGGAGGTATTTATTCTTTTGATATAGATACTCCTAACGAAAATTACACATTAGGAGTACAGCCTGGAGGAAGTGATTTTACACCAGGGACGTTTGTAGCGAGAGTGCAAAACAATACAGGAGCAGTTCTTACTTCGGTAGATGTTTCTTATGATGTTTATTATAACAACGACCAAGCTCGTGCAAATTCATTTAATTTTTCATACTCTTCTGATGATGTTGCATATACAGACGTAACAGCCTTAGATTTTATATCTCCTGCTGGTTCAGATGGACTAGGTTGGCAAACAGTAGCAAGAACAACTACTATAACAGGGCTTTCTATTGCTAATGGAGATTATCTTTATATTAGATGGACTGGAGATGATGAAACTGGTAGTGGTAGTAGAGATGAGTTTGCGTTGGATAATGTTTCTGTTACCTCATCCACTCCTTCTACTTTATTCTTTTCAGAGTATATAGAAGGTTCTAGTAGTAATAAAGCTCTTGAGCTTTACAATCCTACTGGGGCATCAGTAGATTTAACAGATTACAGAATAGAACTTTATACAAATGGTAACACTACTATTCAAAATTCTTTAGATTTGACAGGAACTCTTGCTGCAGGTGCTACTTATGTAATAGCAAACGCTGGAGCAGATGCTGCTGTAACAGGAGCTGCAGATATTACAAGTAATATTACTTTTTTTAATGGAGACGACGTTCTTTTATTAAAGGAGTCAGGTACAGTTATAGATGCTATTGGACAGCTAGGAGTAGATCCTGGGAGTGGCTGGACTGTAGGCACTGGTGCTACTAATGAATTTACACTTCGTCGTGATTGTGCTGTAACATTTGGTGATACTGACGAAACAGATGCTTATACTCCTATAGATTGGGTTGTCTTTCCACGAGATACTTTTGATGGATTAGGTGAGCATTGTCCAACAGCTCCAACAGCTACAATCACAATTACAGGCACACCACTAACAGCATTTACAACTACTGCTCTTAATGTGCCTTCTGCTGAACAGTCTTATCAAGTAAGTGGTACTAGCCTTACTACTGATATTACAGTTACTGCACCAGCTAATTTTGAAGTTTCACGTACTACTGCAGCAGGTTTTGCAGGTAGTGTAACTATTCCTTTTGCTGATGCAAATGCAGGTAACGTAGATATTTTCGTTCGTTATAATCCAACTGCAGGTACTTCGCATAGTGGAGATATTACAAATGCAAGTACAGGAGCTACTACTCAAAATGTAGCTGTAACAGGAAGTGTACCTCCATCTCTTATTACTATTGCAGTAGCTCGTACTCGTCCTGATGGAGAAATTGTAGTGATTGAAGGTGTTTTGACTGCTGCTGACCAATTTGGAGGTCCTGCATTTATACAAGATGCAACAGGTGGTATTGCCGTTTTTGATAATGGTTCTGGTCTCCATGATGGAACATATCCAATTGGACAAAGCCTTAGAATACAAGCTACTCGTTCTAGCTTCCAAAATCAAATTCAACTTGGTAATGTTACTTCTGTAACTGATTTGGGGGCTGGTACTCCAGTTACTCCTCAAGTAATTACACTTGACCAACTTGATGCTCATAGAGGGGAATTAATAACTATTTCAAATGCAGACTTTCCACAACCAGGAGATTTGCTTTTTGGTAATTCAAATTATACAGTAACTAATGGTGCAAACTCTGGAGCTGTTCGTATTGATGTTGATACTGACTTAGCTGGAGATGTAAATTATACACAACCAACTACTTGTGATGTAACAGGTGTAGTAGGATATTTCCAAACAGCACCACAATTATTACCTCGCTTTAGAACAGACTTGCCTTGTGCAACTCCTTATGTATCTTCTACAGCTTCTACATTTACTTCTTGTATTTCTGGAGCTAAAACATTAGAAGTTTCTGCTTTTAATATTGAGTGGTTTGGAGATAGTGGTAATAGTCCTGCTAGTTCGGATGCAGAGCAAAAAGATAGTGTAAAAGTAATTATCAAAGCAAATAATGCTGATATTTATACACTAGTAGAGATTGTAGATATTCCTCTTATGCAACAATTGGCTAATGAACTTACTGCCGAGACTGCTGATACATGGGATATTTTATTCTCAGATTTTGTTTCTAATCCTCCTCTAAATGGAACACAACAAAGAGTAGGATTTTTGTATAAGTCTAATGTAATTGACCCAATTTTTAGTTATGCAATGCTTCAAAGCATTCACCCAAGTTATAATGGTGGAGATGACTCTGCTCTTACAGGTTATCCTGCTGATAGAGATAGACTTTGGGCAAGTGGTCGTTTGCCATTTTGGATGCGTGCAAATGTTACCCTAAATGGTTCTAGTGAAGAAGTTGATTTTATTGTTATTCATGGACGTGCAAATAGTTCTTCAGATGCTCAAGGAAGATATGATATGCGCCGTTATGATGTAACTGTCTTGGAAGATTCTATCCGTAATAATAGTATGCTTATTGGTAAGAAAATCATTTTAGCAGGAGATTATAATGATGATGTAGATGTTACAGTCGCTGATATTCCTTCTACACTTACTTCTTTTGATGCTTTTACTACTCGCCCTACTGATTATACAATTGTTTCAGAAGCATTGAGCTTGGCAGGTCGTCGTTCGTATGTTTTCCGTGAAAATATGATTGACCATATTACAGCTTCTAATGAATTAGCCTCTGGTTATATTCCTAACTCTGTAAGTGTTGGTTATGAGTTTTATGACGGAGATTATACAAGTACAGTTTCAGACCACTTCTTAGTGTCTGCTCGTTTCGAAATTGTTCCTATTGCTTCTTGTAATTTTGTAGCAACTGCAAATAGTAGTAGCCAAATTACATTAGACTGGACAGATAGCACAAATATAGAAAACAGTTATGTAGTAGAAATGTCTTTAGATGGTACAACAGGGTGGACAGCTATTACAGGCTCTCCTTTTGCAACTAATAGCATTAATGCTGTTGTTACAGGTCTGAATGCAAGTACACAGTATTTCTTCCGTGTTCGTGCTGAAGAATCTGCAAGTAATTTCTCTGAATGGGTGTTTGCAAATGCAACTACGTTAGCTTTACCTCCAACTCCTCCAACTGTGGTTACACTTTCTCCAGTAGATGATGCTACAAACGTAGCTATTACAACAGATCTTGTAGTTACTTTTGATAGAAATATACAAGCAGGAACAGGAAATATTACAGTTACTGACGGAACGACACCACTTACATTTCCTATCGCTGGTAATGCTGATGCAACAGTTACTATATCAAATGATGAGTTAAGTATAGATTTGACAGCTAATTTATTAAATAACACAAGCTATGATGTTCTTATTGATGCTGGTGCAGTAGAAGAAGCTGGTACAGGTGCTGATTTTGCTGGTCTTGTTGCTGGAAACTGGAATTTTACAACTGTTGCTACTACTACAGGTGGTGGTGGTGGAACTACCTCGGTAGGCACACCAACCAATTTTGATGCAATAGCTATTTCTACTTCTCAAATAAATCTTACTTGGACTGCCGTAACAGGTGCAGCAGGTTATGTTCTTTACAGAGATAATGTAGTAGTGGCTACATTAGGAAATGTCGCTTCTTTTGAAGATACAGGCTTAAATGCTGATACGTTTTATAGTTATAAGCTTGTAGCTACAAATGGTAATGTTCAGTCTGACCCAATACAAACAAATGCACGTACTTTCCCTACAGCACCTTCTGTAATTTCTGTAATAAACGCTTGTGCAGGAAGTACAGGAATTATGAACGTAAGCTCCACAGGTGTAGTATATCGTATTTATTCAGATTCTATCTCAACAACTCCATTGTTTGAAATAGATAATAATGAAATTGTTACTCCTGTCCTTACTCAAACAACTACTTTCTATGTAAGTGTACTTAGTAATGGTTTGGAAAGTGAGCGTACTGCAATTGAAGTAGTTGTAAATGCTTTACCTACTGCAAATATCCTTGAAGAAAGTATTTTCTCTTGTGCTGCTACTGCAACTCTTACAGCAGAAGAAGTAACAGGAGCTACTTACACTTGGTTATTAAACGGTACTTCTCTTGAAACTACTACTGCTTCTTCTTTTGAAGTAACTCGTTCTGGTAATTATCAAGTAAGAGTAACTTTAAATGGTTGTTCTACTACATCAGGTTTTACTTCTGTTCGTTTAAACTTTGTGCCTTTAGCAGAGATTAATCAAGGTACATTAGTTCGTGCTTGTAATGATTCTGTTCTGCTTACTGCAAAAGATGCAGGAACTGATGCAACTTACGAGTGGGTTAGTAATAATGTCGTGCTTGGAAATACAGCTTCTGTTTCAGTTTCTGAATCTGGAAATTATACATTGAGAGTAACTCAAAATGGCTGTACTGCTACCGACGAAATTACAGTAGAAATTACTACATTTAATTCAAACGTTACTGTTTTGGCTTCTAAAACTGATTTCTGCCCAACTGAAGAAGTAACTCTAAGCGTAGAAAACCCAGAAACAGATGTTACTTATACGTGGATGCGTAATGGTAGAAGTGTTAATGTTATGGGAGCTGAATATACAACTTCTAACCAAGGAGAATATAGCGTACAGGTTTCTAAAAATAATTGTACAGTTCGTTCTTCTGAATCAGTTACTATTAAGCGTATCGCTTTAGAGCCAGTTTATTTACGTATAAATGATGATGTTTTATCAGTAGAATCTATTACTCCAATTACAAATGTAGTTTGGTTCTTAGATAACGAGGAAAACACAGCTCTTGAAGGTCAAATGAGCTTTACGCCAGATGTAACAGGTTATTACTCTGCTCGTGTTACATTTGATACAGGTTGTGAAAATACTACTCGTACAGCATATTACAAAGTGCCTGATGTTGTTACAGGAGAAGAAGAAATAATTGATGTAGAAACAATTGTTTATCCAAATCCAAGTAATACAGGTATTTTCAGAGTTCAACTTTCTAGCTCAATTGTTTCTGATGTTACTTTTACGGTTACAGATAATATCGGTCGTGTTTTGGAGAGCAAAACTATAAAAGCAAATGAAACTTCAGCACTTCAAACAATTGATTTGAGTCAATATGCAGCAGGAATGTATGCTCTTACTATTGACACAGAACAAGGAACTGTTATTAAGAAAATTATCATTGAATAACTTCTAAACAAATAAAATAAACAATTACAGCAAAAACCTTTACTCTTTGAGTGAAGGTTTTTTTATGATAATTTTAAACTCTACAATTTAATTTTAGGAGCAGAAATTAAACAAACTACTCGTTTATAAGTAGTAAGTTTTTGGTGTTCAATTAATTATATTTGTAATTCATAATCTTTAATTAGCTTCGCTGCTTTCAACAAGTCGTAATTATTCCTTAGATTCTATCTTCTAAATCTTAAATTGGTTTGTTATTCTACTCTTTTCATTGTAATTTTAATCAAAATTAAACAAGTTTTTCATTTTACCCTCATTTTTTATATGAACATTCACGAGTATCAAGGTAAAGAACTACTCAAAAAATACGGAGTTGCCATTCAAGAAGGAATCGTAGTTGATTCTGCTGCAAAGGCTGCTGATGCTTCCAAACAACTTAGAGAACAAACTGGTACAGACTGGATTGTTGTAAAAGCACAAATTCACGCAGGTGGACGTGGAAAAGGAAAAGTAGTAGGTACAGATTATAATGGCGTAATGCTAGGAAAATCTCCAGAAGATGCTGCTGAAAAAGCAAAACAACTTTTAGGAAACGTACTTGTAACTCACCAAACAGGCGAAGAAGGCAAAAAAGTAAATAAAGTTTTGTTAGCGCAAGATGTATATTACAAAGGCGAATCAGAAATTAAAGAGTTTTATGTAGCTGTTCTTTTAGACAGAGACAAAAACTGTAATGTAATTATGGCATCTCAAGAAGGTGGTGTTGATATTGAAGAGGTAGCAGAAAGCCACCCAGAAAAAATTATTAAAGAATGGATTGATCCAAAATTAGGTTTACAAAGCTTCCAAGCGCAAAAAGTAGCATTTGCTTTGGGCTTAGAAGGAAAAGCTCTCAAAGAAATGACTAAGTTCATCAAGTCTTTGTATGCTGCCTATATCGGAATTGATGCTTCTCAAGTAGAAATAAATCCTGCTTTCAAAACATCTGATAACAGAGTTTTGGCAGTAGATTCAAAAATTAACTTGGATGATAATGCCTTTTATCGTCATAAAGAATTGGCAGAACTTAGAGATGAGTCTGAAGAATCTCCATTAGAAGTAGAAGCAAGTAAATTTGGCTTAAATTACGTAAAACTTGACGGAAACGTTGGTTGTATGGTTAATGGTGCTGGTCTTGCGATGGCTACAATGGATATGATTAAACTTGCTGGTGGAGAACCTGCAAACTTCCTAGATGTTGGAGGTGGAGCTTCTGCTGAAACGGTAGAAAAAGGTTTCCGTATCATCTTGAAAGATCCAAATGTAAAAGCAATTTTGATTAATATTTTTGGTGGAATTGTTCGTTGTGATAGAGTTGCAAATGGAGTAGTAGAAGCCTATAAAAATATTGGAGAAATCAATGTGCCTATTATTGTTCGTCTTCAAGGAACGAACGCAGAAGAAGGTGCAAAGATTATCAAAGAATCTGGCTTAAATGTAATTTCAGCAATTGTTTTGAAAGAAGCTGCTGACAGAGTAAAAGAAGTTTTGGCTAACTAATAAGCAGACTTTTAATTAGTACAAAAATTCCTTTTATTATTCTTTTTAGAGTGGTAAAAGGAATTTTTTTATAGAGATGACCGTTTAAGCAAATGAAAATTATAAAAAAACAATATTGGAAAAACCTGTATAAAAGTATAATAAACACTCTTTTTCCTAAAGAGGATAACTTGATAATTACAAGTAGTTATATTATAAGTCTCTTTATGGGTTTGTTGTTTTCTTTCTTTACAGTTAATGACTATTTAGATAATGAATATATTTTAGAAAATGGAATAGAGGTAAAGGCAGTGTTAATAGACAAAGAATACAGAAATAAGATGACCATCAGTAGTATAGAGTATCAAGATAAAGTGTACCATTGGGGAAAGTATGGCGTACCATATGATATTGGAGACTCTGTAATGGTACTTTATAGCCCAGATAAAGATATGTTCCTTCCTATTAACCATGATAAAGAATATGTACTCATTTTTATGTGGTTTTTTTTTATATTTTTTGGAGGAACTAATATTATAAGGGTTCTTTATATCAAAATAAAAACTGTCTTATTTTAGCTAGTTTGCTTTAACATCAGATAATAAAACCCTTTCAATCATTTTTTTCTAATATTGAAAGGGTTTTATATGTTATTAAGGAGCAAGACGAACAATCTCCCAAAGAGAACCATATTTCTCATCTCCATTTTCTTTCAAAAGATAAGTAATTCTGTCATGCAAACGACTTCTTCTTCCTTGCCAAAACTCAACATAATCAGGTATTAAACGATAACCACCCCAGTTTTCGGGTCTTTCTATAAAGTTAGTTTCTTCATAATTTTTTTCAATAGAATGAAATAATGTTTCTAATTCTTCTCTATTATTCAAAATGCGACTTTGAGGAGAAGCAATTGCTCCAATCTGACTTTTGATAGGACGACTTTCGAAGTATTCAGAAGATTTCTTAGGACTAATTTTCTCCACTTTTCCTTCTATACGAACTTGTCTTTCTAATTCTGCCCAAAAAAAAGTAAGACTTGCATACGGATTGTTTTCTAAGTTTTCGCCTTTTCTGCTTTCATAATTAGTATAAAAAACAAAACCTTCATCTATGCTTTTCAGAAGAACAACACGAGCCGAAGGACGATTATTTTTTCCTATTGTAGAAAGCACCATAGCATTCGGTTCTGCTGCAAGTTCTGCATCTAGAGCTTCTTGAAACCACTTTTCAAATTGCTCAATAGGATTTTCTAAAGCATTTTTTATGTCGAATTCTGCTTTAGAATAGTTTTGACGTAGATTTTCTAAATCCATATTTTATAATAAAAATAAATAGGGAATAGGAATTAAATAAACTACTATAAATGTCAAATTATTGATATTCAAATAATTACATTCGTAATTTTTAATTCGTAATTGTTCCTAGGGTTGTTGAATAAAATTATAACGTATCAGAATTATCAGTTTTTTTAGGTTCATAAGTCCCTGGAGGGCTAAAAAGAACTTTAAAAGCCTGTTTGGGAGAACGAACTTTTCTCAAATCTTTTGCAATATCTACAAACTCATGAAAAACCAAACGAACAGGGTTTTTAGAATGAATTGGTTCAGTAATTCCATATCTAGCTTCTTCTCCTTCGGGTTCGAAAGTTCCAAAAATTCTGTCCCAAATAATAAAAGTAGAGCCAAAGTTTTTGTCTAAATAATGTTCATTTGTTCCGTGATGAACTCTATGATGGGAAGGTGTTACAAAGATATATTCAAACCAAACTGGCATTTTTCGAATTTGTTCAGTATGAATCCAAAACTGATTCAAAACAGCTATTTGATGGCAAATAAAGAAAGTCAGAGGGTGAAAACCCAAAAGAGCAACAGGAACAAAAAAGATAACTTTTAATTGCTGAACCCAAGAAAGACGAAACGAAACCGTAAAGTTATAATCTTCTGATGAATGATGCGTAACGTGAGTAGCCCACCAAAAACGCTGACGATGTGCTACATAATGCGCCCAATATCTACAAAAATCTAAAACCACAAAACAAACGATAAATGACCACCAAGACGGCTCAATATAAAGAGGCGAAATACTAAAAAAGAAAAGAATAACTCCAAAAGTAAAAACTTTAGCAAGTGCCGTAGAGATAAGGTTGCCCAAACCAATCAAAACAGAAGGCAAAAAAGTATGTTTGTTGTAAGTTGCCTTTCTATTAGGTTGGTCGGTAGAGTGTTCTTTTTTATCTTTACGTTCTAAATAATACTCAAGAGCAACGAGAGAAAGCATAACAGGAACTGCCCAAACAATGATTTGAGGTAGGTTTAGTTCATTAATTTGATTATTGAAAATCTCTAAATTATCAAAATTAAAAATAGGTTTTTGTGTTAGGTCAGCTAGATAAAATACAAAAGAATATAAAGAAAGCATAGAAGGGTTGTTTATACAAAAAATGAGGTAATTACAGAGTAAATAGTAATCCGATAGTTGATAGTTGTAATGTTTCCACTCTTACAAAGTTACTTATTTTAAAGTATTCTCAAAAAGATAATGTTCAGAGTTTTTTAAAATCATTTTTTTATACCTTTATTTTATTTTTTCTGTCTAAATTTATTTTATTTTTATAAATAATCATATATGACCTATCAAGAAACTTTAGATTATCTTTTTGCCAGACTTCCTATTTTTCAACGAGTAGGTGGAGCAGCTTATCGAAGTGATTTAGATAATATCAAAACCTTATGCGACCAGTTAGGAAATCCAGAAAACAAATTTGACTCTATCCATGTAGCAGGTACAAATGGAAAAGGTAGCACTTCGCATATGATTGCTTCCGTTCTTCAATCAGCAGGGTATAATGTAGGGCTTTATACATCTCCTCATCTCAAAAACTTCACAGAGCGAATTAGGTTAAATGGACAAGAAGTTGAACAAGATTTTGTCATTGATTTTGTAGAAAAAATAAAAAATGCGATTACTTCTATCTCGCCTTCCTTTTTTGAAGTTACTGTTGCGATGGCATTTGAGTATTTTGCCTATAAAAAAGTAGATATTGCTATTATTGAGGTTGGAATGGGAGGGCGACTTGATGCTACAAATGTACTTTCTCCTTTGCTTTCTGTTATCACAAATATTGGTTTTGACCATCAACAGTTTTTGGGAGATTCTTTAGATAAAATTACAGCCGAAAAAGCAGGAATTATAAAGCCAAATACGCCAGTAATTATTAGTCAGAAACAAGAAGAAACAACAAGCATTTTCGAACAGATTGCTCTAAAAAATAATGCTGAACTTATCTTTGCGACAGATACTTTTGAAGTAAGCCAGACAATTTATAGTTATAATAATGATTCGAAGAAAGATAATTTTGATATTTCTACTATAACAAATCACGAAAAATTAGAAACTAAAGAGTATCAATATATTTATACTGATTTAGAATTGGATTTGAAAGGAATTTATCAGAAACAGAATTTAGCAGGTGTTATTTGTGCTTTAGAGAAACTCAAAACTACAAAATCAAAGCGAAGAGCAGAGCAAAAAAAGTCTTATTTCACTTTCACAGAAGAAAATCTAGTAGAAGGATTAAAATATGCAGCACAAAAAACAGGTTTAAAAGGACGTTGGTACAGGCTAAATAAGAAAAATGAAAAGCCATTCATAATTTGTGATATTGCTCACAACGAAGATGGAATAAATCAAATCATAACTCAATTAAAAGTTGAATTAGAAAAAGGAAATTATTCTACTTTAAGAGTTGTTTTTGGAGCTGTCAATGACAAAGATTTGGATAAAATATTCAATCTCTTAAAACAAGAACTACAAGGAAAAATTAAGCAAAAAGTAGTTTTTTATTTTTGTAAGCCAAATGTCCCTAGAGGTTTAGAAACAAGTGTTTTGAAAAACAAAGCTAAAGGTTTTGACTTAGAAGGAAAAGCTTATGAAAGTGTTGAAGTAGCTTTAGAAAATGCAAAAAAAGATGCTACTTCAAATACAAATCAAAATGACTTTATTTATGTGGGAGGAAGTGCCTTTGTAGTAGCAGAAGTAGTTTAAAGTCAAAAAAAATACTCTCACAAACCAATGTGAGAGTATTTGTAATTTCTTTTTGTTCTAGCTAGTCTTAGCTTTGTACTTCTTCTGCGTTTTCGATAGTTTCCATTCTTTTCCAAATCGTATAACGAGCATCTTGCAATACTTGAGCAGATGAGATTGGCATTTCAGTTTTGTTTTTCAAAACATCATCCATTTCATCTAAAATATATTGTTCGCCACGCTTACACTCTTCTAAAATTGATTCTGTATTATCAGAAGATAATGCAGATTTAAAATCTAACCAAATTTTATGTAAAGAACCTAAAGCAGTTCCATCTGTTCTACCTTGCGTTACAGCAGGTGCGCCCAAAGTAGCCAACTCTTGATTGATAGAATTAAGAATACCTTCACGTTCTTTGGCAAAAGTTGTAAATAATGATTTCAAATAAGGAGTATCAATTTTTTCGGCTGCATCTTTATAGCCTTGTACGCCATCAATACATAATTCTGCAATGTCTTTAAGATATTCTCTTGTTTTGTCGTTATTCATAATGAATTAAAAATTTAGATAAAAAAATAATATTATTTAAAATATTGTAATAAAAATGTAATATTCAAAGCAATAAAAAAATAGATTTATTTGTATGAAGATTACACTATAATAACGTACTCAACAAAAAAATGTTTGAGATAATTTGAATTTTAGTTTTTTATTATGCTCAAAACATCATCTGCCATTAGCTCTACCCATTCTTTATACATTTCTGCCGATGGGTGCAAACCATCTTTTGCAATCAGACTTTTATCAGAAATTGCTTTTCTAGAAATAGGAGTAATATCAAAATAAGTAACTTTATATTTTAGGGCAATTTTCTTGTTTATTCTATTATAATAATCAATTTCTTGTGATATTTTTTGCTCGTCCATTTTTTTGCTCTTTGCATAATCGGTCATTCCATAATCAGGAATTGAAATCACAAATACGTTTGAAGCCTTTTTTCCAGCCAAACTAATTGCTTTTTGTAATAACTTTTCAAAACGTCCTTCGTATTTTAAGCTGTCTTCTTTATCGTATTGGTCATTCACTCCGATAAGAAGTGAAACAATGTCATACTTTTGTTTCAACTCATTTTTTTGTTCCTCCAAACGAATAGCTGTCAGAAGTTCCTCACACGTCCAGCCTGTTTTGGCTATAATCTTAGGTTCTTCAAAATAAATTCTTTGCTCATTTTCATTATTTTTTGATAAAAACTCTATTCTTTCAGCTAATTGGATAGGATAACGTTCTCTTATCTTTACGCTTTCTCCTATGGTATAAGAGTCTCCTAAAGCTAAATAAGTAACCTTTGAATCAGGATTAATTGATGAAGTGTCAGAGCTTTTAGAAGTGGTCTTTTGAGATGGTTTGCAAGAAAAAAGCGATAGAATAAATAGGAAAGTAAATCCTATTAAAATAGTTTTTTGTGCCGAAAGAATAATTTTTGTGTTTTTATAAGATGTTTGTAGTGTCATAGTTTAATTGTTTTTTAGTTTTTCTACTTCGGCTATTGAAAGCTTTGAAAGCTCAGAAATATCTTTAATAGACATACCACGTTCCAATAAGTCTTTAGCCATTTCTATATTTCTTTGATTTTTAGCCTCTTCAACAGCCTCTTCAACAGCTTCATTTACAGCCGTATCAATTACATTTTTCATATCTCTATATACTTTCAAACTGTCTTGATATGCATATTTTTCTTGTTCATTGTACTTTGTAATTTCAGCAATTTCAAATACCTTTTTGAATAGCTTTGTTTTTAGTTTGTCTGGAATTCTATCTAAACGATGCAAATTTTTGAGTAAAAAAAGCCATTTTTCAAACTGAGTTTCTAATTCGTCTATCGTTTTATTAAACTTAGGCATTTCTAAATAAATAAAAATTAGTTTATCATAAAAAACTTCTTTAGTATTTTTTTCTATCAATGCAACATCATGTCTTAATTGATTTTCGTTCTTATCATCAAAAATAAAATCCATTATTGAAATGGTATAAACGCCTTGTAATTTGAAATCCCATTCTCCTCTCTGTGCTTGTTCTTGAATAGGAAAAGTAGAATAATAAATACTTCTATCTTTAAAATAATTCTGTTTTGCTTTTTGTAATTCTATAATAAAACGCTCATCTTTTTCATTTTTGCAATACAAGTCAAAGACTGCTTTTCTGTCCATATCTCCTCTTCCCAACTTTTCATTTTTTAGAAAAGTAATATCTATAATTTTCCCTCGCTCTGTAAAAAGCTGATTCAAAAAATCTAATAATAAATCTTTATTGGCTTCTTCTCCAAATATTTTTTTGAATCCAAAATCGGTAAACAGATTTATATATCTTTCAGTCATTGTATTTTTATATTTTTATCATAGAAGTTGTTTAAGAATGGGCTTTGTGGATATATTTGTTGGTGTCGCTACGCTAAAACACCAACAAAGGCTATGTTATTTTTCCTTAGAACTGGTTTTGCAAACACAGTTCTAAGGAAAAATGAGTATTCTTAAACAACTTCATACATTAGAACATAACAATCAAATTTACTCAAAAAAAACAAACTATTCTATAAAAATAACTCCAAGTATATTCTCAGATTTATTTATTAGAGCTAGATATTCTATCTTTACCTTTCATTCTTCATAAACATCAAAATAACAATTATGGCATTTTTAAGAGTAGAACATATTGGCATTGCTATCAAAAGCTTAGAAAAATCAAATGACCTTTTCGAAAAACTCTTTGGTAAAGAACACTACAAAGTAGAGAAAGTAGAACGAGAAGGTGTCAGTACATCATTTTTTCAGTTAGGAGAAACCAAAATCGAACTCTTAGAAGCAACTACAAAAGAAAGTGCAATTTCTAAGTTTATAGAAAAAAAAGGAGAAGGAATACATCATATTGCTTACGAAGTAGATGATATTTATTCTGAAATGAAGCGTTTGGAAAGTGAAGGATTTACACTTTTGAGTCAAGAACCAAAAACAGGTGCAGACAATAAATTAATTTGTTTTCTACACCCAAAATCTACAAACGGTGTTTTGGTAGAGCTTTGTCAAGAAAGAAAGGACTAAAAGAAATAAGAAAGATAGATAAGAGAAGAATAAATTTTGTCATTACAAAACAAATTTGTAATTTTAGTTAGGTATTTCTTAAAAGAAAATCTAAAAAAACTATCCTAAAATAAAATAGTATTCTCTTGCTCATGGTAAATTCTGAAATAAATTCTGATTCCGTTCTTTCTCCCAATGAACGAGTAATTATTGCGATTTTAGCTGTGATTATTCATATTTTCTTGGCGATATTTCTATTTATTAAGACTGTTTGGGAGCGTCCTATTCCTGCACCCGAACCTGCTGGTATTACAATGGTCAGTTTTGGAAACGTAGCTACACCTACCGAAACACCTGCACCTACACAGAGTGAGTTTACGCCCTCAATTACAGAGACTACTGAAAACGAAGCAGAACAAACGGAACAAACTCAAGAAGTACAAGACATTACGCCACAAGAGCAAACTCAAACGCCTAATATTCAGACAACAAAAAATGATAATACAGTAAGTGTTCCTAAAACTAAAAAGAACAAAAAAGAGAAAAAAGAAGAAAAGAAACCAGAAAAAAAAGTAGAACCAAAAGAAGAAAAAAAGGAGGAGGAAAAAGAGAAAATCGTAAAGCAGGAAAAGAAAGTAGAAACACCTACTCCAGTAAAAGAAGAAAAGAAAAATGATGTTGCCAGTAACTCAAATGAAGATGGAGATTCAAAGACTGAGGACAAACAAGGAAATTCTAATGACCTAGAAGATAAAGGTAAAATAGGAGTAGAAGAAGGTGCAGAAATTGCTGTGCAAGGATGGAGATGGATAACCAAACCTAAGCCTAATGATACACTAAACGAACAAGGAAAAATAGTTTTTGATATTACCATCGATCAAAATGGAAATGTAATAAATACAACTTTAGTAGAGAGAAGTTCTACTATCGGTATCGCAACTTATACAGCTTACAAAAGTGCTGTTTTGAATACAAAATTCGAACGTACAATTTCCAAACCTGCCACAGAACCAACAGTAGGAAGACTTACATTCAATATTAGAGTAGGAAATTAATTTATTTTTTATCTCTACTTTTCAATAAGCGCAAGATTGTTTTCTTGTGCTTTTTTTTTATAAAAAATAATTTTAGCGTCTTTTTTATAGGGTATTTTATAAAAAAAATCCTTATGTTTGCGTTAGCAACCTAAAAAACACACACATTATTCTATAATTATTGATTTTCATAGAATAATGAATAAAAAAACACACCATTAATTAATTTTGTGATTTTTATAAAAAACTAAAAAATGACTTCTATTTTCAAAAAAGTTAGTCTGTCTGTTCTTTTTGCTTTGTTGCCTCTGTTTGCATTTTCTCAAACATCAGAATCTACTCCTACACTCAATACAGGCGATACAGCTTGGGTTCTGATTGCAACAGCCCTTGTTATGCTCATGACTCCTGCTGGTTTGGCACTTTTTTATGGAGGACTTTCGCATAGTAAAAATACTCTCAATACTGTCGGAATGAGTTATGTTTCTTTTTGTGTGGCTTCTGTGGCTTGGGTTATTGTGGGCTACTCACTTGCTTTTAGCGAAGGAAACGGGTTTATAGGTTATCTGAATAATCTTTTTTTAGAAAACATCGATATTAACGAACTTTCTACGGACACTTCAATTCCTAAATTACTTTTTGTAGTTTTTCAGGGAACTTTTGCTGCTATTGCTGTCGCCATTGTGAGTGGTTCGGTCGTCGAAAGAGTAAAATTTTCTTTTTGGCTCGTATTTTCTTTTTTATGGGTTTTGCTTGTTTATAGTCCGATTACACATTGGGTTTGGGGAGGAGGATTTTTGAGTAATAGTGGCGAATTAGATTTTGCAGGAGGAACAGTTATTCATATCAATGCAGGAGTAGCAGGGCTTGTATTGGCTCTTTTATTAGGAAAACGTAAAAATTATGGTTTGATAACTGAAAAGCCTATTTCTCTTACACTTACTGTTGTTGGTTCGGCTCTTTTGTGGTTTGGTTGGTTCGGATTTAATGCAGGAAGTGCTTTGGGAGCAAATGGAACAGCTGCAAATGCGCTTTTGGTTACTAATGTAGCTGCAAGTATTGGGGGACTTGCTTGGATAGCCATCGAATGGATTAACAAGAAAAAACCTAGTCTTTTGGGAGTAGCTTCGGGTGCTGTTTCTGGTTTGGTAGGCATTACACCTGCTTGTGGATATGTGAGTGTGAGTGGAGCATTGGCAATTGGACTTTTTTCTGGTTTGATAGGTTATTATGGAGTTATCAAACTCAAAAAAGTATTAGATTATGATGATACATTAGATGCTTTTGGAATACATGGTTTGGTGGGTATTTGGGGTTCTCTTGCTGCTGGTATTTTTGCAAATCCTGCTATTAACCCTGATGCGATTGGTGTTTTGTATGGAAATATCGGACAGATAGGAGTACAGTTATTAGCTATCCTAACAGTAATTGCTTATTCGGCTATTGCTACAACAATCGTTTATTTTGTGAGTGCATTTGTTACAAAGGGCGCACGAGTAGATGAGATTATGGAAAAAACAGGACTAGATGAAGCTTATCACGGAGAAAAAGGATTTAATATTCAATAATTGTTTTTTATCGTTGGTAAATATAAACCGTCGTTGAGACTCAAATACAGCCGTCAACGAGGATTTATGCATAAAAAAACTCCTATCTGAGAAAATCAGATAAGAGTTTTTATTAAAAATACGCTCTCACATAAAGCGTAAACTACATAATATAAACTTGCCGTTATTGGTATCCCCAACAATGACAGGATAACTTATTTCAACCAACCTTCTACTTCTTCTTTCGTTGGATTTTTTACTTCTTTGAGTTTCATTTTCTTACGCATTCCACACATATCATTGAAAAGTTTTGAAGGAATTGCTTCTTTTAAGTCTTCAATCGTAAGGAAACCTAATTTTTGAATAATTGGAATAAGTTCAGAACGGATTCCTAACTCTTCATAATCACTTTCAGATGCGTATTTCGGTTGCTTTTTAGGACGCATTTGAGGAAAGAACAAAACATCTTGAATAGAATCTTGATTCGTCATAATCATAGAAAGACGGTCAATTCCAATTCCTAAACCTGCTGTTGGTGGCATTCCGTATTCAAGCGCATTTAAGAAATCTTCATCCAATACCATTGCTTCGTCATCGCCTCGTTTTCCAAGTTCTAACTGTTCTTCAAAACGTTTTCTTTGGTCTATTGGGTCATTAAGCTCAGAAAAGGCATTACAAATTTCTTTTCCATTACAAACGGCTTCAAAACGCTCTACCAAACCTTCTTTTGTTCTATGTTTTTTGGCAAGTGGCGACATTTCAACAGGATAATCTGTAATAAATGTAGGTTGAATCAGTTTTGGCTCACAATGCTCTCCAAAAATCTCATCAATCAGTTTTCCTCTTCCCATTGTATCATCAATTGGAACGCCTAACTGCAAAGCAGCCTTACGCATTTCTTCTTCACTCATTTCAGAAATATCAACACCTGTAAAATGCTCAATAGCTTCATACATCGTATAGCGTTTCCAAGGACGAGCAAAATTAATTTTATTTTCTCCTACCTGTACTTCTGTTGAGTTGTGAAGTTTTAGGGCTACTTTTTCTACCATTTCTTCTACCAAATTCATCATCCATTCGTAATCTTTGTAAGCTACATAGAGTTCAATTTGAGTAAATTCTGGATTATGAAAACGGCTCATTCCTTCATTTCTAAAGTCTTTAGCAAACTCATAAACCCCATCATATCCACCCACAATTAACCTTTTTAGATAAAGCTCATTTGCAATACGCAAATAAAGTGTCATATCTAATGTGTTGTGATGCGTTTTGAAAGGACGAGCTGCTGCACCTCCATATAAAGGCTGTAAAATTGGAGTTTCTACTTCCAAATAACCTTTATCGTTTAAATATTCACGCATTGTAGTCATAAGTTGAGAACGTTTTTTGAAAACATCTCTTACCTTAGGATTTACAATCATATCTACATAACGCTGACGATAACGCTGTTCTGAATCTGTAAAAGCATCATAAGATGTAACCGTTCCATCTTCATTTTCTACTCGCTTTACGACAGGCAGAGGATGCAAAGACTTTGTAAGAACTGTAAACTCAGTAACACGAAGCGTAATCTCGCCTACGTTTGTGCGAAAAATGTATCCTCGTACACCAATAATATCTCCAATATCTAAAAGCTTTTTGAAGACAGTATTATACATGGTCTTATCTTCATCTGGACAAATATCATCTCTGCGAAGATAAAGCTGCATACGCCCAGTAGAGTCTTCAATTTCTGCAAAAGCTGCCGAACCTTGAATACGGATATTCATCAGGCGACCTGCAAGTGAAATATCTTTAAAATTATCGAAATTTTCTTCTGTTTCTCCCTCTGGTTTTTCTTCTGGAAAACTCTCCTCAATCTGTTTGGCTGTATGTGTGTAGTTATAAAGGTCAGCAGGGTAAGGGTTTATCCCTAGTTGTATCAGTTGTTCTCTTTTCTGACGGCGCAGAATTTCTTGTTCGCTAAGTAATGGTTGCATATTTTGTCCAAACCCTAAGGATCTTCGAGACCCTTAGGGTTTTATGATTTATAGTTTAAAAAGTCTTTTTATCAGATATATTTCAAAAATACGGATTATTTGAATAGAACAAAAAAAATAGACTTTATTTATAAAAAATAAAGATGTTCTTATTAATTTGATATTCAAATTTAAGGATTTACATACGCTCTGGCATATCAATTCCTAAAAGTTTTCCTGCGTGTTTCAATGTTTTGGCAGTTGCATCAGAAAGTGCAACACGAAGTGATTTTTTAGCTTCATTTTCTTCTCCAAGAATAAAAAGTTCAGCGTAGAGTTTACTATACTGTTTTGCCAAATCGTACATATAATTTGCAATCGAAGAAGGTGCATAATTTTGAGCAGCTTCATTCAAATAAGAAGGATAGTCAGCCAGCAAACGGATTAATTCTTCTTCCATATTTTCTAATTCTGTTACATCTTTAAAAGAATCAGATGTGTACGAAATATTCGTTTCGTTTGCCTTTCGTAAAATAGCCGAACTTTTAGCGTGTGTGAATTGCAAATAAACACCACTATTTCCTTGAAAATCAATAGAATCAGCAGGATTAAAAAGCATTTTCTTTTTTGGTTCTACTCTCAAAAGATAATATTTTAATGCTCCTAAAGCCAACATTTTATATAAATTTTCAGCCTCTTCTTCTGTAAAATCATCAATTTTTCCTACTTCCTGCGTTCTTTCTCTCGCCATTGCTACCATATCAGCTACAAGTTCGTCAGCATCAACAACAGTTCCTTCTCTTGATTTCATTTTGCCATCAGGGAGTTCTACCATTCCATATGAAAGATGAAACATTCCTTCTGCATACGGTCTGCCAAGTTTTTTGAGAATCAAAAATAAAACTTTGAAATGATAATCTTGCTCATTTCCAACAACATAAACTGATTTTTGCATTGGAAAATCATTATACTTTAAGTCTGCCGTTCCGATGTCTTGTGTCATATAAACAGAAGTTCCGTCTGCACGTAAAACGAGTTTTTCATCTAAGCCATCTTCTGTCAAATCTATCCAAACCGAGCCATCTTCTTTTTTGAAGAAAACACCTTTTTTTAGTCCTTCTTCTACGACATCTTTTCCAGACAAATAAGTATTTGATTCGTAATAAAATTTATCAAATTCTACTCCAATGCTTTTATAGGTTTCATCAAATCCTTCATATACCCAGCCATTCATTTTTTTCCAAAGGTCGGTAGTTGCTGTGTCGCCTTGTTCCCATTTTAAAAGCATTTGTTGTGCTTCCTTCAAACTAGGAGCTTCTTTTTCGGCTATTTTTTGTTCTGTTCCTGCTTCTACTAATTCTTTTACTTCAGCCTTGAATAAATCGTTAAATTTCACATAATAATCTCCAACCATTTTATCGCCTTTTACGCCCAAATCTTTTGGCGTTTTGCCTTCTCCATGTTTTTGATAAGCCAACATTGACTTACAAATATGAATTCCTCTATCATTTACGAGGTTTACTTTCATCACTTCGCTACCATTAGCAGCCATAATTTCAGAAACAGAATAACCCAAAAAATTATTTCTAAGGTGTCCTAAGTGTAAAGGTTTGTTTGTGTTTGGCGACGAATATTCTACCATTACTTTTTCGTCTTTCTTTTCTATTGCTTCCCAAACAGGTTTGTCATTGAGATTAACAAGCGTCTTGACCCAAACAGACTGCTCCAAAACAAGATTTAAAAATCCTTTTACGACATTAAAATCCTTTATGATAGCTACATTTTCTTTCAAAAATTCTCCTAAAAGAGTAGCCGTTTCGTCTGGTCGCTTTCCTGTAATCTTTCCATAAGGAAAAGTAACAAAAGTATAACTTCCCTCAAATTCTTTACGAGTTTGTTGGAAATCAATTTTTTCTATTGGTAAAGTATGATTGAAAAGCGTTTGAAAAGCGTTTTGAATTTCTTTTTGGAGTTGTTGAAGTATCATAACTGTAAATAAAAGTTGTTTTTTGTCTTTACTTTTTTGTATTTATTCGGCTAGTTTTTGATTAATTTACAAAGTTGCACAATTTGCAGCAAAAAAGCGAAGGAAAACTTTACTCTTTATTTTAAAATCACGCTTCTGAGGAAGCATTTCATTCAGTTCTGAGGAACTGAACGCACAATACAACGTGCGTTTGTCTTCTCAAAGACGAACGAAATGCTTCCTCAGAAGCATAATGAACTTACTTTATGCCACTTTATCGCCATTCCCAATTTTTAAGTTTCAATTGTTTTTTCATCACGACCAATATTTTTAAAAAAGAACACTTACTGTTAGACGAAGAAACCTGTAAAACCTTGCTTAACAATTTTACTTTTTATAACAAAAAGTACAATGCTAAATTACTAGCTTATGTTTTAATGAGTAATCATATTCACTTTGTAATTTGGTTTAATAAAGATGAGCATAAAGAAAGTCCTCTTTCTGATTATATGAGAGATTTTAAGAAATATATTGCCACACAAATTATTAACTATCTAAATGAAAATAAGACTGCATTATTACATAAATTTATAAGTATTGAAAAAGGGCAAAAATATCAAATTTGGGAAGAAAATTTTGATAGTGTACATTTATACACCAAAAAAGTATGTGAAGAGAAAATCAATTATATTCATAATAACCCTGTAAAGGCAGGAATAGTAAAATTTCCAGAAGAGTACAAATATTCAAGTGCTAAGTTCTACCTTTCTGATAAAATACTGAAGTCTAATCTAGTAGATTATAGAAAGTATTTTTAGTGTATTTGCTCCTTAAAAATTGCAATGAAGTTCTGTGAATAAAATTTTTTAGCAAAGAAATTCATAAATTACTTTTTGACATGTACATTCGCTTTCCTAGAAGCAAATAGTTGAAGTGCTTTAAAACTACCAAATACGGCTATTCAGTTTTGGAGGACTGAATTCACAACTACCTCAAATTAACTATAATTAAAAAATAATTATAGGATTATTCTAAACAATTCGGAATAAAATTTGTATTATAAGACACTTAATGTTAATTTAATGTTACATTGAGTTGAATTAACTGTGAATGTATTTATTTTAAACTTTGAATTTTATGAAAACTAAATTATTAAACTATGCTATAATTAATAAATATCCTTTGTTTTGTTTTATTGCAGGTGTTATATCAGTTGGTGTAGGAATGTCCCAAAATTTAATGAGGCAAGAAATATTGCTAATGGCTTCTGTTTTTGGAGGCTTGACATTACTAACAATAGCAGGAATTTACTTTACCCGTTATGTAGTAATAAAAAATATAGTAGAAAAACTAGCAGAAAAGCAAATTGAGGCTTATTTAGTTGATGCTAATCTTCTATCTTTTTCTTATCAAGAGGATAATTATAAAATGAATTTATACGCAAGTAGAGGCACTACGTTTGTTCTTTTTTACAAAAATGAAAAATTGATTGCCAACAAAGCTGTTACTAATTCAGAGGAAAATATAGCAAAGATGATTGCTTTATTAGATTATGATAAGCCATTATCAAAGAAAAAGCATAAAATTAAGATGAAAAGTAAGTGGCTTTAAACTATTTAAAATCCTTAGAGTCATTAAAGACCCTAAGGATTTTTTGTTTTGCCTATGGAAGAAAAATAACTTCATTAGAACCTGCACCTGCAGAAAAAGTATTTATTAAATTCCCTTGATTGTCATACTGTATTACATCATTTCCTGTTGGGGCTTGGAAGTTAGCAATACCAATCCAAATATCGTTATTTTTAGGATTTATACTCACTCCATAAGCTCCATTCTGAATAATTGGATTTGTAGTTTGAGTTGTGGCTGTGATGTCTAATTCATAAACCCCACTACTAAAGCTGTAATATAAAATATCTCTCGTCGCATTTATTGCCAAATGTTCTCCTATATTTTCGCTTCCTGCATTCAGAGCAATAGTAGTTTCGATAGCATTTGTACTCATATTTATTTTATATAACGCCCCTGTTGAAGAACCAAAAGGAGAAGCCACTACCCAAAGTTTACCATCTTTATCTACGACCATTTCTTCTGGAGTGTTTGGCGAAACATCAATAGTATTTTCTAATGTATTATTAGATGTATTATAGACAGAAATCGTAGTACCAAATCCATTTGCTACAAATGCCTTATTTGTATTATTATCAAAAATTATATTTTCAGCACCCGAACTAGCTTCTATTGTGCTTGTAATTTGTTCTGTTTGAGTATCTATAACCAAAATTTTTGGAGAAGTATCTCCAAAATTTCCCCAAGTGCTAACATATGCTTTATTGTTTCCAACATCAGCCATATAACGAGGGTTTGCAAACTTGAAGTTAGTAGTATCAAAAATAGTCTCTTTTCTTTCAAAAGTACCACGATTAACCACCTCAATTTTATTACTAGCACTAACCATTAAATACGCCTTATCTCCCAAAATAGAAATAGATTGAAGTTGGTCTCCCAAACTATCGCCAGTAACTGTCTGAAAAATTTGTTGTGTAACAACACCAGTCGTAGAAATATGCCCAACGGAAGAATTATTCATTCCAAAAACCCCTTCATTAACGACTAAATATCCTTGTGCATATTCTCCTGCAAGAATATCAGGTGTGTCTTCTCCGTTATCACTACAAGAGGAAAGTAAGGAAATAGAAAAAACAGAAATAAGGATATAGAAAAACATTGTCCAAAAGTTTGGACGTAAATTAGAATTACGAATAGACATAAAAATTAAAAAGAATAAAATAAAATAATGACCCCAGTTTTTTCCCGAACCAAAAGTACAATAACAGAAAAGGCAGGTCTCCTGACTGATTGAACTAAGTAAGAAGTTAGAAATAAGAAGTTAGAAGTATCAGATTTCTAATAAAAAACGCAGCAATGCCTACTTGTAGTTATTAAGTGTAGAGATAGTAGGCTATTATTTTTTACGATTATGTAAAAAACCAAATTCACAGTTGCGGGTACAGTTACGGAATAAGCTAAATAAGCGACCGTATTCCCTTTTCAGTATTTTTTCTTTAAATGAAAAAACACCACCTTTTCAAGTTGCAAAGGTAGTGTTTTCTATGGAATGATTTTCAATTATTTTTCATCTTATTGTATTTGAGTTTCTAATGCAATGTAATGAGTAATTTTATTAGAATAAAGAGGAAATATCTGAACTTGACAGGTGTAGGGAGTTTTATCTTTCTTATAATTGATTACTGATAACTCAAAAGGTTTTTCTTTTTGAAGGTTCGTTCTGATTTCTTTTTTAGATTCTTTGGAAGTCATTTCACCTTGTAAGAAGGAAGGATATTTATTGGTAGCAAATGTCTTTGAATAACCTGTCATTTCTGTAAAACCCTTATTTACCCAAATAATTTTTTCTAATGAATCGGTAAGTACAAGAGCTTCGAAAGGATTGTTTGAGAGTATTTTTTGAATGTCATTTTTCCACTTATATTTTTCAGCAAAAGCTTTTATCTTTTGGATATCTAGCTCTTTTCTGCTCATAACAAAAGAGTTTGTATGAGATATATTCCAACTTAAAAGAGGCTTTGATTCTACATCTAGTGCCTTTACCTGCTTCTTAATTTTATTAGATTCTTTACTATCCAAACTCAAAAGGTAAATATCTAAACACATCATATTAGACAAACTATTCTCCATATTCTCTCAATTTTTAATAGATTAAAATAAAATCATATATTATATAACTGTTTTAACATCATAAATGTTAGTTTATTTTCAAAAGCCAGTTATCAATTTGATATTGAATAGTTTGAGCATAAATAAAATTAGTATCATCTTTTCCTACTTCTAAGGCCTTTTGTGCACTTTCTACTGCTCCCTTATAATCGTTTTGTAGAGCCAAAATTTCAGATTTTACCCAATGAGGCAAATAATGATCATTTTTGAGTTTGATAGATTCATTTACCCAATCCAAAGCCTGACGAAGTTCTATGTTTTCGCTTTTGTAATAGGCTGCGCTACGGACTAATACTTGCCAGTCGTTGGGATATTTCGAAATAGCTTCTGCAATATTTTTCTTTGCTTCTTCTACTGTATTTACTTGAATTGTGATTCTTGCTAATTTACATTCCCAACGCAAAATAAAAGTAGCTTCATTTTCCAATATTTTATCAAAATCATAGGCTAGTGTTTCTTGAAATTTTGATTTTTCAACAGTTGCATCTACTCTCAACACGTCATTTTTTGGGTCATAGGCTTCCTTCCCCCACGAATCAACGGCAGTATTAAAAATAAAAGTCCAGTCTCCTTTTTTTTGAGGGATAATAAAAACAGCATATTTTCCCTTCTTGAGAGGCTTTCCATTTATTTTCACATCACTAGAAAACTCTATTGTTGTAGCTTCATTTGCTCCAGCTCTCCATACTTTTCCATAAGGAACGAGTTCTCCCCAAATATGCTTTTTTCTACCTTTTACACTCGGACGACCATAACGAACAAAAAATTCTGTAAGACCAATTTCTTGCATCAAAGTAGAAATCGAACTCTTCCGAGGAAGTTCTAATTTCTCTTCTTCTTCTGACATATCGTTGGCTTGACCTTTCTCTTGAGCTAATACAGAAAAAGAAATAAAAAATAAAAGAGTGAAAATAGAATATTTAAAGAATTTCATTTGTAGGAATTAGGAACTAGGTTTTGGGAAATTAACTGGTAACTACTTACTGATAACTGTTTACTGAAGACTGTCTTTCAAAATTCTAAATTCAATGGCTGGAGAAATTTTTTCATAAAGTGTATTATAAACAGCTTTAATAATAGGCATATCTACTTTGTGTCTTTTTGTAACATCATACAAACCTTTTACAGCATAATAACCTTCTGCTACCATTCCCATTTCTATTTGTGCTGATTTGACAGTATAACCACGCCCTACCATATTTCCAAACGTACGATTTCTACTAAATTGAGAATAAGAAGTTACGAGCAAATCGCCCAAATAAGCAGAGGCATTAATGTCTCTTTCTTTTAGTGGATAGGCTTTATCCAAAAAGCGTTTGGCTTCCTGCACAGCATTAGAAACCAAAACAGCTTGAAAATTATCTCCATAATTCAGTCCACGAGCCATTCCACACGCCACAGCAACAACATTTTTAATTACGGCACAATACTGGATTCCGTTCAAATCTGGATTGGTTTTACATTTTATATAATGTCCTCGCATAAGCCGAGCAAATCTGTCGCCTTCGTTTTCATCTCCTCCGATAGTAAGATAGGCTTGTCTTTCTTGTGCAACTTCTTCAGCATGACAAGGACCTGCAATAGAGAGAAGTTTGTCAGTAGGAACATTAAATATATCCTCTACATATTCAGTTACTAAAACATTTTTTTCCAAAATCATCCCTTTGATAGCCGAAATAATGACTTTATCTTTAAAAATAGCTGGGTCTAGCTTTTCGAATACATCGGTAATAAAGGCAGAAGGAACAGCCAAAACAATATATTTTGAATCTGAAATAACAGCTTTTACATCATTTAGAGGAGTAATTTTGTCGATATTGAGCAAAGCCGAACTCAAATAACGTGGGTTTCTGTGATTTTTTCGAATAAAATCAATATCGTCTTTCGAACGCATCCACCAGTTTATACGAACATTATTTTCGGAAAGCATTTTTACTATTGCAGTTGCCCAACTGCCTCCACCCAATACGCCAATACGAACAGGCGCACCACTATCTGAAAAACCAAAAGCTGCCAAATTAATTTATTTTAGTACGAAAACAAGAAAAAAATAGAATAAATTAAGAAAAAAATAATACTTACTCTAATACAGTAAATAACGTGGTTTTTTATTGTTCTTCAAAATGAATTAAACTGATTTTTCGATAAAAACAATAAAAAGATATTTCTTATACAAATCATTTCTAACAATTTTCAAAACATAGAGTTTGTCAGAGACTAAGAATTAGTATTTTTGTTTTTAATCCAAGTTGCTCGTGGGTAGCTCGTGGGGATACGAGCAACGGTAGAGTATTTTTACTAAATTACTTTATCTACACAAACCAAACCTTATCATTGCTTGTGTCCCCACAAGTAATTTCAAAAAAAGAAAAAAACGAATTGAAAAACTCAGCTAACCAATCAATAAATTACACAGACTCTGATGCAACGGCAGCTTCACGCAAACAAGACCATATCGAACTTGCCTTTGATGCACAGGTTTTCAAAAACCAATTAGATAGTCGTTTTTATTATGAACCTGTTTTGGCAGCACATCCAAAAAAAGAAACAGAATCTTTTGAATTTTTGGGAAAGCAAATGAATGCACCTTTGTGGGTTTCTAGTATGACAGGAGGGACAGAATGGGCAAAAATTATTAATCAAAACTTAGCTAAAGTATGTGGAGAATATAAACTTGGAATGGGTTTGGGTTCGTGTAGAGCATTACTTACTGATGATGATTGTTTGCCTGATTTTGATGTTAGAAAGTTTATAGGCGACCAACCTCTTTATGCAAATCTTGGGATTGCTCAACTTGAAAAACTCATTGAAACCAAACAGACAAAAAAAATAGATGAGTTATTAAAAAAGTTACAAGCCGACGGACTTATCATTCATATAAATCCTCTGCAAGAATGGCTACAACCAGAAGGCGATAGGTTCGAAAAATCTCCTTTGGAAACAATAAAAGAGCTTTTACAAACGGCTACATATCCAATTATTGTCAAAGAAGTAGGACAAGGATTTGGCAAACAAAGCCTAGAAGAATTATTAAATTTACCTCTTGCAGCCGTAGATTTTGCAGCGAGTGGAGGAACAAATTTTGCTCTTTTAGAACTAAAAAGAAGTAGTCAGCTTTCCCAAAGTCTTTTCGAATCACTTGCACATATCGGACATAGTGCAGAAGAAATGGTAGAGTTTTGTAATGAAATAAAATCTGATTATTATAACAATCTGAAAAGCAAAGTAAATTATACTAATAAAACTGTAAAGTGTAATCAAATCATTATTTCTGGAGGAGTTAAAACATTTCTTGATGGATATTATTTGACTGAGAAAATAAATTTTGATGCAATTTATGGACAAGCATCAGGATTTTTGAAACACGCTAGAGGAAGCTATGAAGAGCTACAAGCCTATACAGAAGGACAAATAAATGGATTGAAGGTAGCCAAACAGTTTTTGAAAGTGAGATAATTCATTTTCATTTTTTGTTTATTCTTTTTTATAAATTCCCATAAAAACAGTATTTATAGTTTCATATTCTTCATTTAGTATGTCCCAACGTTGAGTAACGGTATTATCATCATTTTTTGTCCATGTAATTTGATGATAATACATTCTTTTTTGTCCTTGTAAAAGCTCACTTCTGAGAACCATTATGCCTTCTTTTTTGAGATTTCCTTTCAGAATCAAATTTCCACCAGAATTATCTAGCCAGACTTGATTCCAAGTAGAGTCTTTTTTATTGAAATAATTGTAGCTTCTTCCTGTTGAGCCTGATGCTCCTCTCCAATGCTCATTCAGAATGCAATCATTTTCTAATTTTACGATTGTATTTTTTCCTACTTCTGTCCCTGTTGTATCATAAACTGTCCAATCGCCTACCCAAAAGTCGAATTGTTTATGATTTTCAGTACAACAAGCACAAGGTTTTTCAGTAGTTGTAGAGTCATTTTGAGAAAATGCAGAAAGTGAAATTAGAGTCAAGAGAGTTATAAAAAATGCTTTTTGGAGCATAAATATTTTTTTCAGGATTGAATTAACTTTGAATTAAACTGAATTGTAAAATAATAATATATTGATACTCAAGATACAAAATTAGTTGAAGAATATGCAGCACTGATTACTATAAAAACGTAAGGAAAGAAAAGTAAAAAATTATACTAAATCATCTTATGTTATGAAATCTGTTTTACTCTCTTTAATTTTTATTATTATCACTTTTAGTGCTTGTCAGCCTACTCATTATATCCCAAATATGAGTAATGTTCCAATTTTGCAAGAAAAAGGAGAGGCTTCTGTTTCTGTTGGTATAAGTACAGCAGGGAGAGATTCTGCAAGTCAGTATAGTTTACAAACAGCTTATTTGCTAACTAATCATTTTGCTTTACAGACAAATAGCGTAATTTATCGTTTTAATGAAGATTTTACTAGAAATAGAACAAGAAACTCTGGACAGATTCATGAGTTTGGACTTGGTTATATTACCAACTTTGAAGATAAAAGGTTTAATTTAGCTATTTGGGGGATTATTGGAGGAGGAAATATGAATACAATACTTCTAAGACAAAATGAGAGATTATCTACTGATTTACGTCTTTATGGAATTGACCCCACGATCAGTATAGTAACAGAATACCACTCATTATCTTTTTCTATGAAATCTTTTTTACTGGAATATAGCAACATAAGAGGTAATTTAGATTACAATAGTGTAAATGAGGTGGAATATTTAAGAAATAATGATACAGCATTTATTATAGAGCCTACACTTACTGAAAAAATAGGATTTAAGAGGTTTAAATTTATACTACAAACGACATATAGTGGGAATTTGATGTTTAGGTATAGAGATAATAGTATTTTAGATAAGGGACATGATAGGCAAGTAAATATTCTAGTTTCTTTTGGACTTAGTTATAATTTTTATACTAGAAAAAAGAAAACTCCAGTTGAGTTTTGAATAGTTATAGAAATAAAAAAAGTCATCAACAAAACTAATTTTGCTGATGACTTTTTTGCGTTTAAGAATCTATAAAAACTACTTTTTCAAAACTACTTTTTTATAAAATATTCCTTTTTGAGAAATTATTTTCACAAAATAAATTCCATTACTCAAGTTATTCAAATCAAGCGTAATTTTATTAGAATTAGTGATTTTTGCTTTTTGTAATTCCATTCCCAATGCGTTTACTAAAGTTACTTCGCTTGTATTCAAAATGGTATTTAATTCTACATTCAATAAAGAAGTTGTAGGATTTGGATATACTTTGATGTAATTATTTTTGATAAAATCATTATTGGAAAGAATTCTATCTATTGTAAAAGGTTCAGAAGTTATAGATGTATCTCCACTAGAAATTACGACCGTATAAACTCCCATTCTATTATCTAAAGTAGTTAAGTCTAATGTTGGGTCTGTTTGTCCAGTTATCAAAACTCCATCTCTGTACCATTGGTAAGTAACTTTTCCTGTCGGAACGGATAAAGTATTTTCATTATCATCAAAATTAATATCGAAGTTGTAATCTGTATTTATAGATTGAACAACAATTGTATCTTGTTTTGCTTCTCCACAAACGGCAACTCTCCAAACTAATGTTGTAGGAAAAGGTAAAACACCTGTAACTTTACTATTACTTTTAGAAGCATCTTCTAGTTCTCCAAAACCTGAAACTAATGTCCAAATTCCATTTATACCCATATTTTGTGCAGCAAGAGTTATAGTAGAGCTTGATGTTTGTATATCTGTTCCTGCATTAGCAACGATTTCAGAGTTAGCATCTGAACAATTGAAAACAGATAAGTTTAGGTTAGGGTTTGTGAGAGGGAGAATGGCTACTTTATTAGAAATTGTATTTGTGATAATTGGAGAATTGAAATCAAAATAAATAGCTGCTCTGTTTTTTATGACCGTTCCAATAGCGTTGTTAGCTTTCTGTTTGATTTTGAATTTGATAAATCCGTGAGATTCTGGTTCGTTAGAATTACTATCTGGAAGATTTATGTTATCAAACTGAAAACGCAATACACGAGTATTTTCATCTCCATCGATAAAGAATTTATAATCATGAGACACCATTCCCAAGCGAATTGTTTCTATATCCAAAAAATCTGAAAGTGTATCCAAAACTACGATATTAACAGCTTCAATTGTTCCTGTATTTTGAAAACGAATGGTATAATCTAATTCAGTAGTTTTTTCAATTAGATTTTGATTTGTCAGACCAAAAGGAACAACTTGTTTGTCATTAGGGTCATAACTATCCAAAATTTCAGAACATGAAGTTTCTGAACGTACTCCACCATCATTTTGAGGAAGTGCAACTCCAGATTCTTGAACGGGTGCAACACTAACAACAGGATTTGGGTTTTCTGCTTTTGTCTTGTAAGGAATAGTAGTCTGACACCCTTCTACAAAAGCAGAAATAGGGTCGTGATTTTGTGGAAATAATTCCATTCTCATTGTCATTCCATTAGTAAATACTTCAATTTCTACTTCTCCATTGGCAGGAAGCAATGTATTTGCTTCTCTGAAAACTTGTGAGTTGGCATACAAACGGTACGGAATAGAATCAGTAGCTGTATTTGTTAAATTTTTGACAACATAACGAGCAATTCCACCACCGACACAACGCCCAGTAATTTCGTATTTGTTTTCGTTATCTGTCCAATCTTGACAAGAATTTGCAGGA
Organism: Bernardetia sp. ABR2-2B; assembly: GCF_037126435.1. GTDB lineage: Bacteria > Bacteroidota > Bacteroidia > Cytophagales > Bernardetiaceae > Bernardetia. Next base: position 878,337 of record NZ_CP147020.1, on the reverse strand, counting down.
GAAATAGTTGCTTTTACACATTGTGTAAGTCCACGAATTTGCTCAATTCCACAAACGACAGAATCTTGAAGTATAATTTTTTCAATATTTCCAGCATCCAAACTACCAATATCAAAGAAATAACTATTTCCTTCTTTTCTTGTCCAAGATGGAACACTTGAAACAGGAAAAATATAGTCTGGATAATCTACTTTTACTTCTACATTTTGAGCAGTCGCAAAGCCTTGATTTTTATATTCTACCGTTGTACTACTCATAAAACATCTACGACGACGCTGATTTGTAATATCAACAGTAAGATAAGAACATGGAAGGACTTTAAATCCGAAGTTTAAATCTTGAGGGTTTAATACTCTTCCGTTTTCTATTTCTATCTCTTTTACAGAATCACATTTGTTTGGGCTAAAAATTCTATAATATTCTGAATCAAGAGGTTTTGCTTCTAATACTAATTCGGTGCTATCTTGTAGTGTTAGTCTATATAATCCATTTCTATCTGATACAGTATATTTTTCTTGATTGGATTTAATAAGCACTCTAGGAAATGCAGCTTCATTACCATCGTAATTACAATTGGTAGCATTTTCTACAAAAGTATTTCCTTTTATTTTTGCATAAGGTGCTTTATCTCCAAAAGTTAGAAGTGTGCTGGCATTAGAGTTGGAGTTTCTTCTTGGAATGAATATGCCATTGATAGTTGTATCTTTTTGCATATTAACTATTGCATATATTTTCCCTTTATTTCCTATGGTTATTTCTCCTTGTCCAGTAGCATAACGTTCGAAACCATTTGAATTTTTAAAATAAAAAAACGGAGTAATTACACCATTTTCTATTTTTGCTAGATAACGATTAGCATACGTATAAAAATAGTCATACTGTTTGTTGATAGCCATTCTTCTAGTAGAATTATTATCTACTGTATTTCTCAAATCTATTTCAGACTCTAAAAAATTTGCTTCTTTATCTAGTTTTAATAGAACAGTTTCTCCTGATACATTTGAATTATTCAGTTCTGAAGTAACATCTACCTCTCCATAAATATAAATATTATCGTCTTGGTCTAAATCTACAGAAGCGTGTGCATATACTTTAGTATATAAATGTCCATTGACTCCAACAAAACCTCTATTACCTGCATAGGCTTTTAATAAGTCAGGCGTATCTTTGGCAAATATCTTTCTTCCTTGTTTATCAAATTTGACAACAATAATATTAGCATCATAAAGTATAGGACTTACAATATCTCGCAAAACTTTAGTGGTAATAATGTCTCCATCTGTAAACTCAAAACTACCATGAGCAGCGACTGCAAAAACTACGTTTCCATTGCTATCTATTATAATATTGTTCGTATTGACAGCCTTATGAGCACTTTTCTGACTATCTCCCCTATCAGGCATCATCGTTCTGTGCCACATCAAATTACCGTTGCTATTAAATTTGAGAAATAACATTCCTGTAATTCGATAAATGCTATTCCAGTTAATAGGCAGTGTAATGGTAGTATTTCCTATCTTTATGGCTTCGCTATCGTGGGAGACTACCGTAATAGCTGTATAAAAATTTCCTTCCTCATCTACTTTAATCATATTATTAGGTGAAGAAGATACCTTTACAATATCTGTTGATTTAAAATCATATCCCCTTTGCCATATAATTCTTCCATCAATATCATATTTTATAAATAAATTATCTACACTTTCATATACTGTTCCTTCAATAGTAAGAGGTTTTCCTATTCCAGCCACCCAATTCAAATAAATTTCATTTTGCTTAGAAATATCTATATCTACATATCTCTCTTTATAGTTAGTAGGGTTTAGTGTGTCAGTAACTACTGTTTTTATCCAAAGTAGGTTGTTATCTTTACTGATTCTTGCTACAAAAAAACCTCCTGCGCCTAACTCTTCTTCATAAATAAAGGTGCTACCATATATTTTTCCTGTTTGGTCATTTGGAACAATATAAGTACCTGTTATTACTTTGCTATCATCTGATAAGGGTATTGCTTTAGCGATATTCAACTTGCTATTCTGTATTATCTCGCCATTTTCAGCTCCTATGTACACTTCTATTGCACTTTCTAATTCTTGTGCAAATATTTTTCCTGTAATTGAAAAGAAAGCAAAGATAATTATACATATTGCCGTAAAAATCTGTTTCATATAAAATCGTAAATAAGTGGAATAAATAAAATGCAAAGGTAAGGTTTGCTATTGATAAAAGAAAATTATTACAAAGCAAAAAAGTCATCAACAAAACAAACTTGCTGACGACTTTTTTGTGTTTAATAAGTGCTAAAGGTTATTTCTTTAGGACTACTTTTTTATAGAATATTCCTTTTTGAGAAACGATTTTCACAAAATAAATTCCGTTGCTCAATTTATTTAAATCAAGCGTAATTTTATTAGAATTAGTAATTTTTGTTTTTTGTAATTCCATTCCCAATGCGTTTACTAAAGTTACTTCGCTTGTATTCAAAATGGTATTTAGTTCTACATTCAACAAAGAAGTAGTAGGATTTGGATATACTTTGATGTAATTTTTTTTGATAAAATCATCATTAGATAAAATTCTATCTATTGTAAATGGCTCAGAAGTAACCGATGTATCTCCACTAGAAATAACAACTGTATAAACTCCCATTCTATTATCTAAAGCAGTTAAGTCTAATGTTGGGTCGGTTTGTCCAGTTATCAAAACACCATCTCTGTACCATTGATAGGTTACTTTTCCAGTCGGAACAGATAGTTTTCCTTCTTCTTGATTGAAATCAATCTCAAATTTGTAATCTGAGTTTGTTGATAAAACCGTAACTGTATCTTGTTTTGCTTCTCCACAAGCAGCAACCCTCCAAACCAACTTGGTAGGAAAAGGCAAAAGCTCAGTAACTTTACTATTATTTTTAGAGGCATCTGTTAGCTCTCCAAAACCTGAAAGCAATGTCCAGTTTCCAGTTATTCCAATATTTTGAGCTGCAAGATTTGCCGTCGAATTTGGAGTTTCTATATCTGCACCTGCGTCAGCAACAAGTTCAAAGTTTGAATCTGAACAGTTGAAAACAGGTAAATTCAAATTAGAATTTGTAAGAGGAAGAATAGCTACTTTATTAGAAATAGTATTTGTGATAATTGGCGAATTAAAATCAAAATAAATAGCAGCTCTATTTTTTATAACTGTGCCGATACGGTTATTTTCTTTCTGTTTGATTTTGAATTTGATAAATCCGTGAGATTCTGGTTCGTTAGAATTACTATCTGGAAGATTTATGTTATCAAACTGAAAACGCAAAACACGAGTGTCAGCATCGCCATCAATTATAAAATTATAACCGTGAGAAACCATTCCCAAACGAATTGTTTCAATATCCAAAAACTCAGAAAGTGTATCCAAAACTACAATATTCACAGCTTCAATTGTTCCTGTATTTTGAAAACGAATGGTATAATCTAATTCTGTAGTTTTTTCAATTAGATTTTGATTTGTCAAGCCAAAAGGCACAACTTGCTTATCATTAGGGTCATAACTATCCAAAATTTCAGAACAAGACGTTTCTGAACGCTCTCCACCATCATTTTGAGGAAGCGCAACTCCAGACTCTTGAACAGGAGCAACACTTAAAACAGGATTTGGATTTTCAGCTTTTGTCTTGTAAGGAATAGCAACTTGACAACCTTCTGCAAAAGCAGAAATAGGGTCGTGATTTTGAGGAAATAATTCCATTCTCATCGTTGCTCCATTTGTAAAAACTTCAATTTCTACTTCTCCATTGGCAGGAAGTAATGTATTTGCTTCTTTGAAAACTTGTGAGTTGGCATACAAACGATACGGAATAGAATCTGTAGAAATATTTGTTAGATTTTGAATTGTATAACGAGCAACTCCACCACCTACACAACGTCCAGAAATTTCATATTTATTTTCGTTATCTGTCCACTCTTCACAAGAGTTGGCAGGAGAGATAGTAGCTTTTACGCATTGCGTAAGTCCACGAATTTCCTCAATTCCACAAATCACAGAATCTTGAAAGACAATTTTTTCTATGTTTCCAGCAGCTAAACGCCCTACATTGAAGAAGTAATTATTTCCTTCTTTTCTAGTCCAAGCAGGAGAGCTAGAAACAGGAAAGATATAATCAGGATATTCTACTTTTACTTCTACATTTTGAGCAGTCGCAAAGCCTTTGTTTTGATATTCTACGGTTGTACTGCTCATAAAACATCTACGGCGACGCTGGTTTGTTATGTCAATAGATAGATAAGCACAAGGTTTTACTTTGTAACCGAAGTTAAGAGAGGTAGAGTCTTGTATTTCTCTATCTTCTATTATCACTTGTTTTATTGTATCACAACTTGCGATAAAATATTGTGGTAGACTGGTATCTATTTTTACTATTGAACTTTGTAGTGTGTAATTTCCATTTGGGAAAGGCATTAAATAATCTCCATTGTCATTTGAAATAGCATAATATCCATCATTTCTTTTTATTAAAATGTTTGGGATACCTTGTTCTGAATTATTGAACTCACAATCATTGTTTGTATCAGAAAATGCTTTTCCTTTTCCCCTGAACCTAAGGTCAGGAAGAGTAAATCCATAATCTTTTATTTTTGCTATATATTCGCCTCCGTAGTTTGGCATCTGAGTCGTTCCTATAATACTATTAGCAGAATAATCTCCATTTATATATATATATCCTTCATTATCAATATCAAAAGGTTGAACTTTGATATTTTGTTCTCCAAGCAGGGAAGAGTTTTCTAAATTTAATCCCCAATCTACTCCATATTCCTCATTAAGTTTTACTAAAAAAAACTTTAAATTTTCGCCCTCTAGTTCATGAAATGTTGTTCCAAATTGTACTGATGTTAGGGTTCTATCAGTAAGTTCTACATTGAGATAAATATTTTTATTCTTATCTACTAAAATTCCGTTTACTTTACAATCAACAGGAAAACTATATTCCCAAGTAGTATTTAGGTTTTCATCCATCTTAACTACATAAGTAACACCTTCTTGTGTGAATTGATTAACACACTTTGCTCCTGAAACGTATGTGTTTGAACCTGCTTGAACAATTGATTTTTTTGACAAACCTCCTATAAATACAGTTCCACGGAAAGGACAATCTTTACTTACAGAATTACGATAAAGAAGATTTCCGTTGTTATCATATTTTACTAAAAAGTCACCGTCATATGCGTTATCACTTTCTGATGTACCTACATATACAATTTCTTTCAGTGTTGTATAGCCAGTAACTGATAAGATGGGTCTTCCTTCGTCATCAATAATAAAATCACTCAGATATACATCTGAATTTGAATTTCTACTGTTAGAAGTGCCAACTATTTGTCTATTCCAAAGATAATTTGCGTTGCTATCAAACTTTAAGATTAACACTCCAGTTTGTGAACTATCATTACCAAAAATAAAAGCATTTTCATCTATATTATGAGTTCTTCTATAAGTGTTAAGAGCCAAAAATAAATTTTCATCATTATCAACCTCTATTTCTGTAGTAGAAAAACCTATTATATGGTAATTACCTAATAATAAACCTTTATGCCAAATCTCATCTCCATTAGTAGATAATTTTAAGATAAAATTATCTACTGAATCGTATTGATCATTTGCCCAATTAAGAAGCACTGCTTGATTTTGATTTGTACTACTTGGACTTGTACTGAAAGACACATAGATATTTCCATTATTATCAATTTTTAAATCTGATCTGGAATTATAAAGGCTTTCCGTATATATTTCTCCGTTTTTGACCCAAATTACTTCATTCGTAGGAGATAGTTTAGTTACATAAAAAAAGGCTTTTTCTAAAGAAGATGAAGCATTATTTCCTATCTTTTCTAGAGGAGTGGCATTTCCACCTATGTATAAAGTATCTTTAAAAGCATAACCAGAAATAATTGTATTATTGTCCTTATCTATTTTTATATCTGTTATACCTTCTAAGTCAGAATATTCCGAATCTGAAATCGCTAAAACATCTGTAAAAACTTGCCCAAAAGAAGAAGCAGAAAAACAACAACAAAAAACAAGCACCCAAAAAACCGTAAAAATCTGTTTCATATAAAATCGTAAATAAGTAAATGAAATAAAATACAAAGGTAAGGTTTGCTATTGATAAACGGAAATAATAAATCAAAAAAGCGCAGTAACCTGTATTCTACCGATATGAATAGCTGGTGTTTCTTCCGACTTTCTACCTTCATAAACGACACTTAGCTGCAAACCATTGAAAAGTTTTTGTTGCAAGTTCAAATCCCACGTTATGTTTTGACCTGCTCGTAAGGCTTCCAAAAGTTCGTAACTGACAGGCGTGTTATTCTCCCCTTCAAAATCAATATTTAGATAACGAAAACGAACATTGAAAACTCTATCGCCTACTTTCGAATAACGTAGCTCACTTCTAAACTCATTTATTTGTGCATTTTCTTCTCCTAGCGTGTTTTGTTTTTGTTCAAAACGGTAGGCTGTCGTTAGTCTGAAAGAAGTGGTAGGTTGCCAAGCGAGTTCGGTTTGTGGGCGTAAAAGAGTAAGGTTGTAGGTTCTGTTTTCTAGGAAATCAGAGGCATTACTTCTAGTTCCAATCAAAAAGCTAGACTTTGAGGCAATCGTTTTGGAAAGACTTAGTCTAAAAATACTTTCGTATTCTTCTATATTTCTACTCTCAAATCCTCCTGCCAAAAGGTTTTTCTGTCGTGTGTTAGTGTAGCGAAATTCTCCTCCCCAACGTGGATTGGTTCTGTTCAAAAACAAGACATTCCGAAGCGAACTCTGTTCACTCAAGATGTTTTCTTGGTTGCGCTCTACAAAAGGAATAAAACGTTTTGTAAAATCACTTTCAGTAGTTTTGACAGAATTTTGAACTGAAAAAACAACAGAAAAGAGTTGTAAGGATTTTTTAATAAATTTCGCTTTTTTCCATTTTCTAGGAGGAGTAAGCGTTATTTTATAAATAAAATCAGTAGAAAATGCTGTTAAATAGGTACTGGTAGGCGTAAAAACTTTAATAAAATTGCGTTCGTCTGGATTAATTGCTTCATAAAATTCTCCCAACTGCTGCACACCATCATCGTTATCATCTCGCCACGTATGTGTTCCCTGTGTTCCATCTACACCAATAAAAGTAAATTCTCGTGCAGGTTCTCGCCCTGTAACCGTCGAATAAGTAAGCTCTTGACGGACAGCACGTTCAAAAAAATCACTTCGCCAATCTATGCGACCCATTAGCGTTTCTGTATCTTCTAACTTTAATGTATCCAAAAAATCTTTGTCATATTCTAGCTTTCTGTAAGTAGCATTCCACGTCAGTTTTTGATTTGATTTTTCTCTCTCAAAATCTAGTGTCGCTTCTGCTCGTGCCGTTTGTGAGTTGGTATAAGACTGAATAACTCCATTTTTTGGTAAAAAATCTTTCCTCAAAGCATATTCAATTCTGTAATTTGCTTTTTTGCTACTATCTCCTTGAAAAAGATAAAATTTGTGTTGCTCATAATTCATCAAAGACGAAGTAACAGAATCTTGCGTTTTGAAAGTCTGTTTATCAACAGAATACGTGTAAGCAGGAACAACATAATTATTTTGATACTGCAAGTCGGCATCATAACGCATCCAAGAAACATTTTGAGGAGTTTGTAAAATACTTACTTGATTGTTTGGAATGGCTGAAATAATAGAGTTTTGAGAAACGGAATTATTACCGAGTTCAGAAAAAGAACTAGCATTACTATTCGAAAACTGTAACTGGTTTTCTCCTCCCAAGTAAAAACCATTTGTAGAAAGCTGAAATTTACCTACTTTTTTATTGAAAATAACTTTGTGCTGCTGTCCTTTAATGGCGTTTTCTCTATCTCGGTAAGTAAAATTATATTCAAGTTTGTTGTTTGCATTCTGTTCAATGATGGTAAAGGCTTGTAAGATTTGGTCTTGTCCTCGTGGTACTGCTCCAAAAAAAGTAGGAAGTGTCCAATCTCTATCAAACTCAATATTTCTAAAACGGTCAATGGGTTCAAAATTCTCGTTATCCAATTCATAATCGATACCATAACTTAGTTTATAATTTTGATTATTTTTTGAAGGGAATAAACGATTTTGAAACTTTTTGTCTTTCGTATGAATCCCTACAAAAAAAGCATTTCCTTTGTCGTCTTGACTGTCAATTTCTGAAAAAATATTTTTATCTCGGTCTGAAAAAGCTGCTTCTGCAAAAATGCTGGTATGACTATTTGGAGAAAAACGAATTCCTGTATTAGTGAGCCTTTTAGAATTTGGTGCAGGAAGCTGACGAATAGGCGCAAAATTTCCTTGATTAATTCCTGCAAAAACATATTCTTTTCCGTTGGCAACGGCTTCTCCTAAATTATAATCTCCGTTATTTTGTCCCACTTCTGTAAAAGAAACTGTATAAAAAGTCTGATTTTCATCGTTTTGGGTAGCTCTTTGGAAAATCTGATAAAAGAAATTATCAATCAATGTGTTTTTTTTGATATATAGAATTTGATTGACAGAAAAGTTTTCTACTTCTTCTGCACTTTCTACAACGGCTAACTCCAGACTGTCGCCAATATTTTCTAAAAGCGTTCGGCGTTCCTCTGAAATATCAAAATTGATAGGCTGTTTTTCATTATCGCTTTCTGAATAATTTTCTATAAAAACATTCCAAGAGGATTTTTTTAGCTTTTTGGGATTTAGACTTTTATTTTTGCTTGTAAAATTTACACTTGCCCCCAAATTTGAAATCGTCCGATTATAAAACTGATTTGTATATTCAAATTCTACACGCACCCTAGAAAATTGCGTAATCACAACATGAGGATTAAAGGTAATTTCGGCTGTATTGTAATTAATAATGTAGTCATAATTGAAACCACGCTGTAAAAGCTGTCCATCTAAAAATACCTTTTCCGAACCTGCTTGAATGATAATAAAACGCTCATTATTTGCTCCAACTAAACGATAAGCACCCTGTACGCCTTCTTGAACAGGAAGTTGATAACTTTGAAACTGTCCTTTTGCTGCTGCTAATCCTATTTTTTGTTGTGTAGAAAAAGTAGAATCAATAGCGAAATTAGTTTGTAGCATTCCACCCAAAACATTCTTGTAGAATCGCATAAAATGGGGCGTACTATTTCCGATTCCTTGTTTCAATACTACATCTCCTGCTGTAAGTGAAGCATTTTTGTGTCGTAATTGTATCTGAATCCTATCAAATTGTTGTAACTGTTGGGTATTTCCTTCGGGTTGAAAGGGAACATTTTGGTCAGAAATAATGGCTGTCAGTTCTATTTCATCTGTTAATTTCCCCTCTAATTGTAGATTTAGATTAGAGTTTACAAAAACATCTTGCCTATTTCCCACCGAAACACCACGAGTAATACTTCCTGCTTTTTGAAGGTTAGAGCTAAAGAGTTCTTGACGTTCTTCTATGATTAAATTCTGTTTTTCTTTTTTTCTATCAACGGTATCAATGAAATTTTGCATTGCTGCCTGTTCGTATTCTTCTTGTGAACGCTTAAATGTCCAGTTTTTTATCTTGAAAGGAATGGTTTGATATGATATTTTGATAGAGTCTAATTGAATATTTTTCAGGTTTGAATCTAAAGCAAACAAAATAATCTGTTTTTCAAAGTTGTAAGTTGCTTTTATTATGTTTGGGTCGTTGGTGGAGACACCAACAACGGCTAGTTGCTTTTCTGAAAGTTTTTGTTTTGTATCTAAAACTTGAATGGAAATTGGAGGGAAAGAATCAATTTCTTTGAGCCAAAAGGCTGTGTAAATTGTGTAATGGTCGTCGGTGGGGACACCAACAACGGAATTATTATTTTTTTGAACGGCTAACCATTTTGTTTTTTGAGAAAATGAATTAGAGTTTACAGAATTTAGTGAGTCGGTTGGGATATTGTTTTTTTGAGTTTGGGCAAAAACAGTTTTGGAGCAAACAATTAGGAAGAAAAATAAGAGCGTAAATCGCATCGATAGGTTAATCATGAGTCTATATGATTTTGATTATAAATCATAATTTATATTTAGCTTAAATCTTACCAAAATTACGATTATTATTTACTAAAAAGTTTTATTTCCTCTTCTTGAGTGTATTTATATTTTTTGTGGTCGCTCTCACTTACTGTTATTTTTCAACTGATTATGTTTCATTTCCTAAGTCATAATTATATGATTTTTTAGTGAAAAATGAAAAGATAAATTCCTTATAGCTCTAATTTATATTACTTAAACAAATAAAACTCTATCACACAAATAAATATAATGATAATTTTATCTCATAGTATTTTAAGTGTCTTTTATAAAACAAAGTCAAATTAAATTGCATAACTACTTGGCTATATTAATCAAAAAATTAACATTTGCGATATTTTACTTTTTAAACCTTAATAGTCAATGAATTATGTTTATTAAGTATTAAAAATAGCCTTTATAGTTTATATTGTCAATTATTTTTTTTCTAAAAAAGAAAATTAGACTTGATGGAAAAAATATTTTTATATACTTTTGCAGAGTCATTTTAACAAGCCTTTTTAGTTTGTAGTTTTACTCTTTTACGAAGCAGTTAGAATTAAATTGATGCTTAGTGAAGCAAATATCATTTAAAATAATCATCATTAAATGATATATTAATATAACGAGTGAAATTGATAAAATATAAAGTCAAAAAATGATTTAATTTACCTATTTACAAATAATTTAAAATTGTTAAAAAAAATGAAAAAGTTATCAATTGTTTTTCTATTGTTCTTTCTTTTTAGCTCTTGTGAGCAACAAGAAGAATTAACTAGCTTAGAAATAGCTACTAAAAAAACAGACAACCTTACTATTAAAGACAAACGTTTTGTTTTTGATAATCAAGAACATTTTCAATCTTTTATGCAATCTTTTACAAATAAAAGTGAGCAAGAATTGGAAAACTGGAGTAAATCAAATACTGTTAAATCGTTATTGATTACAGGAGTGTCAGAAGAATTCGAACAGTTTAATTTCCCTACTGCCTTCAAAGCAATAATTAATGAAAATGGCGAGTATCAAATAGGCAATTCTATTGTTTGGTATAATGACGGATTCAAATATTTTGTGAACAATGAAGAAGAGTTGAAGAGCATTAAAGAGAACCCTTCTTTGAGTACAAAAAAAGCAAAAGTGGAGTCTAAGATAGTTGGAAAAATGCCTTCACTACAGAGAGTAGTTTTAGGAGCAAATACTATTGATGCTCGTCATCAAAGAGAATTTTTTCAAAATAATAACTCTGGTAGCAAACGAAAATATGTTCATGAACTTGTAACTTACACAGAGTACTTGGGAGCTTATCATCCTATATTTGGCAATGGATATACAATTATTTCATATTTATACTTAAATATCAAACTTGAGTATAAAGGTAATAGAAGAAGAAGTAGATGGAAACCTGCTGGTGAATCTAGAAGAGTATTCTATAGCTTATCTGGTTCTTCTACTATTAGCTTTGATGGTTTATCACAACCTACCAATTCATTTAATTTTAGTGAAGATTTAACTAGATCAGGTGATAGACAACTTTCTCTTGGAGGCTTTAGCACAGGGTTTGAAACAAAGAGTCCTGTATGGACAGTTGAAGTTAATGGTTTTATAGACCATAGTGTTGTAGGAGATGTTGCAAGTAACAGATGGTTTCACGAGGGATATCCAATGTGGTAATATACAAGAAAAAAGATATTCTTATATCGACAAGTTTAAAAAAAGAGACTGACCTTTCTAGGCAGTCTCTTTTTTATATGTTATACTTTTATAGATTTTGTAGAAATAAACAGAAAAAGAGGAAACGCATTTTCATTTTCTTAATTTGAGAAATAAAAGGATATATTTGAATAAGGAAAATAGCCATTTTTGGCGTTTCTACCAATAATAAAAATACGTATAATATAGTTTTTAAATCATCTTCAGAAAATCATCTTCACTAATCACAGTTACTTTTGCTTTTTCGGCTTTTTCTATTTTCGAACTCCCTGCTTTATCTCCTGCCAAAAGATAATCTAATTTTTTAGAAACCGAACTTGAAATTTTTCCTCCCAAATTCTTTATTTTTTCTTTTAGTTCTTCTCTTTCAAAGTTTTGAAAAGTACCAGAAACGACAAATGTCTTTCCACTCAAAATTCCGTCTGTAATGATAATTTTTTTCTCTGCTTGTTCAAGTTGCAAACCTGCTGTTCTTAACCTCTCTATGAGTTCTAGGTTTTTAGATTCTTCAAAATAGGCTTTTATACTTTCTGCTATGCGTTCTCCAATTCCAAAAACGTTTGCAATTTCTTCTTGAGTTGCATTCTTTAATTTATCAATAGAAGAAAACTCATCTGCCAAAATTTCGGCAATACTTGCGCCTACATGACGGATTCCCAAACCAAAAAGAACATACTTAAAGGGTTGTTTTTTGGATTCTTCTACACCTATAAAAATATTATCTACTGATTTTTCTTTAAAGTTTGGAAGAGCTAAAATTTTCTCTCTGTCCAATTCATACAAATCAGCAACATCTTTAATTAGATTTTCTTTTAAGAATAACTCTACTGTTTTGCTACCAATTCCATCAATATTCATTGCTTTTCTATGAATAAAATGCTGAATTTTGGCTAAAATCTGTGGTGGACAACCGTTTTCATTCAAACAATAATAAGCTGCTTCTCCTTCTTCTCTCACTAGTTTTGTTTCACATTCTGGACAATTTTCTGTAAAAACAATTGGCTTTGCATTTTTTTCTCTCAATGTTGTAACTACTCGTGTTACTTTAGGAATAATTTCGCCACTTTTTTCTACAAAAACAGTATCGCCTTCGTGCAAATCTAATCGCTTTATCTCTCCTTCGTTATGCAAAGTAGCACGTTTTACGGTTGTTCCTGAAAGCTGTACGGCTGTAAGATTTGCCACTGGTGTAACTGCGCCTGTTCTTCCTACTTGAAAAACAACACTTTTTAGTTTTGATTGTGCTTCTTCTGCTTTGTATTTATAGGCAATTGCCCAACGTGGACTTTTTGAAGTAAAACCTAATTCTTCTCGTTGGTCTAGGTTATTTATTTTTATTACAACTCCGTCGGTTTCATAGGGTAGTTCCAGTCTTTTGCTTTCCCATTCTTTGATAAACTCTAAAACCTCTTGAATGCCATTTGCCTTTTTATAAAAATCAGAAACAGCGAAATTCCATTTTTCTAAATGTTCTAAAATGCTTGTATGCGAATCAAAAGGAGTTCCATAGGCATCATATACAAAACAAGAAAGTTTGCGCTTTGCCATTTCCTTTGAATCCTTCATTTTTATTGCTCCAGAAGCTGCATTTCTTGGGTTTTTTAAGAGTAAATTTGGAATTTTTTCTTCTTCTACTCCTTTCTCTTTTGCTCTTTCTACAATTTCTTGATTAAGAACTTCAAATTGAGTTTTGCTCAAATAAACCTCTCCACGCAGTTCGAAATCAGTTGGTACACTATCACTATTATTCTCTTTAATTTGTAAAGGAATATCACGAATAGTTCTGACATTTGAAGTTACGTCATCGCCCTGTGTTCCGTCGCCACGAGTAATGCCTTGCGTAAAAATACCATTTTCATAACGCAGCGAAATAGCTACACCATCAAATTTGAGTTCACAAACATAAACAGGATTATCGACCGTTTTTCGAATTCGCTCATCAAATTCTAAAAGCTCTTCTTCGTTGTATGTATTTGAAAGTGAGAGCATTGGATAACGATGAACTACCGTTTCAAACCCATCACTAATATCTCCACCCACACGCAAGGTAGGCGAATTTGGAAGTTTAAACTGTGGGTTTTCTTCTTCTAATTTTATCAGTTCTTCTAGCAATTTATCAAATTCAAAATCAGAAATTTCTGATGTATTGTTTTGATAATATTGCGTATTATAGTGATTGAGTTTTTCGACTAATTGATTTATTCTTTCTTGCATAATAGAATTTGAAATAGCATTTTCGGACGCACAAAAAGTAGATTGTATTTAAGTTCAAAAGTACGATTTTTTATTGGTTTTTACTGCTTAATAAGCCACTCTTGAGCTTTTTCTAAATCATTAAAAAAAGAAATATGAAGGTTTGAATATATCTTCTTTACGCTACTTGCGATAAGAGAAACAGCCATTTTTTGAAATAAATTACTAGATTCTATCAATGCCAAATAACATTCTCTACCTTTTAGTTCTTTGCCATAACGAGGAACATAACTGGTTACAAACCAAGCTCTTGATTGTGGAGGGTCGTATTCTAGTTTCAAATAATCAAAAATAGCGTGGGTATAATTTCCATCTCTAAACATTTCAAAATAGGTTTCGAAGCCTTCTCTGTGTTCTTCGGCTGTCAATCGTCCAATTAAGTATAATTTGAGAGCTTTTTTCAGTTTTATTTCTTTATTTGGAGTAGGATTTTTATCAGTTAGAGTAACTTCTTCTATTAAGAATGTTTTGCGTGTGTTTTGGTAGAGCATAAGGGAGTGGGGTAAAAGTAAATATTTAAAAATAACATTGAAGACTTGCAAAAGGTTTGAAGTTGTACGTTTTGTTGGTTTTTTATAGTATTTAAACCCTAAGAATTTTGAGAACTACTTTTAACTTGACTATTTTTTTTTAAATGAAATTTTAGGCAAACTATTTGTTTTTTATAGACAAAAATAATTATCACAAAACTATCTCTTATTATGAATTATCAAAACGCTAGACTGCATTTTCTTTCTGTATTTCTTTTATTTGGAATTTTTGCTTGTGCAGAAGTAGATGAAGAAATAGCACCAAATGAGAACAATCCAAACAACGTAAATAAGCAAGAATTAATACGATTAGTAAACGAGTACAGAACAGAAGGCTGTCAGTGTGGAAATGAGCAAATGCTACCAGTAGGAGCGATTACATGGGACGAAGCTCTTGAACAAGCTGCTTATCTGCATAGCAAAGATATGAACGATAAAAATTACTTTTCACATACGGGAAAAGATGGTTCTTCGGCTGGAGACAGAATAAAAAGACAAGGTTATGACTGGAGAACCTACGGAGAAAATATTGCAGAAGGATATACTAGTGAAGAGGCAGTTATTGAAGGCTGGAAAAATAGCGAAGGACATTGTAGAAATATGATGAACGCTAATTTTGAGGAAATGGGAGTAGGTAGAGAAAGTAATTATTGGACACAGGTGTTTGGAGCAAAGTAAGGAATTAGGAAGTGGGAATTGGAGATTAGGAAATAGCGAATGAGGATGAAAAATGGGAGATAGAATATGGGAACTGGGAAATACAGAAATTCAATTTCTATTTGTTTCTAATTCCCAATTCCTAATTTCCATGTCCTAATTATTTCATAATTTCAGCAATTTCTTCGCCTAATTTGCTTCCCAAAGCAACTCCCATTCCACCCAAACGGATTCCTAAAACGATGTTTTTAGAGTAATTTTGGAGGAGTGGGGTTTTTGTTTTTGAGCTTTCTGTAAAAGCCATAATTCCTGCCCAAGAGGTTTCTATTTCAAATTTTTGTTTTGGAATAATAATCTCACTTAGTTTTGATTTTAAGTCTTCAAGAATCAGTTCTGTAGTTTCTAGTTTTGTAGTAGTTTCTCCTTCAAAATCCATATTTCGTCCCCCTCCTAAAATAATTCTTCTTCCAAAGTTTCGGAAATAATAAAAACCTTCATCTAAGTGAAAAGTACCTTTAAAGCGTAAATGATTGAGAGGTTTGGTAACCAAAACTTGTCCTCGTCCTGCTTGTAAATCTAGGTCTGGAATAAGTTTTTTAGAAAAAGCATTCGTGCAAATGGCTACTTTTGAAGCAAGAAGTTCGATAGCATTATTTTCTTGTAAAGGGTTATTGATTTTTATAGAAACATTATTTTTCTGTTCTGTTCCTTCTACTTCTGTATCTTCAAAACTTATCACTTCACAGCCTGTCAGAACAGTAACTCCTCGTTTTTGAACATATTTTAGAAGAGATTTCATCATCTTTCCTGTATGGATTTGTCCTTCAAATCGATTATATACAATTCGACGAACATAACGAGCATTAAATCCAAAACCTTCTATCAAACCATCTTTTGTTTTGAATACATTTTGACCTCCAAAAATAGGTTGTAAAAGATGATTTACTTCATCTAATTTATCTAAATAGGGAATTTGTTTGTCTAAAATCAGCTCATATCCTCCATAGTTTTTATAGCCTATTTTCTTATCTCCCAAACGATTACGTAGCTTTTCAAGTCCTTGCAAACGATTTGTTACAAGATTTTGTAGTTCAGTTTCATTCATTGTCTCAAGGTCAGAAGCAATTTCTGAAAGACTACCAAAACAAGCAAAACCTGCATTTTTCGTACTTGCGCCTGTCGGTAAAAAACCTCTTTCCAAGACAGCAATTTTAGCCTTTGGATTTTTTTCGATAAGACTAGCAGCCGTCGAAAGTCCTGTAATACCAGCACCGACAATAATATAATCGTACTTTTTGAATGATTTATTTTCCCAAAAACTCCACATATTTCGATTACGGATTACGAATTAAAAATTACGAATGAACTGTATTAAATTATTGATTTTTCTTTAATGATACTTGTATTTTTCCTATTATCCTGCAAATTGACTCTGCATCATTAATAAGGCTTTTACTCATTTCTTCTGATAAATAGTTTGTTGCTTTCAAGAGTTTTATCCAGTAAAGTGTCTCTCTAGCTTCTTTATAGGCAATAGATAATTTGAAGCCAAAGTCTATTTTTGAATATGCTCCTATTGCTTCTTCTACATTTGCACCTACTGAAGTTCCACTACGAAGCATTTGTTTTGACAAATCATATTCTTGATTTTTCTTTAAAAATTTGTAAGCATTTACTATTCGTATTGCAAAATCAAAACTTTTTTTCTGAATAAGATTATCTTCCTTCATAATAGTTTTTATTACCCATTGATATTATTTTTTTCCGTAATCCGTAATCCGTAATCCGTAATCGATTTAACCTCTTTGTCGCACAACTTCATAAAGCGCAACTCCTGTTGCAACAGAAACATTAAGCGAACCTACTTTTCCAACCATCGGAAGACTAGCTCTTTCATCAACTACCTCTAGCACTTCTTCCGAAATTCCTACTTCTTCTGACCCCATCACAATAGCTAAAGGCATATCTAGTTCTAAATCATAAATCTGTTTGTCTGTTTTTTCAGTACATGCTACTACTTTCAATCCAGATTCTTTCAAAAAATTAACTGCTCCTACCAAACTTCTATATCTACAAATTGGCATGTGCATTAGTGCGCCTGCCGAAGTTTTGACTGCATCTGCACCCATTTGCGCTGTTAGTCGTGTCGGAACAACAATTCCATCAACACCCGTACATTCTGCTGAACGAACAATTGCTCCAAAATTTCTAACATCAGTTATTCTATCCAAAACCAAAATCAATGGATTTTTCCCTGCTTCAAAAGCTCCTGCAACAATGTTTTCTAAGGGAACAAAATCAATTTCTGAAACAAAAGCAACAACGCCTTGATGCGCTTTACGTGTAATACGATTCAATTTTTCAGTAGGAACTCGCTGAACATAAATGCTTTGCTTTTTTACAAGCTGCATAAGTTCTGTCATTTCTTCACTTTTGAAGTCTTTTTCTACTAATATTTTATCAATTGTCTTATCACTTCTAAGTGCTTCCAAAACAGGATGCCAACCAAAAATAAAATTAGAGGTAGTTTGCCTACGATTTCTATTATTACGTGAATTATTATAGTCTCTTTTTTCTTTATAATTTCTATTATTATCGTCGTTTGGAGTTTGCATAGTTTTGCTTTTTTTGAATTGCTTTTGGTCTAAATGGAATGCAAAAAAACGAATAAAAGCAAAGATTACCTAATTTGAGAGTTTATAATACAACATTTTTCTATAAATAACTTGTGATAATTTAAGCCCTTCAAAACAATTCGTTTCAAAAAAATCCCTACTTTTGTACCATAAAAAAAGATTTTGATTTTAACCCAATAAACACACTAATAAAAATGGCTCAAGATTCCTCTACTTCAACTGACTTAAAACGTGTTGCTCTGCACGATGTACATACAGCTTTGGGTGCAAAACTGATTCCTTTTGCTGGTTATCAAATGCCTGTTTGGTATGCTTCTCAAACTGCTGAACACCACGCTGTTCGTGAAAAAGTTGGAATGTTTGATGTCTCTCATATGGGCGAATTTTCTGTAAAAGGCGAAGGTGCTGAAGATTTTTTACAATATGTAACATCAAATGATGTAGCAACGCTTTATGATGGGCGTGTTCAATATTCTTGTCTTCCAAATGATAAAGGAGGAATTGTAGATGATTTATTGGTCTATAAAATGGCAGAAAACGATTATTTTTTGGTAGTCAATGCGTCTAATATTGAAAAAGATTGGAACTGGATGATGCAACACAAACCAGAAAATGTAGAAATGACAAATATTTCAGATGACATTAGTCTTTTTGCTGTTCAGGGTGCAGTAGCTATTGATGCGTTGCAATCTCTTACAAAAACAGATTTAAAAGAAATACCTTATTATCATTTTGTAAAAGATAAGTTTGCAGGTGTTCCTAATGTGATTATTTCGAATACAGGTTATACAGGTGCAGGAGGTTTTGAGATTTATGTAAATAATGAAAATGCTGTTGCCGTTTGGGAAGCAATTTTGGAAAGTGGAAAGCAGCACGGAATTATTCCTGTTGGACTGGCTGCACGAGATACACTTCGCTTAGAAATGGGTTTTTGTTTGTATGGAAATGATATAAATGACACTACTTCGCCTTTAGAGGCTGGACTGGGTTGGATAACCAAATTCAATAAAAAATTCATCAATAGTGAAGCCTTAGAGCGTCAAAAGAAAGAAGGAATCACTAAAAAATTGATTGGTTTTGAAGTCTTGGATAAAGGCATTGCTCGTCAGTTTCATAAAGTCTTTGATGCGCCGACAGAAGGAAACCAAATTGGAGAAGTTACTTCTGGAACGAAATCGCCATCACTTGGCAAATCTATCGGAATGGCATATGTCAAAAAGGATTTTATAAAAGCAGGAAGTGAAATTTTTGTAGAAGTAAGAGAAGGAAAACGAATGAGAGCAGAGGTTAAAAAGTTTCCTTTTTTACAGAAATAAAAGATTGCTTTGTAGCTGAGTAAGATAGTTTTATCGAAAAATAGATATTTTACTATACTATAATCTGATTTATAGGGTTATTGGTATAAATTCTGACTATTCTAGTATAGAAAGAAGAACTTCTAATTCTTCAAAAAATGCTATCTTGCTCAACACTATTTATCTTAGAAGCTATTCTGAATTTGATACATCAATTAGTTTCTCAATTCTATCAAACGGCTATGCGAACAAAAACTATATATTCTTCTTTTAATCCTCTTATACACAGTATAGGTTGTTTCTTGGTTTTGCTTTTTTGTGCCTTTCATACACACGCTGACAGTTGTTATGCACAAGAAGTGAGCATTCAGGCACAGGCTACTTCTCCACAGACAGTTATTTTACGTTGGCAACTCAAATCGGCTGCCGAGACTGTTCCAGTTTCTTATTTTGAGGTAGAAAGAAGTATTGATGGACGCAACTTTACGACTATCGAAACGATTCAAAGCAATGACATAGAATATTATTCTTTTGTAGATAAAAAGGCATTTGCTTCTCGTCTGCATTATCGTTTAAAAATATTAAATACAACTGGCAAGACTACTTATTCAGATATTATGCCTGTGGATGTCATTCTTACACTTGCTTCTAATCAGTTTGTGCCTTCAACAGTAGAAACTTCATATATCAAAATTCATTTGCCAAGTACGGACATGCACGCAACTGTTCAGATTTATGATGCTGATGGTGTGTTGTATTTTTCGGTAGAAGCTGATAAGTCGCCTCTGATTATCGATATAAATGGTTGGCAGAATGGAGAATATTTTGTTCATTTTCGTTCGGCACAGCGTACAGAAGTAAATAAAATGCTCGTAAAGAGATAAAACCAATTTAATTGATTATAATTTTGAATATTTCTTGTAGATACGCTAGTCTTTTTGTAATTTTGCCCTTCATTATTTTAAAATATTTGTAAAGCGATTTAAGAATTAAATGCTCATAGCATAAAAATATAATTTTTGAAATTTGTCAAAATTTATAATTAGCTCTACTGATTTTAAATTCTGATTCTAATTTCTAATATTCTTAAACTATTTAACTCTATACCATTATGAAACGTACTTTTCAACCTTCACAGCGTAAGCGTAAAAACAAACACGGTTTTCGTTCACGTACAGAAACTGTAGGAGGACGTAATGTAATTCGTGCTAGACGTGCAAAAGGTCGCCATAAACTTACTGTTTCTGACGAACGTACACACAAATAAGAATTACTTCGACTCTATTGTTTCTGCTACTTTGAAAAACCAAAGTAACTATAAATTAGGACTTTCAAATAAAATAAATTTTACGATTTATCTTATTTGAAAGTCTTTTTTTATGAAATATGTTTGTTGGTGTCGCTATGCTAAAACACTGACAAATGCTATCTTATTTTATAGATATTTTACTCTACAAACATTCCATTTCTAAAATCCAATCTACCAAGTTTTCATAAACTCCTTGCACAGCAAAAACACCATTTCTACGCATTCGAAGCTGTGGCGAAAGGTTAGGTTGAAGGTTTATTAAAAATACACAAGGCGAAATGCGATGTTTTTGGCGATATTCTTTCAATAATTTGAAGGGAAAAGGAGGTTGGTTTTCTGTCCATTTACTCAAGACAATAATTCTTGAATATGATTCTTTTTCCTGAATAAGACGACGAAGAGCCACCGATAAATTGCCCTTTTCAGAAGTAGCATAATTCATCATAGCATCTTGCAAACGGTGTTGAAATGCTGCTGTATCTTTTTGGTTTTGTGTATAATATGTATTTAAAGCATCTTCACTCAATATTTTTAGGTTAATTAAGTCTTGTGAAGTAGTTAGATTCTTTTTAGAACCTTGAAAAATAAAGGCACTCAACCAACTTGCTTTTTCTAATGATTGTGCTTCTGTTGTGAGAGCTTCATCTAAAATTATAAGTGTTTTGGAAAATCGTTTATTATCTTTTTTGCTATTGAGTGTTGAAATATTCTGAATAGTATGAGGTAAAATTTCTTTTAATAATCCTTTCTGAATATCATTTGCTTTTGTAAGATCTGGATATAGCGTCAAAAAATCTTCTTCAAAAGGTTTACGTTCAAAAATACGTTCTACTTTCCCTCTAATTTCTCTGAAAAAAGGAATCATTTCTCGCTCTTCTTGTGCTGTTTGTTGATAAATAGAAGCTAATTGTTTTCGTGCTTTCGAAAGCGTATTTTCAATATCTTCTTTAGTTACTTGAATAATATTCTGAATAGTTTTTCGGGCATCTTCTAACTGATTTCTTAGCTCATTTCTCAAAACTGATAATTCTTCCTTCTGATTTTCCTTTGTTTTGTCCCAATACGTTTGACGAACTTTATCTTCATAGATAGATTGAAAATCTTCTAAACTAACTCCTTTTTTTACTTTTTGCTTTTGTTTTTTACTCAAATTCTTTTCAATAACTTCTCCTAACAGATTAGAAGAATTATCATTATCTGAATCTGAATTACTTTCTAAATGCTCTTTTTGCTGTTTTTGAGTTTCTTCTAATTGCTCTGTCAGATGTTTACTTACGCCTTTTGCCACCTCAAACATTTCTTGTAAGGCAGCTTGCATCGGTGGGCGTGCCTGTTCTAAATAAAGCTCTTGAATATCTTTGAAAGCTGCAATTCTGCCCCTAATCCTGTGTAAAATTGTATCTTCTAGTTCTTCTAAATGAATAGCAATATCTTTCAGAACATCTTGTATTTCTTCTGGCGAATAAAAATAAAGACGCTTGATTTGTTCTATTTTTTCAGAGTAAAAAACATCTGCCAACTCTCCAAAAAAGCCAACTTTACGGCGTAGATTTTTAAGTGCCTGACGTTCTATTTTTCTCCAACCCTCTTGCTGAACCAAAGAAGGAGGAAGTTCGCTCAAATAATTTTCCTCAAAAGTAGAAAGTAGATTCTCAATTTGTACGCTTCTTTGCATAATCTGCGCCATCTGCTTCGGAGCTTGTTGTAGATTAGGCTTATTTATTTGCGTAAAAAAAAGACGTTGTTGTTCGTCTAATTCGTGAAAAATAAGCATCAGACGATGATAACCACCAAAAAAGAGTTCACCTTCCCATTTCTTGAAAATACGTTTTGAAGCTACCTGCAAACGGTGTAGTTCTTCTTCTTGCTCTGCAACAATACTTTCTACAAACTCTTGTGTATGCAAAATTCTATGAACTCGCTTTACGTATGCTTTATGGATTTGATTATAGCTTTCAAGAATCTGAAAAGGCGAAAGTTTATTAGCCAATTCTATACTTTTACTTAATTTATGTTTTAATTTTTCTAAGGCAAGTTTGACAGTTTTTGGTGAGTTTTTGAAAATCAAAGGCAATTCTTCTAGCATTTCTTGGCTAGAAAGTCTGTCTGTTTCGATGAAATCTTTCCAAAGCTGACTTTGCCTATTGCGCTTTTCTTGATATGAACCTTTTTTTAAGTGAGCCTGTGTAATCTCTTGTTTCCACTTTTTTATAGGGATTTTTGCCTTAAAATTTTCTTTTAAAAACGCTGTATCAATTTCATTATTTAATCTTGGGCGACAAATATTAAGGCAATCAGCTAAAAGTATTTTCTTATGGGGAAAGTCTTTAAAAAAAGTATCAAAGTCTTTTTTTGTATTATTTTCTAAAGTGAATCGAATTGCTTTTTTGAGAGAATTTGGAAATGGCTTTTCAAAAGATTCTACATAAAATTCAAAGAAAAAAACTGAATCTTGAATAGTATTTATTATTTCTATAAAAAAATCTTTTTGCCCTTCTTCATTCTTCTGAAAATAGGCTATCATCGCAATTATTCTCAATGTAATAGTATCAAAGCCCTTGATTTTTGAATATAATAAAACATCTCGCATTGAATAAGGCGAAATATAAGAAGTAAAATAAACCCATTTTTCTCTACCAAAGTTAGTTTTTTTGTAGTTACTTAATGTGCTGTTTGTAGAGTTATTTGTTATTTCTGTATCTCCATAATGAAGCGTTAGAATATCTTGAAAAAAACGCTTTTGATAAGGCGAAAAAGAAGAAATAATAGATTCAATAATTTGCGAAGAATAGGTAGAAGAAATATTTTTTTGCATTCTCAAAAATACAATTATTTTTATTAAATAGAGATATTTTTGTGTATTGATTTTCTTATAAAATAAACATATTTAAACCCTAAGTCTCTTGTAAGAGATTTAGGGTTTAAAAAAGTAATACATTAAAAGTATTTATTTCTGTTGCAAAAGCACTTTCAAATTATCATATTTCAAAAGTTGAAGATAAAACTCTTTAAAAGCTATAAATTCAGATGGCTCAATACGAGTTTGTTTGAAATGAACAAAACGCTCAATATATAATCCTTCTGCTGTTTGTTTTAATTTTAGCGTATATGTTCCAAATTTTGTATCATAATTTACGTTTTTTGGTAATTTTTTAATAGCAAAGTTTTCATTCATTTTTACATTAATGCGCTGAATATGAGGTTGTGCAAATGTAAAAGTTTTTATATCCATTGCATTAGTTCGCTCACTTCCATAAATCGCAGCGTCAGCTTTAGTCGTCTTGACAAAGGGCAAACGCATAAAATAAATTCCTGTTACATCATCAGTAAATTCTCTAGCATGAAGTTTATAATTCGCTTCAAGAGAAGTGGAAATATTTTCTACTTTATCAAAATTATAATCATCTAGTTCAAGATTTCTGAAGGCACTACTTCCCAAACTTCCTATAATTGTATTTGGTAAATTATCCTTTGATTCTAATTCCATCGTCGAACGCCATCTACCAGCTACAAGACCTGTATAGGTTGTCTTGATTTCCAAATCTAACGTATTAAATTCATCTAAAACTGCATTTACATCATATTGAGTGAATGTTTTTGTGGAATCTGTTTGATTGGCTGGCAGACGAAAAGCTTTATTCTCTCCATCTTTTATGAGCAATGCCCACGCCTCTGTATCGCCTTCGTTGAGTGAATAATAGGGATAAAAATCAGTTGTTGGGTCAGAATAGTTGATTTTACCGTCTAAATAATATGCCACAATAGCGTGATTAAATTCCATTTCAAGAGGCATAAATGGCTGTGTATTTTCATTGACTTTGACCAAAACATAATACGATTCGATACCAACTTTTCTAAGCATCGCAATCATAATTGTAGCTACATCTTTGCAGTCTCCAATTTTGGAAGAACATGTAAGGTCGCTATCTTTTGGGATATAACCCGATTGCAAAAGGTTTGCGTAAGAGTAATTTATGTTTTGAGAAATATAATTAAAGATAGTTTCTACTTGCTGTTTTTTAGTCATTCCATCCTTAATAATGTCTTTCAAAATATCATCAATAATATAATTAGATTCTAGCTTTTGATAGGTCTTGGCTTTGTACCAATCTACAATAATTCCCCAGTCTTCTGTCGTCGAAACTCTCAAAACAGGATAATATTCCAAATCATCGACCATTGCATTCTCTACAATCGGAATCGGAATATTTTCATAATCCCAACGATAAGAAACCAAACCATCTTCACGATTATTTATTTTTGGCTTTCCGTTTAGTTTATGACTTGTATAAAAAAGCTTTCTGTTTTTGGGAATCAAAAATTCTAATTTAGCTGATAAAATAGGAGCAGGAAAAGGAATATAATTACTAATTCCAAAATTATTTCCAAGTTCTGAAACAGTATTCCAACTTGCCATTCCCTCTACTTGAATAATATCCCCTACTTTTAAGTTTTTGAAGATAATGAATGAACCCTGTACGTCTGGACGTGTTTCTGTACCATTTTCACGAATTACTTTTGCACTAGTTACTCTTCCTAAAAGGTCAAAATTAGATTGTGTCCAAAGTTTTGCCCCAGACTCTGTCAGTATTTTTATCATAACCATACTATAAAAATAGGTTGATTGCGCTGTATCATTCCAAATTACATCACGATTGTAACCTAAAATAATTGATTCGGCATCTTTATATTCTTTTTTGAAAGCATCAGTTTTTGATAGTTTTTCATAATTTGTTTTGTACTCATCAAAGGAAGGCGTTTCGAATTTGTTTTTATACTGTTTTTCTCCTTCAATCTTCTCAATTTTATTATCTAATTCGTATGATTTTTGGCTAGAAGATAATTTTTTAGCTTTTTTATAATATGAAAGAGCAGTTGTTTTGTCGCCTTTATCGCTATGAATATCACCTATCATTTCATAAATCCCACTTGAGTTTGGGTCAATCGGAATGGCTTGTTTGATAGTTGCCATCGCTTCGTTATAACGTTCTTTTGAGTACAAGTAATTTGCTTTTTGATATAAAATCCAACTTTCATTTGGCTTAACAACAATCATTTCATCATAAAGCTCTAATACTTTTTCTACTTCCTTATCCTTTTTGTAGAGCGCAATCAGCTTTTTGTAAGTTCCTACATCAAAGTATTTTTTGAGAGCTTTTTTGTAGTCTTTCTCTTTAGCTTTGTCGTCGTCTTTTTTGTCTTTTTGCTGATTTTGATAATAATCTTCTGGACGATTATCTTTATCATCAATATATTTTTTCAGGCTTTGAGAATAAAAAGGGTATTCTTTTGCCATCTTTTTAGCGTATGCAATTCGCTCATCCTTACGTCCTTTTTTATCATAAAAACGCAATTTTCTTTGAATTACATCAAAATTCGAACGGCTAATTTTGTCTAGTTGGTCTAATTTTTCTTCGTATTCTTCACTCTGATTCTCTGCATCAATTTCCTTTAAGTCTTTATAAAGAAGCGTAAAAATAGGTGTTTTTTGTTGGTCAAATGTTCCTATTAAATCAAAACTCTTTTCTGTTTTATTGTTTTCATTATACACTTTGGCAGCTAAATATTTGAAATAAACAGAGTTCGGATTTCGTTCTACTTTTTTAGCAAAAAACTCTTCTAATTCTTCTCCTCTTGAATAGTACAGATGAGATTGAACGAGCATATAATAATTAAAAAAAGAATTTATATTTTTATCATTATTTTTTTCTACCAAATTTTTGAAATACTCTAAGGTCTCTAAACGTGTTGTTTGAGAGTTTTCAAAGTTTGAAGCCAGTGAATAGGTAACAGGGTCTTTATAGGCTTGTAACGGAATTGCAACACCATTTTTGTCTGTCAGGCGAATCAAAAGGTTTCTTTGATAATAAGGAGAATAGTTATCTTCATTTTCTTCTATTCTTTCGATAGTGCTTTTTTTCTTTTTATCGCTTTCCTCTTCTTCCTCATAATTGTAATTGATACTTTTCATTCCATCAAAGTCTAGTTCAGAAGAACCCGAACCACCCTTAAAATATCTTCCTACTGCATATTTAATCAAAATTCTATGATTTCCAGCAGGTAATTTTAATGAAATGCGCTCTGCATCGTAATGTGCTGAAATTGTTTTTGGAGAAGCAAAGATTTCTTTACCATCCAACCAAATTTTGATAGGATAAGAGCGAGTAATACGAAAGTCAATATCTTGTTCTTTATCTATTTTGAAAAATGTATTTGCGTAATGAACACCTTCTGTATTATCAAGATAAATATCTCCATCATATTGAAAATAAGGCAATGTTTCCCAAGTAAGTATTTCGTCTGTAAGGATTTTATAATTTCCATTTGGATTGAATGCTTCCTTTTCCACAGGATATTCTACCGTATAACCATAGCCATTTATGTTTGGAAAACCGTTTATTGTTGCCCAATATAAATTATTATGCACCTTTGAAAAAGAGGTTTTGCTTTTCTCAAACTCTCTTCTTCTAAAGTCTTTATAGGCTTCGAAAAGAGCAGGACTTACATAAAAACGAGAAGACATTTTTTGATTTCCATTTTTATCAAACATTCTTTTTTTTAAGTCGGTATAAGAAATATTGATTTGTCTTTTAAAAACATCATAATAATTTTCGTCCCAATGATGACGCATTAGTCTATTGAGGTGCAAATAATAGCCTTGTGTATCGCCTTCTACTTCGGAAAGAAAAATCATTCCTTTATTAGCTTCTGCATCAGTGCTATCTTTATCTAGTGTTTGTTTGAATGCTTGACGTGCTTTTTGATGGTCATTTTGCCCAATAAACTCCCAGCCTGTTTTGTTTTGAGCTTTAGAATAGTTGGGGAAAATAAAACTTACTATTAAGAGTAAGAAAATTATTTTTTTTGTGGATTTATTTTGCATAAAGATATGAGACAGTTACAAATTAAAAATTATGAATTACGCTTGTAATTTGATTATTATTAATTCATCGTGATTTGAAAAGTAATGATTTATAAAGGTTTTATTTTTTTCTATTTGGCTTTTAACTAATGCTATTTACGTAATCTCTAAAGAAAGTTTCGAAAAGTTCTAAAGAATGACTATCAGAGTGAGCATTAAAACGAATAACTTTGCTCCATTCTATTCTATCTCCAATTCCTAGTTTCGCACACATAAAAGAACTAAAATTGAACATAAATTCGTTTAGTTCTTCATCTTGCATTGCCATCAAATAGCCTTGAATAACATAACTTGCATCTTCTACTCGGTTGATAGAACCTGCCTCTTTGTAAGTGGTAAGAAAAAATACGTAATCGATAAAACGGAGCATAAAATAGAAATTGGATATTGGGAATTAGGAAATGGAAAATTAAAAAGGCTTTTAGAGTTTAGTTTCTATAAACTTCTTTTAATTAACCTCTACAGCCAAGTCAGAGAAATTTAGTGAGTTATTTGGAAGATATTTCATTTTCTTCTATTGCTATAAACTCATGAAAACTTTTTAATTTTAATATTCTTTCCCTTCTCATTAATCCTCCATGGTCATTGTCTATAATAAAGTTTAATTTTTCAGGAATGCTTCCAAAAAAATCTTTTACTAATTCAAATGAGTTGCTATCAATTAAATAATAATACGTTTTATTTAAAATACTTTTTACAGCAGTCAATTCTTCTTTTGAATAAAAATCTTCTATTTTAGCATCAGCAGCAAAAACATTCAAAAATTTATTTTTAGTTGAAATGTAAAAGTTTTGTTCTATATCTAATCTTAATTGAGGATAATATTTACAGAAATCTATTTTTTCTTCATCACTTATTAAAATAATTTCGTAGCTCATAATTTGGTTTTTTAATTTAACTTTTTCATCATCAATCATAACAAATACAGGAAAAGACAAGCCATTTTCCCTACACTGATTATTTCATTTTCATAAAACTGGTAACTGATTATTACTTACTGATAACTGCCACTACCATTTTCGACTACTCAAAACTAATTGCGTAGAACCCAGCATTAAGATAATCAACGAAAAGAAATATAACAAGTTACGAGAATCTATTAACCCTTTGCTAAGTGATTGATAATGAAAGTCTATACCTAACTGACTAATGAAATAAGCCGTATCTGACCATACATTGAGACCAGAAAGTGATGTAAAACCTTCATATAAAAAAAAGCAAAGAAAAACAGCAATAATAAATGCTACAATTTGATTTTCGGTAAGTGAAGAAGCAAAAACGCCAATTGCCGTAAAAACTGCCCCTAATAAAATAAGTCCAATAAACGAGCCCACAAAAGCTGCACTATCTAAGTTTCCAATAGGGTTGCCAAGTTGATAAATACTATAATAATAAATTAGTGTAGGAAGAAGAGCAAACAAGACCAACACCCAACACGCAAAATATTTTCCTAAGATAATCTCCCAATCTGAAATAGGACGAGTAAAGAGCAGTTCCATTGTTCCTGCACGTTTTTCTTCTGCAAAACAGCGCATCGTTATGGCAGGAATTAGAAATAAAAATACATAAGGAGCAACCGAAAAAAGTGGGTATAAATCGGCAAAACCATATTCTAAAACACTTGTTTGAGGAAAAACCCATACAAAAAGCCCCATTGCTACTAAAAAAATGATGAGTACGATATAGCCAATTAGAGAGCTGAAAAAAGAGCGTATTTCTTTTGAAAATAAATTGAACATATATGTATTTTGTGTATTTATTTCTTATTTAGGATAGTAAAGTATTCTTTATCAAAATACAAACTAAAAATCTAAACAAAGATAGTAAAAAATCAAACTATCAGCCATAGTTTGCCCATATCATAAAATAGAGTATTTATACAAAAGAGAATTAGTGAATAAATAATGGCTTAATGTTTGCCAATTTGGAAGTAAACAATTAACTTGTTAATCATATATAATGAGAAAGAGTTTAATTTTTATCAAAAATAACTTTCAAATCATTCCTTTTAATTGAAATTTTAGTATCTTATATTTGCTCAAATTAATTTTCAAATAACTTTAGTAGTTATTACCTTAGTAAAAGGTTTTATAACTCATTCTACCTCTATCAAAACTAATACACTTTTATAGTATTTTATACTTCTTTTTTATGAATAATATTTTACGCTATTTCGCCCTAAGTCTCACTCTCATTGCCACTACTGCAATAGTACCTTTTGTTTCTGCCCAAAAAACAATAGACAATCCTATTGTCGCAGGTACAAACAGCGAATACATAACAATTTCTAAAATCGAAACTTCATCAGATAGCACTGTTTTCCAAATGGAATTGACTTGTTATGAAGGGTTGGAATATACTTTACATGAAATAGGCTCTATTCACGCCTTCCAAATGATTATTGATGATACAAAATATCCATTATTAAGAATTACAGCAGCAGAACCTGGAGTAATTCAATGTAATATGATGAGTGTACAATATTTTCATTTGGTTTTTGAAGCTCTTCCTGAAGCAGCAGAAGTAGTCAATATTCAAGAAGGCGACCGTAGCGAATCTGATTTGTTTTTTGAAAATATACTACTTTCTAGTTTAGAAGAAGCTACAAAGAAAGCAAAATCAGGGAATTCTAAGTATCAAAAGTTTTTGGCAAAACATTACGAGCAACAATACGACTACGAAAGTGCTCAAGAATATTTGAATATGTATATTGATCAAGTAGTAAAAGCAGAAGGAACTCAATCAAAGGAATATTTAGATGCTTTGGGAAGTCAGATTCAATTAAATCTAAATATTGGTAATTATGTAGAGGCAGAAGAACTTTCTCTACAAACTATCGAAGCAGTAGGATTAGACAACCCACAGGTAGCTAGTATTCTATATACATTAGGAGATGTTTATCAAGTATTAGGAAAGCACGAAGATGCTGTGGATAATTACATTCAGTATTTGCGTACGATGGAAAAAGGAGAAAATCTCAAAAGTGCTACGTATTCTATGGTAAATAATCTAGTTATGTATTCGTGGGCAAGTATGAAGGACACATTAGATCGTCAGCCCCTTGCTGTTGGCGTTTCTGTGAATCCTGCAAAGATAGAAGAAGGAACTGCTCAAATGCGTATTTATGCAGTAGGTGCAACAGAATATATGGTTTCAGATACAGAGGAGTTTAAAGGAAGTGAATGGAATACATATGAACCAGCACTTATGACAGAAGAAAAATTAAATGCAAAGACAAAAACTTTATATGTTCGTTTTAAGGACAATAAAAATAGACTTTCTACTCCTTTTGCTGTCAAAATTGAAGGACAGGAATAAGAAAAAGACTATAAAAAATAAAAATAAATAAATACTTTTATAAAGGCTTTTCGATGTTTTCGATAAGCCTTTTCTTATATTTGTGTATATTAATTTTTTTAAAATATTTTTGCTAGATACGACTTAAAATAATTAGGTAAAGTTTTTGTCTATACAGTTATAAAACGTATAATAGAACCAAATTTAACTTTTATGAAAACATCCAAACATACTCCAAAAGAGCTATCACAACGCTTTTTATTTTTAGCTATTTTATGTAGTCTTTTCTTTATTTCTATCGATTTTGCTAAAGCACAAGACGAAACAGACACTACTAATGTAGATGAAACTCATACTTTGCCTCATTCTGATAAAGGAGAGGGTTTAGATGAATATGTTGTTGCTGAACAGTTGCGTATGACACAAAAATTTCCACAAGCAATTCCTTTCTATGATAAAGCAATTGCTAAAGAGCCTAATAATTTAGAGTATCTCTATAATAAATGTATGTGTTATTATGAGGGACGTAATTATCCAGCTTCTGAAACTTGTTTTCAGTCTGTTTTGGAGAAAAAACAAAATTATATTCCTGCTTATGAAATGCTTGCGAATACCTACAAACAAAAAAAGGATTATGATAATGCTGTGAAAATGTATGAAAAAATTATAGACCTTGCAGAAGATGACGGAGAAAAATTTGCTTATCAATTCCGTACTATTGATCTCCTTTTTCGTACAGGTAACGTAGAGGGAGCTGGAAAGTATATCAAAAGTGCAAATGAACTATTCCCTGGAATGCCTGACTTATTTTATCTACAAGCTCGTTATGAAAATACAATAGGCAATCATGAAAAAGCTCTTGAACTGATGACTCAACTTATGGAAATCACAGGAGCAGAAACAGGCATTGGTTATGATAAAGATTTCTACGAATTAGGATATACTCACTTTCAGTTAGGCAGTTATGCAGAAGCAGAAAGAGCTTTTAGTAAAATTACAAAAGGTAGTCAGTTTTCTGCTCGTGCAAAAGAGTTTAGCCCAGAATTTTTGATGAAAGTAGCTAATGGCTATTCTAAAGTATATGAGTTTAATGAATCAAAACAACTTTTGGAAAAAGTAATTGCAATGAAAGACCCTTTTCCAGATGCACAAGAACTAAAAGTATATATCGAAGATAGAGCTGCAAAAGATACATTAATACAAAAATTAAATTTTCGTTTAGAAATGGACGAAAAAGCTCGTACAGGTAAATTAGAAGGTGACCAAGATCCAAGAAAATTTATGCTTAATACTTCTCAAAAATTAGAAGTTTATTTCAAACTTACCAAAACATATTTAGAAATTGGTAATTATGATGATGCTTTAGAATATTCTCGTCAGTATTCAGCTTTTAATCCTAAAAATCCTTTGATTTTATTCTATCAAGCATTAGCTCTACAAAAAGTAGGGGATGAGGTAGAAGCCGAATCATTACTGTTAGCAATTAGTAGCGCACCTCAAATCAATAGAAATGCTCGTGCGATGGCTGCTTTTGCCTTAGGAGTATTTCAACATAGAGGTAAGCAATATGCTTTGGCAGTCAAAAACTTGAAAAAATCTGCCATACTAAGTCCTGCTTTTAGTCCTGCTTCTAAATATGAAATTGCTAGTATATCAGTAGAAGATCCAAATACAGCAAAAGAAGAAGGACTCGGTGATGAAATGTTAGGAGAAGCAATAGAAGAATAAGAAAACCTAACTAAACTGTTAAGTCATTGATACAAAAAGTCATTCAATTTAGTTTGAATGACTTTTTTCTTGTTTTTTTTAAAAATAACAAACTATTTTAGGAGTTTTCCGAACTATTCTATTTTTTTAGAGTAAAAGTAATTAGCTTAACTTTACTATTTTTATCTTTAGAACAAGATTCTTATACATTGAAACTTAACTCATGAAACTAGCTTATCTTTTTGTTTTTAAATTACTCCTTTTGATGGGAGTAGTATCTTCAAACCAACTTTTTGCACAAAGTGTTACCAAAGACTCTACCCAAAGTACAGTTTCAACTCTAGAAAATAATTTAATCAACTATCAAAAGTCAAACTCTTGGGAGGATTTTTTAGATGTTCATTCCGAATTAGTTCGTTTTTACACTCAAAATGGAAATATTAATAAAGCCAAAAAATTGCTCTCAAAGCTATATGAAATTCCAGCCTCGGTTTATCAACAGAAACCTACTTTATCAATTCAAGCTAAACATACAAAAGGTGAGTTTGCGCTCTATGAAGGAGATATAAGTAAGGCTCTAGAGTTTTTTGAAGAAGCGTATAAAAATGCTCAAAAATTAGATAAAAGTGAGAGTTTGTCTGCACAGCAAGAGTTAGAACTCAATAAAAGTATGAGTATTGCTTTGTGGCAATCGGGAAATTTGGCTGGAGCACGTTCTTTTGCCGAACAGTCAGTTTTGATTGCACAAAATAAAATTGGTGAAGATTCTCAAGAAGTAGCAGACGCATATAATAATTTTGGATTAATTCTTACTAGTCAGCTTCCTGAAAATGCAAAAGAGTATTATCAAATGAGCCAATATATTTATGATAAGCTTCAAAAAGAAAATCCAAATAATACAGAACTAACTAATAAATTAGCTTATACGTGGATTAATTTGGGAATTATCTTGAGAGAACAAGAAAGTTATGTTTTGGCAGAGGGTTATTTTAAAAAGGCATTAAATTCTTTTGAAACTTCTCACAATGAACTAGCAAAAGCATTTGTACTCAATAATCTAGGACAAAACTCGTTCCTTCAAAATTATTTTCAACAAGCAGAAGAATATGAAATACAGGCTCTAAAAATTTATCAAAATAATTATGGGCAAAAACATCCAGATATTGCAACCGTTTATAATCAATTAGGGACGATTTATGAAGCAAAAGAAAAGTTTTCAAAGGCACTAAATTTTTACCAAAAAGCTATTCAAACAAATACATTAAATTTTGAATCTAAAAAAATAAATGAAAACCCTCTTCCAACAGATTATCTAAACGCTGATATTTTATTGCTTTCTCTTTCTCTAAAAGCTCGTGCTTTAGAGCGAAAATACAATGAAAAAACGCTATTGTTGAAGGATTTGAAAGATGCTATCAAGACATTACTAGTTGCTGACAAACTGATTTCAACTATTCGAAACCTTAGAGTAAACAAACAAGACAAAATTGCTTTAGGAAATCGTGCAGCTGAAATTTATGAAACTGGGTTACGCATTGCTTATACAATAAGTGAGTTTCCTCTTCAAAAACAAAAGTATAAAGAACAGGCATTTTATTTTGCAGAACGAAATAAAGCCTCTGTTTTGTTAGCTGCCATTGCTGACACGAAAGCCAAACATTTTGCAGGGATTCCAGATTCTCTTTTAGAGAAAGAAAAAAACATTCAGACACAAATTGCCTATTTTGAGCAACAAATTCAAAGCTACCCCATCTCCAAGACAACTACCCAAGATTCAGTTTTGATTTATTTGCGTTCAGAACTCATAAACTATCAAAGCCAAGCGAAAGAATTTACAAGCATTTTGGAGAATCAATATCCAAATTATTTTGCTTTAAAATATAATACTCAAATTGCTGATGTTCCCAAAATTCAAGCAAAACTAGATAACAAAACAGCTTTATTGTTATATGCTCAAACGTATAACCAAGACAATAATTCACAAATTTATACTTTTCTAATTACAAAGAATAAGTTAGAAATAAATACAGTTGCTGCAAAAGATTTAGAAAGTGATTTGATATATCTTAGAAACAGCATTGAGTTTCAAAGTTATGATGATTTTATTGAAGCTTCTTCTTTATTGAGTAATCAACTTTTATTTTTTGATATTCCGTCTTCTATTCAAAAAGTAGTTATTGTTCCAGACGGAAATATGGGCAAAATTCCTTTTGAAGCTTTGTTTACAGAACAAGTTACAGATAAAAACACAAACCTAGAAAATGAAGATTATTCTCAATTGCCTTTTCTTATCAAAAAACAGAAAGTTAGTTATAGTTATTCGGCAACTTTATTTATCGAAAAAAACGAAATTAGACAACCTAAAAATTCCTCAATTTTTCTTTTTGCTCCTATCAATTTTCAAAGTAACGCTTTACCAAACCTAAATGGAACGGCAGAAGAAGTCAAACAAATTAATTCTCTTTTTAATCAAAAAAATGTTTCTACATCACTTTATACCTATAAAAAAGCTGACAAATCAATTTTATTTTCAGATTCATTAAAGAATTATCGTTTTATCCATCTCGCTACTCATGGAAAAGTAAACGAAGACAATCCAGATTTATCTCAAATTTTTCTTACAAATGCTGATGGAAGTACAGGAAGTTTGTTTGCCTCTGATATTTATTCGCTGCAAGTAGGTGCAGAACTTGTAATGATGTCAGCTTGTGAAACAGGACTAGGAAAAACTAAAAAGGGAGAGGGAATTGTCGGACTTACAAGAGCTTGGTTTTATGCAGGTGCAGATAATCTTACCGTATCGCTTTGGCAAGTAAGTGATGAGGCAACTAATAAATTATCAACTACGTTTTACAAAAATAACTTAGAAAATATACAAATGAATGCTTCAGAAAAAAACTCTTTTCAGCAAATAGATTATTCAAGTTCATTGCAAAAGGCTAAATTATCTTTATTAGAAAGCAAGGATTTTTCTGCGCCTTATTACTGGGCTGCTTTTATTTTAATTGGAAAATAGAATATAAAAATGAGTAAAAAGACTAAAAAAACAATTTTTTGGACATTATTAGGTGGTTTTGTGGCTGCTAATGTAATGGTTTATAAACACGCTTATCATTTTACGCACGTAACAGAAGGTGAGCGTTCTTTATCTCCTGAAAGTTTATCTTTTTCTGAAAAAATCAAAATTCTTTTAGGTGGTATTTCTTTGCCTAAATCTAAGAATATCCTTTCTCCTTATACAAATTCTACTGATTTTGCTGATTTTGAAAGAGAAACAATTTTAATTCCTACACGCAATAATAAATATAATTTAGAGTGTTGGTATGATAAAGTTGAAAACTCAAAAGGAACAGTAATTCTTTTTCACGGTTACGGAGGTTGTAAATCTTCCTATGAACTGGAAGCAGATTATTTTAGGCAAATTGGTTATTCTACTCTCTTAGTTGATTTTGTAGGACATGGAGGTTCAGAAGGAAAAGAAATCTCGTTAGGTTATCATGAAGCTGATGACGTAAAAGCAACTTTTGATTTCATAAAACAGAAGGAAAAAACAGCAACTGTAATTTTATATGGTTCTTCTATGGGAGCAGCTTCCATTTTGAGAGCAATAGCTGTTCATAATCTCAAGGCTGATAAACTGATTTTGGAATGTCCTTTTGCTACTATGAAACAAACTGTAAAAGGTCGTTTTGAGGTAATGGGTATTCCTTCAAAGGGTTTGGCAGAGTGGTTGATGTTTTGGGGAGGACTACAACATGGTTTTTGGGGATTTGCTCATAATCCTGAAACATATTCTAAAAAAGTAGCTATTCCAACGTTACTTATGGGAGGAAAAAACGATGCACGAGTAAAAAATTGGGAAATAGATAAAATCTATAAAAATTTAGCTACCAAAAATGATGAAAAACAATTAGTTTGGATAAATGCAGGACACGAATCTTATGTTGTAGCAGAACCAAGTGTTTGGAAAAAAGCAATTGCTGAATTTGTTGAAGAGATATAGACACTATAATTTTCTAGTGCAAGATTCTATCTTGTGCTGGTTTTTTCGTCAGCATATGCTGACAAAATGATAGACACAAGGCAGAACCTTGCGCCAGATGGATGAAGTTGGGATTAAAAATAGCTTTTTTATTTATGCCATCTTCTTTTATAAATAGCTTTGGAAAATAAAATTATTATCAGTACACCTTTAAGGTATCTGACAGGATGACAAAGGAGTATGTAATACCAAGTTCACGTTAAATAACGTGAACTCGGTATTAAAAACAGTCTGAAATATCTCTCTATCTACAAGGAAAGCTACTTTCGGTCTGCTCTAACGAGACTGACCTACTTTTAATCAAGGTCAGCCCGAAAGGGCAGCACCGAAGATTAAAAAGAATA
This sequence comes from Bernardetia sp. ABR2-2B, assembly GCF_037126435.1. GTDB lineage: Bacteria > Bacteroidota > Bacteroidia > Cytophagales > Bernardetiaceae > Bernardetia. The sequence continues at coordinate 841,600 of NZ_CP147020.1, read as the reverse complement.
GGCTAACTACTTGACAATCAGTAGGTGTAATCCCGAGTTCACGTTAAATAGCATTGTCTATTTTTGATATTTTATATCCATTTCATTTCTAAAAAGATGACGGACACAGAAAAAAATATTGCTTCTTAAAACTTGATTTATTAATTCAAAAAAGACTAAATATAGTTTTACTACAGAAGAAAAAATACTTTTTCTATCTAAAATCCATATCCAATTCCAAATGAAGGTTGCCATTTTGTTACTTGATAATAAATAGGAATACTTATCACAAAATGCTTCTTGAAATATAGCTGAAAACCTGCGCCAAGTGTAGGAGAAATTAACGTTTTACCTACCTCTTCCTTAAATTTCAAAGAAGGAAACATATTGATACTTATTCCAAAACTTTTCTTAATCCCAAGACGAATTCCTGGGCCTCCAAAATTTGTATAGAAAGCTTCTCCATCTGTCGTAACTGCGATTTGTCCTTTCCAGTTAGTAACTCTTATTTTGGGAGTTTCATTTTGTAGAGTTTCAACTTCGGCAATAAGAGCTTTCGTACTGTCTGTATCAAGTATTTGAGCGAAAGTTGAAAAACAAACTATAAAGAAAATAATAAAAATGAGTAAGATTGATTTCATAAGTAGTAATTATTTGTTTATAGATTTATGAGTACAAAAACGAGTATTTGTGTTTTAGAGTTACTTGTATTTGCCTTACTTTTGAGCTCTAATTTTATATTGTGATTCCCATTACACAAATATCATCGATTTGCTCATTTTCAACACCCATCCAGTTCATAAGTGCTCTTTTAAGTGCAACACGTTGATGACGCATAGATGTACTGTGTGTATCATACAATAGTTGACGAAATTTAGTGGACATAAATTTGCCTCCTTCTTTTCCTCCAAATTGGTCTTGATAGCCATCTGAATAAAGATAGAAAGCATCAATATTTTCTAAACTGATAGTATGATTGGTATATGTTGTTTCTGTTGTCTTGGCTTTTCGTCCACCAATGGGAAGGTTATCGCCTTTTATTATAGTTAAATTAGCTTGTAGCCCACCCTTTTTTCGTTTTTTATGTATATAAACCAAAGGATTTTTTGCACCAGCAAACTCTAAGATTCTGTCAGTTTCATTTACCACCACAACAGCCATATCCATTCCATCACGGTTTCCTGTATTATCTTGATTGAGGATATTTCTTATCTCTTTTTGAAGTTCATCTAAGATTAGACTAGGAGTTGTGATTTGTCGCTGTCTAATTATATCATTTAAGATAGTTGTTCCAAGCAAAGACATAAATGCCCCTGGAACACCATGTCCAGTACAATCTCCTACAATAGCTATTTTTCGTGTTCCTTGCTCGGCATACCAATAAAAATCACCTGAAACTACATCTTTTGGTTCGAAGAAAATAAAAGCATCTTTAAAGATATTTTGAATATCCTGTGTTCCTCCCAGCATAGCTGACTGAATACGTTGGGCATAATTTACACTAGATACAAATTTGGTGTTCTGTTTTTCAATTACTTTTGATTTGTATTCTATTTCTTCTTGAGCAAGTTGAGTTTTTGTAACATCTTGAAGTGTTCCACGTATTGCAATAAGATTTCCATCCTTATCAAATATAGGATAACCTCTTTCACGAATATAAAATAGAGTTCCTTTTGGTGTTGTAATAGGATATTTTTCATCAAAAGATGTTTTCTCAATAACTGCTTTTGCCCACCCTTCCTCTGCTTTTTCTAGGTCTTTTTCTGCTATCCATAATTGAAAATCATCTATAGTTTTTGGAGTTTCCTCTGGTTCTATCTCAAAAACTTCTACAAAACTATCTGACCATTCTACTTTTTTGGAATAGATATCCATATCATAACTTACTATTTTTGCCAAAGTTTGAGCCTCATCTAAATAAGTTTTATTTTTAGATACGGCATCTAAAAGTAATTCTACTTTCTTATTTTTTAAGACTTCTTTTGTTACATCTTGAACTACTCCCAAAATACGGAAAGGATTACCATTAGTATTACGCAATAAGTAACCATCTAATTTCAAAAACTTCCATTCAGTATGTTTTATGCCTTTAAAACGAATAGTTAGAGCTATTTCATTTCTCTTACCTTGCATCATTTCAGCAGCTTGTGTCTCTATAGCTTTTTTATCTTCTTCATGAAAATACTTAATATGCCTAAATGGATTTGTCATTTCTGAAGAATCTAATCCATAAATAACTGCCAAATTTTCAGAATAACTATACTCATTAGTTTCCAAGTCAAGAGCAAAACTACCCATTAGAGCAATTTCTTCGGCACGAGTGAGTAATTGTTGCTTTTCTTCAATTTCACGTTGTGCAACAAAAAGATTATCATTAATTAGTTGAAGTTGTTCAGAGTTTTGTCTTAACTCTTCTTCTGAAGCTGCTAGTTCTTGTTGTTTTTCTTGTGATTCTTTTAAAAGCTCTTGAATTTCTAGCTCTTTTTTTACTGTTTCTGTAATATCTTGTACGACATTTACAACATAGTCTAATTTGTTATTTTCATCTAAGATAACATGTGTTACTCCCTGAACCCAACGCCAATTTTCAAGTGTATCACCACTTTTTATTCTAAAACGATAAAAGGTATCTATTCTATGTGCAATAGCTTCTTGCCTTTTATCAAAGACCATTTTTTTATCTTCGGGATTAATACGTTCTGCAATTATCTCATCTGTAATTTTTACATCTTTATCTAATCCTAATACATAATTGAGGTGTTCGGTGTGTGTAACTTTTCCTGTCACAACATCAAAATCGTATGCTGCTAATTTTGCTAGTTTTTTTGCTTCTCCTACTCGGTTGATATAGGTTTTAAGAGTACGTTCTGAGACCTTTAAGTTATCATTTATGGCAGTTAGTTCTTCTGCGTTTTGGCGTATTTCTTCTTCTGATGCTTTTATTTGTTCATTTTGAGTAGCTAGTTCATTACTAGCATCTTCTATATCAAAAAAGGCTTGTTTTACTCTACCAATTATAGGTTGCAATCCAAAAGCAGCCAAACTAAATGCAAATAAAGCAACTAAAAGAGCGACTGCTCCTTGTATGATACGTAAATAAGTGATTTTTGCTTCTCCTTCTTCTGTATAAGTAAAAACAATCGAATTCATGATAGGCAAAAAAGCTCTTTCACTACGTTCTATCTGCTCAAAATGATTTCTTATTTTTTCTGTGCGTTGTGGAGAATCTGGAAGGTCATTAGCAGTTACTAAATCATTCGCATTTATTAGAAGTCTTTGATAATAAGGTTCTAGGGAATCATATAAGTTTTGTACTTTATCAGAAAGTTCATAACTCTCACTAAAACCAAGTGTATTACTTTTTTTGATAAGATTTTGATGTGCTTCCTTAAACTCTTTAATAGATTGATTGAGGGCATTGATGTGTCGAACTTGGTCTTCTCCATTAGTAATTGTCAAATAAACAGAGCCTTTAGCAATTCGCTGACTAAGCATACGCTGCCTACCCGAAATATTTATGACTGAGGCATCATTTTGTTGTTTGGAAAGAAAACTTTGAAGAACAAAAAAACTAATAGTCATTAGAATAAATAACAAACTAGGGGCAATCCAAGTAGCAAGTTGCATTTTTCTTACTAATGCGTTGTTTTCTTGGTTATATTCATCTAAATTTTTCTCACGTAATTCTTTGTTCTTTGCATTTCTATCCAAATTCATTCCTGTTAATCCAAAAGCGATTGACAAAACAAAAGGAGCAGAATCAATAACAAAGTGTAAAGGGTTATCTGTATGGATTTTGAGAATCATATCCCAACCAAATGTTAGGTCATGAAAAACCATTCCATCTAAGAGCCATGAAAAAATTGGAAATAGAAGTCCAAATAAGAAGCCACCAATTAAATAACGTTGCGTATTAGAATTTTTCATTAATGATTTTTAGATGCCGAAAAAAGAACTTACCTTAATAATATCTGATATAATAAGATAGGAATTTCACATATGACAATAAGTTACATAAACTGTTTGTCAACTTATAATTGTTTCTTGAGAATAGTCAAAAACTTTACCATTCTAAAAGTTAAAATTGTACTTTAAGATGCTTAAATATTGAATAAATAGGTGTATTGCTTAAATATTAGACATTAAATTGTATTATTTTTATGAAAAATAAGTTTATTTAAATTCATAATTTAAAAACTCTCTATCTTCTTGTTTTGCTGTGTAGGTGCTTGTCATAGATTCGGATTTGTGGCGTAGAAAACGCTGAACCATTGGTTTTGGAACTCCTTTATCAAGCATAAGTTGTGCAACGGTGTGGCGCAAACTGTGTGCAGAAACATTTTCACGTTTTAGCCCTGCTTCTTTTAGCCATTTATTTGTAATTTTTCTGATGCTACTTGTCTCTTTAAAATCAAACATACTTCCCTCTGGACGAGTGATAGACATTTGATAATCAATTAAAATCTTATACATTTCTGGCAAGATTGGAATGAGTTCTTTTTCTTCTCGTCCTTTTCCCCAAACAGCCAAATAATTTTTTCCTTCCCTTACTTTTATATCTTTCCACGACAAACGCACTACTTCTACTGTTCTCAGACCTTGATATGCCATAAGTCCGATAATTGCTTTGTCTTTCGGATTTGTAATTGATTTTAATAAATGATTTCTTTCTTTTTCTGTAAGTGAATCTTTCGCATATTTTCTTTGGGTAGAACCCCCTACTTTCAAACTTCTTACCGTCGAAACATCACGCATTTGTTCTACTAATTCTGCTTCAATTTTAATCTCATCTCTTTTCAGAATACAAAACTGAACAAATCCTTTTATAGCTGCAATATACGTGTTTGTGGTATAAGGACTTAATCCATTATTTTTGCATTGCTGAATAAAAGCCAAAACTGTTTCACGGTTAGGTGTAAGCGATTTTTCATTGACAAAAGAATAAAATTCGTGTAAAGCTCTTGCATACGTTTCCTTACTGTTTTCGCTCAATTGTGCATTGGCAAGAAAAGCCAAAACATATTTGTTCCCTTTATAATTTGGTGTAGAATCATCATAAACTCTATGAATATCATTTTTTTGAGCAAATTTCAAAAATTTTCTACACGCAGTCTTGTAAACAGCAGCTTTTTTTTCTACAAACATCTCTAAACTCATTTTATCGATAGCAAAATTAAATTCCATCGTAAAAACAAGATATTGCTTTGCTATTCTTACATAGTTATGAGGTTTTTCAAGTGATTGCTCAAAATACTTTATGGTTTGATGGATACCAAAGGTGTTTTTTGAAACGGTGCGTAAAGACTGATTTGAATTTTCCACGTATTTTTTTGCTGTATAAATTGAGGTAAAGAAGTTTATACAAAAATACATTTTTGGGATTTGTTATACAAGGGTTTTTTGATAAAAATAAATCATTTTCTATTCAATACTTGTAGGTTCATCATAAATCACATTGCTTTGATTTGGGTTTATTTCAGTTGGTGTTGTGGAATTACCATTTCTATTTTTTCTGACAATATAGTTTTCTTGTAAAAGTAATGTAGAATCTTTTCCATTTGGAAGCTGAATTTTTACTTTAGCCGTCCACGTTTTGAAAGCAAGTCCACGCTCATCATACTCATCTGCTTTTGCTAGAAAAGAAATATTTACTATTCCATTTTTTTCTTGTGTCTTGAGGTCTTGATATATACTTTCATCTTCTACCTCTAGTTTAGGTTGAGTAAATGAAGAAATGCCTACCACTTTCATTTTGGCTTGATACATATTTCCTTCTGAAAGTACAATTTCATTAGGAGTAACGATACTTACCAAATTATTTATCTCAAAAATAGGATATTCAATTTTCTGACTAATATAATAGATTGCTTCTGCTTCTCGGTTGGCAATGGCAGCATCAATCGAAGTAAGTGCATAAAGGCGAACAGAAACAGGAAGATTGTCAAAATAATTTGCAAATTCTTCTGCATTAAAAGCGTGTTTTCTTGCTTCTTCTGACGAGCTTTCTTTTTTCTTATCAGAATTAGAAGAAAATGTGTTTTTTGTAGGGTCTATAAAAAGAGGAGTTAGTATTTCAGAGTTAGACAAAGAAATTTCTGTAAAGCTCCTTAGTTTAGAAATATATTCTTTTTGTGCGTTTGCAAAGGTAGTTAATAGTTCAGTTGGTTTGCCATCAGGGTTTTGAAGCCATTGCGCTCTAATTTCATTACTTTGTTGCAACAAGTCAGAAGAAAGAGTTTGTACTTGTTTGATTCTTTGTAATGTATTTACACCAATACTTGCTTTTCCATTTTCATCTAAATAATTTCTAAATTTTTCTATGAAAAGATTATTTTTTACTCGTTTTTCTGCTACAAGCTGGACAGCAATTCGGTCAGCATCATGAACAACTTTCAAATCTTTTTCTGAAAAATCATAAATAGTAGTTCGCATGTAGGCATAAACAGACAAACTAATCAATAAAGCGAAAATAGGAAATAGTATTCTTTTCAAAATTAATTATGGATTAGAGATTAGAAACTAGGAAAAGGTAATTAGGCGTTAGGGAGTGGAAATCAGGAGCTTGACCAAATATCTTTATTATTTCTGAATTCATAAATTATCATTAATTGCCTCAAAAATAGCTTTTTCATTCATTAAGTCAGGTTTTTTTTCAAGTTCTTTTCCTGTCAATAAAAAATAAAGATGACAATAACGTTGAGAGATTCTGTCAATGACTTCTTCTGTCATTTCTGGAATTTGTTGTCCTTCTTTTCCTTGAAAGCCATTTTCCATCAACCATTCTCTCACAAACTCTTTAGAAAGCTGATTTTGGCGTTCTCCCTTATCTTGTTTTTCTTGATATTCTTTTGCATAAAAATAACGAGAAGAATCAGGCGTATGAATTTCATCTATTAAGATAACACTTTCTTTATTATTTTCATCAATAGAAATACCAAATTCATATTTTGTATCTACCAAAATAAGACCACGTTGGGCAGCAAGTGCAGTTCCTCTTCTAAAAAGCAAATTTGTATATTCTACCATTTTTTTCCATTGCTCTTGCGTAACTAAGCCTTGTTTCAAAATCTCTTCTTCTGAAATATCCTCATCGTGCGCTCCGTTTTCTGCTTTTGTAGATGGCGTAATTATAGGCGTTGGAAACTTATCATTTTCCTTCATTCCTTCTGGTAATTTTACACCACAAAGAACTCGTTTACCATCATTATACGTTCTCCAAGCGTGTCCAGCCAAATAACCACGGATAACCATCTCAACAGGCAAAGTTTTGGCTTTCTTACCAATACTGACTTGTGGGTGTGGACTTTTTTCGAACCAGTTGGGAACAATATCTTTTGCATTTTGAAGGAAATAAGCTGCCAGTTGATTCAAAACTTGTCCTTTGTATGGAATTGGTTTTGGCAAAACAACATCAAAAGCAGAAATACGGTTGGAGGCAACCATCGCTACAAAGTTTGGAAAAGAATATACATCTCTTACTTTTCCTTGATAAAAATCAGTTTGGTTTTTGAATTTCAAAACAGAATCTTTTTTTGAAGATATAGAAGTCATATAAGTATCTTAAAATTTTGTTGTTTTTTTGAATCTTTGTCGTTTTGACAAAAATACATCAAACTTTATAAAGACTTTCAAGTTTACGAAGAAGTTTATAAGAAATATAGCAAATTTTGAACGATAATTTTATACTAGCCTAAAAATTACTAATTTTGAATTGATAAAACCTTTAGGCTTTCAGAACATTTTTTTGTAGTTTTGCACGTCATTTTCAAGTAAAAAGATAAGAAAGATAATTTAGATTCTTTATAAAAAAGAGTAAAATTGTATTCTATTTCAATAGATACCTTTCATTACGTCAAAGAACTATTGACTATATTTCTAATTTAGATATTTTTTTAATCACTTCTATACCTCGAACTTGTGAACAAAATTCGCTTACAAATATTAGGACTCTCTTCTAGCCAATCTCAATCTGATTCTTTTGCCTTAATTTTGGAGGAAGAAGAAGGCAATCGTCGTTTGCCTATCATTATAGGTAGATTTGAAGCACAGGCAATTGCTATTGAAATCGAAAAAGTTACTTCTACACGTCCGATGACACACGATTTATTCAAGTCTTTGGCTACTCAATTTCAATTCAAACTTAATGAAATTATAATTTCTGACCTTCGTGAAGGTATTTTTTATGCAGAAATGATTTATGTAGATGAGCGTGAAGGCAAGAAAATAATTGTAGATGCACGTCCTTCTGATGCTATTGCTATTGGTTTGCGCTTTGATGCACCTATTTTCACAACAGATAATGTTATGCGTGAAGCTGGAATTACGACCACAAATACGGATGAAGGAGAAGCAATAGAGCAAGAAGAAGGCGCAAAAGAACCTAAGAAAAAGAAAGCAAAGAAAAAAGCTGTTTCTTTAGAAGCAATGTCAGTAACAGAATTAGAAGCTGAAATGGAAAAAGCTGTGGCAGATGAAGATTATGAAAAAGCTGCCAAAATTAGAGATGAAATGAATAGAAGGAATTAATTTCTCTGTTTTTTTTAAGAAAGCCTTTCAAATAATTTTAACTTGAAAGGTTTTTTTTTTTTTAAGAATACTACTCATCTTCTTTTCTAGCATTGGTCAAAGGCTTTCTACGGAATTTCATAAGCATTAATTTCTCGCCTATTATTCCAAATTTATAAACTGTATTTTTTACTGTATTTTGTGTAAAGTTGCTATATTGATAATTTAGCGAATCGCCTGTAATATTCTCGCCTGTTTCCCAGCCATAATAGGAGTGATATTCTACCGAAGTAGCTTGTTCGTTGTATTCAAATTGATGATGTGTTGTGGTAGTATCTCCATTTTCTATTGTTTGAGCTGATGCACGAAGACAAATATTACCATCGTGTATAAAAACTCTATCTACTTTATATTCGTCGTCGCTATTTGTTAGTTGTAAGACCCAACCTAGCTTACCTTCATTATTATATTTTGCCAAAAAAATATCATCTTGTTTACCACTTCGAATCCCTATATTATCAAAAACAGGAGCGTATTTGAATGTTCCTCCTAAAAAAATATTCCCATCATCATCAATTGCCATATCTGAAGTTTTGACTTCTCCACGACCGTTTTTATTCATTTTATTGATGATAGTAAACCATTCTAGTTTGTCATTATTATCATATTTAGATAAATAACTATTGTAATAACGAGTAGGGTTATTTATTATATTTGTGTCTATTTTTACCTTGTCTTTATAGGCTTCTGCTAAATAAAGATTGAGCTGACGGTCAGTTTGAGGGAGAGAGTAAGCTGTTTTGTTTTCTGTTTTGACCCAAAGAACAGTTCCGTTTTTATCATAATTAACGACATAGCCACCTTCTGTTTTGTCTGCCTTTACTCTATCAAAGGAAGTAGAATCTTCAAAATGCCCTGACAGAATAACACCTCCTTCTTTTGCAATTCGCATCGAACCTACATAATCATCTTTTATACCTCCCGCTTGTTTTTTCCAAACTAGTTTTCCATTTGTATCAAATTTTAATAAAAAAGTATCAGTTCCTCCTTTGCTTTTTAGGCTTGTCTGTTCATTTATTTTGAGTTCGTCTGAAAATGTACCTGCTAAATACACGTTTTCTACTGAATCAATAATTATAAGAGGTGCAGTTCGCTGATTTTCAAAAAAGCTTCCTGTAATATCAACACTCCACTTTTTATCATAGGGAGGTGCTTTTTCTATTCCCACCGTATCTTCTTCATTTCCACTTGCTTCATTTGTTTGGGCAAAAGTAGAGACAGAAGAAAAAATAAAAGCACTTAGAAATGATATGCAGAGTAATATATTTATTTTCATAATTTTATTTTGCTTGATTTATTTCAGCATCAGAAAGTGAAGATAATAATCAGCTATTCTTTATAAAAAAACTGTTTTAAGGGGAATAACTATATCAAAGATAAAAAAATGATTTGCTAAATGAAAAGCATAAAAAAACCTACAAGTAAATTTGTAGGTTTTGAGGTCATATTTCTTGATAAATTCTTAGTTTGTTTGGATAACCTAAGAGTTATTTTATATCCAGCCTTTTTTCTTAAACCAAAAATAAATACCTATTACCATCGAAATCATTACCATCCAAACAATAGCATAACCGTTTTCTACTTCTAGCTCAGGAATATCTTTAAAGTTCATTCCGTAAACACCTACGATAAAGGTAAGGGGAAGAAAAAACACAGAGAAAATAGTCAGAATCCCCATAATCTCATTTGTGCGATGAGAGGCTAAAGACAAACGTAGATTAATTAGGTTATTCGCATTTTCATGAAGCTCATCTACTCTATAATATAAAGAATCTGAAAATTCAATATTATGGTGCGCCAATGGATAGTCTTTAGAATACCTCATATAAGTTTGAATGAGTTCTTTGGTAAGATAAAGCATTCTTTTAAAAACAGAACCACGTCTTTTGAGCTGATAGAGCCTTTCGAAGATAGAACCGTCTTTCATTTCTCTAAAAACCTCTTTTTCATAAGCATCTAAACGTTCACTAGCTTGGTTCATTCCTAACTCATATGTCTTCAACAGCATATCCAAAAGTTTGTAGGCAAAATGCTCACTATTTTCATAACGTGTATGCGAACCGTTTCTCCACTCATTGGCAAGTTGTGCAAGTGTAGGCTGACCTGTTCTGTGTATGGTCAGAATATATTTTTCACTAACAAAAATAGCTACTTTATTCGTAATTTCTTGAATCGTATCTGCATCGTCTTCACAATAAAGGTCGTAATATCGTACGATAAAATAAGTCCAATCGTTTATCGGCTCTACTTTTGGCATATGAAAAGCAGCCATACAATCTTTAACAGCAGAAGCTGGCATTTTGTACTGACGAATAAGTTCTCTTAAATCCTTATCACTTGGACTGATTACATCTACCCATTGATAACCCGATTCGGCTTCTAGAATAGTTTTTATCATAAATATTTTTTTGTTTGGGAGGATAGAATAGAAATAAGTCTTACAAATTTAAGAATATTTCTCTGTATTCAATAAAGTAATTTTGGAAGTCATTAGTAGAAGACACTAGTAATGGTAAAGTTTGGTTTATATCTGCTAAATAAAATAGTTTTTTGCAAAAAATACCATCGTTTTATAAAAAAGAGTTATCTTTAAAATTATAAAATAAACAGTAGTATAATCGTAATTGTCTTTAAATGAATCTCAATAAAGCTCATCACGCTCTTCAACAGTATTTTGGTTATTCGTCTTTTCGTCCTTTGCAAGAAGATATTATTTCATCGGTCTATGCAAAAAATGATACGCTTGTTTTGATGCCAACAGGTGGAGGAAAATCTATCTGTTATCAAATTCCTGCTGTTACTTTAGATGGAATTTGTATTGTCATTTCGCCTTTGATTGCCCTAATGAAAGACCAAGTAAATGCACTGCAAACAAATGGAATTTCGGCAGCTTATCTCAACTCTTCACAAGATGCAGGAGAACAAAGAGAAATTGAAGCAGAAGTAAAGCAAGGACTTATCAAACTCCTTTATGTTTCTCCAGAAAAATTATTGACAGATTCATTTACTTATTTTTTGCAGTCTTTGAATGTTTCTCTTTTTGCAGTTGATGAAGCACATTGTATTTCGCAATGGGGACACGATTTCAGACCAGAATATACCCAGCTAAAATCATTAAAAAATCGTTTTCCGTTTGTCCCTATAATTGCCCTTACAGCAACGGCAGACAAAATAACGAGGCGAGATATTGTAAGTCAATTGGGCTTAGAAAATCCAACAGAATTTGTAGCTTCTTTTAATCGTCCTAATCTTTCGCTCAATGTTTTACCAGCCTATAAGCGTATGGATAGCATTGTAAATTATATTTTGAGAAGACCAAATGAATCAGGAATTATTTATTGTTTGAGTAGAAGAAATACAGAAAATGTAGCTGCCCGACTTCAAAAAGCAGGTGTAAAGGCTGATTATTATCATGCAGGTTTGACTTCGCATGAGCGAAACCGAGTTCAAGATGATTTTATTGCAGACCGAACGCCCATTGTTTGTGCAACAGTTGCCTTCGGAATGGGTATCGATAAACCAAATGTTCGTTGGGTAATGCACTACAATATTCCCAAAAATATTGAAGGATATTATCAAGAAATTGGACGTGCAGGACGAGATGGACTCAAAAGTGATACACTACTTTTTTATAGCTTCCAAGATTTGGCAATTCTGAAAAGTTTTGCAGAAGAAAGTGGACAAAAAGAACTACAACTTGCCAAACTTGACCGTATGCAACAATATGCAGATGCTCAAATTTGTAGAAGAAAAATTCTATTAAGTTATTTTGGAGAAACACTTTTAGAAAACTGTGGAAACTGTGATGTTTGTCAGAATCCTCCTAAGCATTTTGATGGAACAGTTATCGCTCAAAAAGCATTTTCGGCAATGATGCGCTTAGATGAAAAAGTAGGTTTTACGATGCTTATTGATGTTTTGAGAGGCTCACAACGTCATGAAGTTTTGGAAAAAGGATATGATAAAATAAAAACTTATGGTGCAGGTTCGGATATTTCATCTGGAATTTGGCAACAGCATTTGTTACAGTTTCTCAATATGGGTTTGATAGAAATTGCGTATGACCAAAACAATGCTTTAAAATTAACGGAGGCTGCAAAGGCAGTTTTGTTTAAGAAAAAGAAAGTAGATTTGGTTAAATTTGAATTCAAATCTAAAAAAGAAAGAGAGAAAGAATTTGAACGACCAAAAAGCAAAAAACGTGAACTTCAAGATGGACTTTTTGAAGAATTACGTCAGCTTAGAAAACAAATTGCAGACTCAAAAGGAATTGCTCCTTATATGGTTTTTGGAGATGCAACACTCAAAGATATGGTTGATAAATCGCCTACTCATTTGTTTCAGATGCGACAAGTTTCTGGAGTTGGAGATGTAAAATTAAGAGAATTTGGACAAATATTTTTAGATGCAGTAGTAGGTTTCCTCAAAAATCAAGATGTGGCAAACAAAGCAAAACTGACTAGTTCGCACCAAGTAACCTATGAAATGTTTTCCAAAGAAAATAAATCATTAGCTCAAATAGCAGAAGAGAGAAAAATTACAGAAGGAACAGCGTTGGGGCATTTGTATAAAGCAAGTCAAGATGGTTTTGAGATTGATTGGTTAGAGTTTGTAAGCTTAAAAGAAATCGAAATTATTGATAAAGCTATAAAAACAGTTAGAAAACGAATCCCAAAAGACGAGACTTTCCGAATGAAATTTGTATTTGAATACTTAGAAGAAAAAATGAGTTATGTCAAAATTCGTGCTGCTGTGGCATATCAAAAACAACAAGAAACAATTCCATAAATTTATTTTAGTTTATTCTAACTTGAATAGTAACACTTAGCTACACTTTTGTATTTTTGTAAAATAAGAGCATTTGAGCATTTCGATAATGCAATTATAAAAAAATGGTGATGTTTTAATAAAGTATGATTTATATTAAAGTATTTCAAGGTTAGCATAAATACCTAACCTGCCGTTGTTGGTGTTTTAGCGTAGTGACACCAACAACAAAATAACCCATCCTACTTTTTACACCACCACTAAAAAATCAACTAACAAACTCATTTCAAATCTATTTCAAAATGGCTTCGTACAAAAAAAATGACAAGGAATTTTTAGAAAATATGGTCTCACAAGTCCGTAGAGATATTGTCAGAATGGTTCATCAAGTAAATTCTGGACACCCTGGAGGTTCTTTGGGTTGTGCCGAACTTTTGGTAGCACTTTATTTTGAGATTATGGAACACAATCCTTCTTTTGATATGGACGGAAATAATGAAGATTTGTTTTTCCTCTCAAATGGTCATATTTCGCCTGTTTGGTATAGTGTTTTAGCTCGTAGTGGCTATTTTAGTATCAATGATTTGGCTACTTTCCGTAAAATAAACTCTCGTTTGCAAGGACACCCAGCCACAGAAGAAGGACTAGAAGGCATTCGTATTGCTTCGGGTTCGCTAGGTCAAGGACTTTCGGTAGCTATTGGCGCAGCACTTTCTAAGAAAATGAATAATGATGACAAAACAGTATTTATTTTGATGGGAGATGGCGAACAGCAAGAAGGACAAGTTTGGGAAGCAGCTATCTTTGCAGCACATCAAAAAGTAGATAATTTAATTGCAGTTATTGATGCAAATGGAAGGCAAATTGATGGAGACGTAGAAGATGTAATGAGCTTAGGAGAATTAAAAGGATTAGAAGAAAAGTATAAAGCCTTCGGTTGGAATGTTTTGACGTGTAATAATGGAAATGACTTTGATACATTGATTCCAATTATCAGACAAGCAAAAGACCTTACAGGAAATCACAAACCAACAGTTATCTTAATGAAAACTGAAATGGGACATGGTGTAGATTATATGATGGGAACACACAAGTGGCACGGAGTAGCTCCAAATGACGAACAATTAGAAGTTGCTTTAGCTCAGAATGAATCTACTTATGGAGATTATTAGAATAAATAACTGATATTGACAAGAATAAAATTTCTGTAAATTAGTTATATAAATAAACGAAACCCACGATGTTAATCGTGGGGAAAAATAGATGCATGATAGCTAGAAAATAGCATGTCTTTTGACCATAACTAAAGTTATGGGTTTCGTTTTTTGAATATGAAATAATTATAAATTATTTTGAAACACAAAGTAAAATCTTTCATTTTTAAATAAAATACGCTTTCAAAAAAAGGCATAGATTATTATAATCTATGCCTTTTTAATTTAGAATAAGCTTGATATATTTTATATCCCTGGACGAATATTAAATACTTCTTTTTTATTTTCTTGATAACGGTCTCTACATTGTTTTACAATTTCAACAGCATGTTTTTCGTCTTGCCAATCTTCTACCGAAACTTTCTTTTTTTCTAGGTCTTTATAAACCTCAAAGAAGTGTCCAATTTCTTTCAATAAATGAGGGTTTACGTCTTCAAATTTATGAATACTATTCCAAATAGGGTCAGAAACAGGTACACAAAGCACTTTTGCATCAGGTCCTTTTTCGTCTGTCATATTAAAAATACCAACAGCACGAACTTCAATCAAACAACCAGGAAAAGTAGGTTCAGAGACTAAAACCAAAACATCTAGCGCATCTCCATCTAAGGCAAGTGTTTCTGGAACGAATCCGTAATCACTTGGATAGTGCATTGAAGAAAAAATCATACGGTCATAACGAATCATGCGTTTTTCAGCATCATATTCGTATTTATTTCTACTTCCTTTCGGAATTTCGACGATAACATCGAAGGTAAAATCATTTTGCTCTGCCATTATTTTTTTATTTAATAATAATTACTAATTATTTTTATTTTATGTGATATGCCCAATCTTTTTTTACAAAAGGGAGTGCAAAGGTAAAACTTTTAGCTTACTTTATCAATTTTCTACCAAAATTATCAACTGCTCTTTATCTACCTATCATCACAAATGCACCCCAATAAATAGGTTCTGCATATTTTGTGTTCTTGCGAAGTTCTCGTTTTGCCTCTCTGATAGCTATTCTTTTATCGCCTGTTTCTCTCCATTTTGTATAGAAAATACGCATTAATTCTTGCGTTGCATCATCATCTACTTTAAATAAAGACATTAGAAGCGCATCAGCACCAGCCAATAAAAAAGCACTTTGCAGACCATAAACTCCTTCTCCTACTTTAGATTCTCCACGTCCTGTTTCACACGCACTAAGAATAAAGAGAGGAGAATTAATATTCATTGTAGCGACTTCAGAAGCTGTCAAGACACCATCTGCTTTGTTATATTCGTGTACACTTTTATTCTGAACCATATCTCCTCCTCCTGTAAAAAGAAGTCCCGAACGCATCAGCGGGTCATTGTATGTTCCCAAAACGGCTGAACGCTCACGCTCTTGCTCTGAAATATCCTCCTTAAAAATACCGTGTGTAGCAATATGATAAACAGTGTTATTCTGACTATTCAGTTCTTTTATTTGCTTTTCCTTTGCATTCTCTTTCAGATAAGTAGTTACGTTTTTATTCCCTCCTTGTAGCTGAGAAGAGATAATTTCTACCTCACGTTCTGCTCCCAAAAGAGTAGGAAAACTTTGCGCTCCTTTATAATCTATATAAAAAAGAGGATTCCCAAATAAAACAAAGTTGTTTGGAAATGTGTTTTTTATTTCTGCTTCAGCGATTTGGCGAGTGCTTGTAAGTTGTGCAATAAAATAGTTATCTATTACAAAATCACTTTCTCCCATTCTAAATGTTTCTACATTAAGTTGATTATAAACACCATCACAGGCGAGGTAAATCTTACCTGCATCTTTATCTATTTTTTCTCCAATAGGTTTCCAATAAATCTCATGAGAATCATAATCTTCTAATGAAAACTCTACGGTATTTCTGTAATACTGTAAATCTCCATCTTCCATTTTGTTACCATTTGGCATTTGAGCTAATCTAATATTTCCAGAAGAAGGCAAAACTAAAGCAATATAATTTATGCTATCTGTAAAATCTTTATCAAACTGACGGTAGCGAATAATTTCGACAGCATACTCTTTATTACCTAGATTTTTCTGAATATCTTTCCAGCTAATTGCTTCTTGGTCGGTGGCTGCTGCAAAATCAGAAGACTGACGAGAGAGAATTTTTGATAAGTCTTCAATCTCTTTCTGCAATGTACGAACATCGATATTCTCCTGTTTTAGCTGTTCAGGACTTAATGCCAAAGCTGAATTGAGCTGAATCTTCTTTAATTGCCATTTTTCAAAATTGATACGCAACGTATCTTCAGGACTTCTTTCATAAATTTGATTACGTAATTTTTGAGATTCTCCAAGCAAAATTCCTTTTGTAAGCAAAATATTATCATACAAATCACGTAATAATTTTTTCTTTTTAGGCTGCAATTGAATAACAAGATGTGTAAAAAATTCAAAATCTGGACGAATTTGCTCCCAATTTTTTGCCTTTTCTCGTTCACTAAGTACAGCAAAAGTAGTATTGATATATTCTTTATGTTTTTCCAAAACTTGACTTAAATACTTTTCTGCTTTCTTGTAATTATTTTTTACATAATACATACGAGCAATGCGCCCCAATACCTCTACATATTTCGGGTGTACATCACTAAATACTTTTGAGTATTTTTTACGAGCATCTTCATAAAAATCTTTTGCTTTATCAGGGTTATCTTGTTGAATCTCTAAATCTCCCAGCAAAATATTTATTTCTGCCAAACTTACGAGTGATGCAGAAGGAATTTTTTCTAAAATAGTTAATGCTTTTTCTAGTTTTTTAGAGGCATTTTTTATGTCTTTGTGAGCAGCATAAAGCTCGGCAGAAGTCTTTAAGAATCCTGCATAAACAGGTGTGTTTTCTCCTAAATTATCAACAAGTGTTTTATCAGCTTCATTAAGTTCTTTAGTAACCTTTTCCCAGTCAGCTGTTGAGTAAAAGTTAATTCTAGCGAGTTGAATAAGTGTACTTGCTCTATCTAGATGCTCTTCTCCAAGAACTTCGGTTTTTATTGCTAGTGCCTTTTGAGCCAACTCTTGTGCTTTTTCATAATCTCCAATAGCTAGGTTATAATCTGCCAAAATACTCAAACTCTCAACAGTACGAAGTGATTTTTGACCAAATATATTTTGAGCAATCGTTAAGCCTTTATTAGCAAACTGTTCTGCCTCTACGTATTTCCCATTTGCAAACTCTAAATTTGCACTCTGATTGTAGGTGTTGATTAAAAAACGACTTTCAGTTCCATATCTTTTTTCTTTTTCTGCAATAGTTTGTTTCAAAAGCTGTTCGGCTGCGCTAAAATCAGCTGTTTCTATATACAAAAATGCTAATTCTTCTGCTGTGCTAGAGTTTGCAATAGATTGGCTAGAACGATTAAATCTTCTTTTAGCTTGATTTAGTAAATCTTCTGCACGTTCATAAAGTCCCATTGTCATATAATAATGCGCTGATGTTTCTAATGCTTGTGCATGTTCGAAGGCTAAAGAAGGGTTGTACTGCTTTTCATAGATTTGTAGTATTTGACTTACTTGTGCATCAACTTCTTTATAATTACTTTGTTGCATATTCAGACGAGCAGCTATCTCTAGTTGGGCAGCATAACGTGGGTGTTTTTCACCGTATCTTTGTTGGATTAAGTCTAATGCTTCTTTCGATTTTGTGTTTGCTTCTTCAAATTGGTCATTTGCCATATAATAATCAATCCAATCATTCAATGAATTGATATAAATAAGACTTTGAGGTTCTACAAAATTTGTCAAGGCTTTCATGTGAAGCTCATAAAGCTGCCCTGCTTCCTTAAACTTTTCTGTATAATTAAAATAAAATTTGGCGAGTTTTAGATTTGCTAGATGATAACCAAGTGTATTTGTTCCGTGGATACGTTCATGAGAAGCTACCCATTCTTCCATCAATTTACCTGCTTCTTGATAATCATCGGCAGCCAAACGAACATAATAAATATCTTCTATGATAGCCAAACGTTTTTGATGATTTTCAGGAACTAATGCTGTGTTTTTATATACGTCAGTTAGTGTTTTTAATGATTGAGAGTAACGTTGATTTTCATAATTCCACATGGCATCTGCTTGAAGGGCAGTAGAATATTGTAAATATCCTGTGCCATAATATTTTGCTGCATTTCGCTCTAATTCCCAACGCTGACGAATATTTTGTGTATTATATTTTATGTTTTGTAAGAACTTTGGCAATAAAGAAAACCCTTTATTCCCCTCTTCTTGTTGTATTACAAATCCACTATTGACATAATAATCAATCAATAGAGTATGTAGTTGAATATAATCTTTATGAACCGTTCCGACAGTTCTTTCGGCACGATAGAGCGTTTTTTCTAATAATTTTCTTATTTTTTCTCGTTCGTCTCCATTATCAATCATCAGCTGAATCCTAACATATTGATTGCGAATGTAAGCAATCTGACGAGTAGATAATTCTGTTTTGATAAAATTATCAGCTTCTTCTAGGTACTTACTTGCTTTTACATATCTACCTGCTAATCTTGCTGCATCTGCTCGTAGAGAAAGAATTTGAGCATAGTCTGTTTTTTTTCTCACTTTTTCTCTATCTGACAAGCTGCGAGTTTCTGTTTGCTTACTAACATCACTAAAAAACTGTGTTTCTTTTCCGATAAGTGATTTTTGAACACTAAGTAAGTCTTGAATTTGATAATCTAGTATGTTTAGAAAATTTCCTCTATGAAAATCAATCAGTAATTGTGTATAATACATATCTGAAAAAATATAATCTTCTGACGGTTTTTCGCCTAAGATTTTTTTAGCATCTTTCAGATAAGTTTCTGCTTGTTGTGTAAATGAATATTCAGCATAATATTTTGCAGCGTGTAGGAGTGCTAGTCCATATCCTTTACTATTTTCTCCTTGCTTTTGTCTATGAGATATAAATTTTTTTGTAATGGCGTGAAACTTTGCAATTTCGCCTGTCGCTTCATAATATTTGATTAAATACTTTTCTATTTTTGTAGATAAATCAATATTTCCTTTTTTTTGAGTTTTTTTATAAAGCTTTTCAGCTTCTGATAGAGCTTTTTTATAATCTCCATCTTCAAAGTAGCGTTCGGTAATTTCTAAGTTTCTTTGCAACTGTTTTTCTGCTCCATTTTCCTGTCCAAAACTAAAAGTAGGTTGTAAGGCAAAGAGTAGAAAAAGTATAAATAGCAGTATATTATTTTTTGACATAAAAATTAGAATATAATTGTCTTTATTGAAAAAGTAGTAACTTTTTTCATCTTCTATCTAAAATTAGATTATTTATAGATGGCATTAAAGCTGTAAAATAAGAATACTAATGAACCAAATTTTATTTTAAATTGTAAACCGAAATTACAAAAAAATACTCATTAAAACATTACCTTATGCAACTCTATTTACCCAAACCTATTAAAAGAACAAAATTAAGAACTTTCTTAGGCAAACAATACTACCGTAGTAAACGCTATTTTTACTGGTATTTTCATTCAACTTCATTTGCCAAAGAGTTACAAACCCAAAAGAAGCTTTCTTTTTTGGTCAAAAATCATCAATCTATGCTCCTCCGTCCACTCATGGGAGTAGATATGAAATTACAAGAACAAAAAATTACAAACTTGAAACTTGCCATTGACAGAATGAATGGACTTATAATAAAACCAAATCAGACGTTTTCTTTTTGGTTTTTGGTAGGCAAACCAACTAAAAAACGAGGTTTTTTGGAAGGATTGGTTTTAGAGAAAGGAAAAGCTGCTATCGGAATTGGGGGAGGACTTTGCCAACTTGCTAATCTTTTGCATTGGATTTTGCTGCACTCGCCCTTACAAATCACGGAACGTTGGCGACATAGTTATGATGTTTTTCCTGATGCTCGGCGAAAAGTTCCATTTGGAAGTGGAGCAACAGTAGCTTATAATTACATAGATTTGCAATTTAAAAATACCACTTTACAAGATTTTCAATTAAACTTTGAGATAAATGAAACTCATTTGAAAGGAGAGTTATTAACAAACATTGACTTGAAAGAAAATTATGAAATAAAAGAAAACAAACATTTTTTTCGTCAAGAAGATTGGGGAGGTTATTCTCGTCATAATGAATTAGAAAGAATCTTGACAGACAAAGAAACAAACCAAGAAATAGTGAGAGAAATTATTGCCCAAAATCACGCACTTTTGATGTATGAACCTTTTATTAGTAGTCAGTAGCGTTACACAATTAAAAAACGAAACCCATAACTTTAGTTATGGAAAAATAAAATGTGCTATTTTCTATCTTTTTCTACTTGTTTTACCACAATTAAAATCGTGAGTTTCGCTTTTACTCAAGTAGTTTATACTCCATAAAATTTATTTCCTAATCAAATACAATATGTTTTTCTTTTTATCTAAAACGTTATTTTATTTTTTGATGCCCATTACTTGGGTTACGCTTTTTTTATTGATTGCTATTTTTTCAAAAAAATGGTGTCTTAAATCTCTCAAAGTAGGTGTTTTGCTATTTTTACTTTTTACGAATCCATTTTTGGCAAATGAGATGTATTTGTTGTGGGAGATTCCTCCAACTCCAATAAAAGAAGTTAAGAGTTATGAAATAGGAATTGTTCTGACAGGAATGAGCAACGCAGGAAAAGAGCCAAAAGATAGAATTTATGCGAGTGCTGGGATTGATAGACTCTTACAAGCAGTTCGCTTATATAAAGAAGGTAAGATTAAAAAAATAATGATTGTGGGAATGTCAGAAGAAATAGATTGGGTAAGTGGCGAAGAAAAATTACCCAAAAGAACTTATAAATACAAAGATATGCTAAAAGATATGTGTATAAAAGAGGATGATATTTTGATAGAGTCTAACTCAAAAAACACCTATGAGAATGCACAATTTGCAGCACAGTTTTTAGAGAAAAATGAAAGTAAGTTAAATTTAAAATCAAGTTTTCAAACAGCTAATAAAAATCAATTATTAGTGATTACTTCAGCCTTCCATTTGAGACGTTCATTAGGATGTTTTGAAGAAGCAGGATTAAATATTGATGGATTTTCTACTGATTTCATCGCTACTGAAAGAAAAAATATGCTTACCATTTTGAGTTTGATTCCAACAGAAGACGCAATGGCAAAATGGGGAAAGATTATCCACGAAATGATGGGTTATATAGTTTATGATATGACAGGGAGGTTATAAAGTAATGTTAATTTAAAGATAAAGTTTCTTGTATAAATAAAACTCACGATTTTAATCGTGGGAAAGCAAAAAAGCACTCTCTATTTTTAGAAAGTGCTTTTTTGTAGAATAAAAATATCTTGAATATTTATCTTCTTAGATTGATATTTGTGCAATTATCTGAATAAACGTCATATTTTAGTATTGACATAATAGCAAGAACTTCATCATTAGGGTGTGATTTGGCTATTAAATCTCCTTGTGTTCCATCTGCATTTTTTTTGAAAATATCTCCCGTCTGTGTCCAATTATAGACATTATCGCCTACTCTTACAGTACGTTCTCCATCTTGCCCTCCTTGATTTTCGTATAGAAATTCAAAATTACTTACCATAGTAGAGTAATTTTTACCACTCGGAACAATTGTCTTTACCAAATAATTTCCAGAGTTTACACCTGTACTAGATTTATACAACTCACACGAACAAACACCTTTTATGCGCTCGTCTTCTGTTCCTATAACTGAATAATGTGCAATCTTCCAGTCTCCTGTTTTTTTCTCATTTCTAAAAACCATTGAAACTGTTTCTGTTCCCTTTGACCAAATATCTTTGTCTTTCGTGATTGCATATTCTACTACATAAACAATAACGCCAATAGCTCCTTTTACTTCATTTTTCAAGACATCTTTTACAGAATAGTTTATTTTTAAACCTTCCGTACGTGTAATTTTTGTCAGATAGCTCAAAAAACCTTCATAATCACTATTCAAAACAGAACCTCTATCTGAAATATTGAAAGTAACTAACGTAGAAGTAACATCTTTTGCCATATGTTCCATTACGGCTTTTACGTCTTTTGTATCTCCTAATTTTGAATAAGCATTTGCAAATTCCATTAGGTTTTTCTTTATAATTACTTCGGCAGCCTTGTCTCTTGCTTTTTGCTTTTCTTCTTCACTTATGGAAGATTTTTTTTGGGCATATAGTGTGGAGTAGAATAATGAGGAAGAAAATAATAGGATTAATACAAAGCAAATCTTAGAAAGGGAGTTTTGAAATGCTCTCATTGAATGAGAAGGAGATGATGAGTGTATCATAAAAATATAAATTTGAAAATGAGTTTGAATAAGTAAAAATTAAAATAATTATAAATTAATGCCTATCAAACGAATATAATTTAAAAAATAAGTGTGTAAAAATAGCTTTTTAGACTGAAATAACGGTTTTTTATTCTGTTTTAATTAGATAATCATCAATTTTACAAGAATTAATCCAAGCAAATACAAATAGCGTTAAATTTATTTACTGATTCCATAGAAAAGCGTAAAGAATGCAGAAGGAAATATTTGTTTGTTATCTGCTAACCCCATAATTTCTATTTTTTGTGAATAAGCATCTAGCATCATTCCAGCCTCAAAACCCACTTGAGAACCTTTAAAAGCACTAAACTCTAAAGCAAGAGATGCTTTCAAACTTGCTCCTAATTGTATTTTGGCATCTGTCATCCGTTGAGCAAAAGAACCTGTACCTACTACAGACTCAAAAGAAGTATGTATATTAGGGTCGTACTGCTCTGTTCGTATTATTTCATTATCAAATCGATAATCAATGATATAAGGAGCTACAATTCCGATAGTTGGACCGATTGCTCCAATGGCATTTACTTGAATACCTCGCTCTTCTGCTTTTTCGAACAAAATCCATTCTCTACCATATTGAGGACGTAAAACATATAAAAAATTGCGTTTACCAGGTGTAAAAAACTCGCCTGATAATCTACTTGGTCTTCGTTGTTCTTTTGGGTGTCTTACATCAACAAGTTCCAAGGAAAAACTATGAAACATAGTTTCATTGATGGCTTTGGCATAACGAAAAGAAAAACCACCAATCAAACCAGACTGCGTATTTAGATTAATACCATATACAAATTGAGTGGTGTAATCAAAATCATCAGTAGTATCTTGTGAGAAAGAGTAAAAGCTAATAAAAAATGCTGTTAGAAGAAAAAATAGAAATTTCATAAATGCTAAAAGTTATAAATTAAACGAAATGCTTTGTCTGACTCAAAGTTAAGTTGTTTTTTGTAAATATACATAGAAAATCATCTTATTAGAATTAACCAAAAAAAACGAATTGTGTTTTAATACCGTTTTTTTATAAAAATCTATTAAAATAGAATAGTATTTGCTTTCTTTGCCAAAAAGAAACTCCCTATCTATCTTCCAAAAGAAACTTATATGTCAGTTATGTTAATTCACAAAAAAATAAATTATTTTCTGTTATTTGCCTTCTTGTTTCTAATAAGTGGACTTTCAAACTCCTTATTGGCTCAAGATATTATTTCTGATGAAGAAAGAAAACTTTTCACAACCATAGAGAGCCTTGAACCTTTAGGAATAGTATATGAAAACGCAAGTGCAGGAGAAGAAATAGAAAAAGAAGATTATGGCGATGGTTCGCTTCTTTATACCTATGAGTTTGAAGATTCTGACTTATGGTTGCACGAACTCTTATGGGTAGAATCCTCTGCACAGGCAGCTAATTTCACTTATGAAGCTTATGGAGAAGCAAGTAAAACTTATCTTTCAGAAGGTCTTATTCTTTCTGCTTTTAGAGTGATTAGATTACCAAATTCGAATGCAGAAGTAGTTGTAGCTGATGTTTATAATGAAAAACAAAAAAAAGTGGGGGCAATTGTTCGTTTCAAAGAACGAAATATAAGTGGAATGCTTATTTTGATAGGCATGGAATTTCAAGAAAAAGTAATGGAAAAATTTCTAAATACAGAAATGCAACAGATGAGCCAGACCTGTTCGAAGCTCTCACTTTGGAAGTAAGAAAATAAAACCCACGAATAACTTAGAATTATTTATTCTATCTATATGAAATATTCGTGGGATACTGCCTTATTATATTTTAAACTAAAAAACTGGTTACTGATAACTGGTTACTGATAACTGAAAAAATGAATTTATACACTATTTGGTGCATGTTTTGGTTTATGCTTGTCTTTTTATGTTTATATCCTGCTTTATGGCTATCTACTCAACGCAAAGAATGGCATCATTGGAATGGCTTTTTATATCGAATTTGGGCAAAAATCCTTTACTTTGGAATAGGAATAAAAATGGAAACTGAATGGGAATTCGAACCTGCCAAAAATCAAAATTATATTTATGTTTCTAATCATACTTCCTATCTTGATATTTCTGCAATGGTAATGACTGTTCCTAATTTCAGCGTTTTTATGGGAAAAGCATCGCTAAGCAAAACTCCTCTATTTGGTTATATTTTTAAAAAAATTCATATTCCTGTAAGTCGTGGAAAGGGTGCAAGTCGTATTGAAGCCTTTGAAAAAGTAAAAGAAGCATTAGCAGAAGGAAAAAATGTATTGATTTATCCTGAAGGTGGAATTATTGGTACAAACCAACCTAAGTTAAATCCTTTTAAGGATGGTGCTTTTCGTGCAGCTATTCAAACAAAAAAACAATTAGTTCCAGTAACTATTCTTTATAATTGGATAATTTTTCCAGACAAACAGCCTTTTAAATTTACCCATCATAAATGTAAAATGATTTATCACTCTCCAATAGACACCACAAATTTGGATGAGAAAGATGTAGAAGATTTGAAAAACAAAACCTTTCAACTCATTGATTCTACAATAAAAGAAAATATATAGCTCAAAATGTAGCTCATTCTTTAAAATGAGAAGGCTTTTTTTATAAAAATATGATATTCAATCTCTAATTCCCATTTCCCAACCCCGTTTCCTATTTCATGGATATTATTTCAGCTCAAACTTTTTTTGTAAAACAACTTATTCCATTTTTCAGAGAATGGGGCTTTAAATATATAGATACGTATAGTCAGTTCAGAAAAACGGATAAAATGGGTTTTCAAAATGTAATTTTATCTATTTCACAATATGAAGAAGAAATATGGATTGAAGTAACTTTAGGAATAAGAAAAGATGAAGTAGAACGAATTACCCAACCTTTTTTATCAAACCTTACTGATTTTCAAAATCAAACAACTACTATTTCTGTTTCTTTAGGTAAATTAAATCAAAACCCCTATTTTAGATACAAAGCTGAAAATGAAGAAGACTTAGAAGTTTGCGCCGAAGAACTTATAAAATTTATGACAGAAGAAGGAATGACTTTTTTGGAAAACAAAAACTCCCTTCAAGAACTAGATTCAACATTTAATAAAGTGCCAAAACGTCCTATTTTATATGTTCATAATCAATTTCATCGTTTTTTTAAGGGAATTGTTTTAGCTAAAGTTACTAACAATCTAAAATACGATGAATTAGTAGAGCTTTATTATAGAACTCTGATTCATCAAAAAGCAAATGAAAGTATTCAATCAAATTTTAAACGTTTGGCTGCTTTCTTAGTTAATTATTCCATAAATTGATTGATAGATTTGTCGTTGATAAGGACACCAACAACGCCAAAATATAATAAATTTACCAGAATTTTATTTTTTAACTTATAAACAGCCGTTGTCGGTGTCTCCACCGACGACTACTCAACAACATTTTTTATGGCAACAGTACTCATTACAGGAAGCACAAGTGGAATTGGTTTAGGTATCGCAAAGCATTTTGCAAAGGCAGGTTACAATGTAGTCTTTAATGGATTGGAGGATAATGGCGCAGAAATAGCGGCCAATGTAGCAAAAGAACATGGCGTTCAGACGATGTTTTCTGATGCAAATATGCTTTATCCAGAGCAAATCAATCAAATGATAGATGAAGCAAAACAAAAATTTGGAACTATTGATGTCTTGATAAATAATGCAGGTATTCAGTTTGTTTCGCCTATTGATGAATTTCCTGCTGCAAAATGGAATGCTATTATTGGCATCAATTTGAGTTCGGCTTTTCATACTTCACAAGCTGTTTGGGAAGACATGAAAAAACAAAAATTTGGTAGAATTATCAATATTGCTTCTGCTCACGGACTTCGTGCTTCAGAGTTTAAATCAGCTTATGTAGCTGCCAAACATGGAATTGTTGGGCTTACAAAAGTATTGAGTTTAGAAGGTGCGCCTTATAATATTACTGCAAATGCTATCTGTCCAGGGTATGTCAAAACGCCTTTAGTAGAAAAACAGATTGCAGACCAAGCCAAAACACACGGAATGAGTGAAGATGAAGTAGTAGAAAAAGTAATGCTCAAAAAACAGGCTGTAAAAGATTTTGTTTCTATTGAAGCTCTTGTAGGAATGGCTTTATTTTTAGCCTCAAAAGAAGCCAGTACATTTACAGGAACAGCTATTCCAATTGATGGAGGTTGGACAGCTCAATAGTTAAAAAATATCAAAATAATAAAGGGAATAAACAAGATATGTTTGTTCCCTTTAATTTTATGAAATTCTTTATGATACCATTAGAAGAGAAGTATTGGAAAAAATTCAGTAACCCCTATGGAAGTTCAGATGAATTACCAGCACTTTTACAACAATTAGATAATCATTTTGAACAAGAACTATTTGATACTATTTGTTGGGAATATATTTATCATCAAGGTAGTCTTTATCAATCTACTATTGCAGCTTTTCCTTATTTACTAAAAATTATTACCAAAGAAGAGAATAGAGCAATACAGTTAGATGCTTATACTTCATTAGGTGTTATCATTGCTGTATTGTATGAAAATGAAGTGCATTTGAACAGTATAATTGAAGATGATAATTATAAATTAGATAATGAAATAAAACAGAATCTATATATCTCCTTCAAGGAAAGTTATAAAAGTTTTTTTGAATTATTACCTCAGTTTATTGATGAAGTCAAAAAAATAGAAGAAGCTGAAAAACGATATTTTTTGTCTCTTATCGCCTTATCTAAAAAAAGCTATTTTATTACAGATATGCTTATTACCTTCAATGGTAATGATGAATATATGAGTATTTGTCCAAATTGTAATTCTGAATTTCATCTTTGGAATGAAGAAGATAAATTGAATGGATATATAAAAGACCCAGTATTTGAAAAAAAACAAACTCCTTTTGTAATTATTCCCAAACATATAGACCGAAAAAAAGCAACTATTCAGTCTGATAATTATCAAGAGTGGATGGTTGCTTATATAGATTTATTAGAAATAGATTCTCTAAAAGAAATTATTACTTTTCTTTTTGGAGATATAATTTGTCCAACTTGTAAATCTAAATATTATGTATTTCCGTCTGTTTGTCATTCCTAAACTATGATTCTATCAAAACAGTTCTAGAGTTTCTTACGTTTGGGTTTACTTTCTCTTGTTGAATAGATGCTATTCGTCTTTGTTTTTGCTTTCTATTTTCTACTTTAGAGCGCATTTTCCCAAAACGACTAGTAGTAAAATCTTTTCTTGCATCTTCTACTCTAACTTTATCTAACACTTCTGTGTATCTCTTAATAATAATTTGTTGGTCAAATTTTGTTTCAGCTAACCAACGACTGTTGATACCCATTTCTTTCAGCTTTCCTTTATCTAAACAAATCATTCTTTGCATTTTATCAGCCAAATCATAAGCATTTTTTACTTCGCATAAATAACCATTAAAATTATGGATAACAGTTTCTCTACATCCAGGAACATCAGTCGTTATAATTGGTTTGCCCAAACAAGCAGCTTCTAAAAGCGTACGTGGAGTTCCTTCTCTATATGAAGGCAAAACAATACAATCTGCACTTGAGATAAGTGGACGAACATCACCAGTAGTACCTAGATATTTCAAAATCCCTTCTTTTTCCCATTCCTTTATCTGCTTTTCAGGTACACCCAAGCCTTTTGTTTCATCTATTTTCCCTAAAAGCTGAAAACGAGCATTAATACCTTTACTTCTCAAAAGTTTTATAGCATCAGCGTATTCTGCAATCCCTTTATCATAAAGCACTCTCGCAATTAGCAAAAATGTAAATGCCTTTTTTTCTTTTTTACTTGGAACAGATAATGTAGGTTTTTTAGGAACAAAATGATTAGTATCTATACCTGAACCTGGTAAAAGACGAGCAATAGATTCTTTTACTAAACTTTTATTAATAAAGAGTTCTCTATCATCTTTATTCTGAAAAAATACAGTTTTAGGAAAGCGAAATGTAAAACGATATAAGTATTGAGCAATTTTAGAGGAAATACCCTCTCTCAAAAACACAGTTCCTAGTCCTGTTACATTATTAATAGAAGGAATTTTGAGAAGTTGAGCAGCTAGTGTGCCATAAATATTGGGTTTTATGGTATAATGCAATACTACATCAAGACTATGCTTTTTATAAGCAGTTACTAATCTTTTGACAAGCAGTGCATCATTAATTGGGTTTGTTCCCTTACACTCCATTGGCACAGGCTCAAAAATACAGCCCATTTCTTCCAATGATTTTCGGTATCCATCATCAGGTGCGATGGCAATTACTTCATGGTTTTGTAAAAAGGCTTTGATTAAACCTGCTCTAAAATTATAAATATTCCAAGAAGAATTGACTACAATTCCTATTTTCATCTTATGTTGGTTATTTCGCATTCAGTTAAATGTCATTTTTTCTTATAAATCTCTCGTAAAACTAATTGAGAAGCTCTCAAAAGGAATGTAGAATTTAATTCATGTAAAAGAGGTGTGCGTAAATTAAAAAATTACCAAACAAATAAACTTAACTAACTTGAGTTATTAAAGATAATGATAAAATAACAGAAAGAATGTTGATACTTTGTTGAGTATATTCAAAAAACCTTCATTATTTCAATAATTTCTCCTTAATAGTTGTTTTTCAACAAGACCTCAAACAAGAGGCTAATTTATTTTATGTTATAGTATAAGCAAACGCAAGACCAAATTTAAAAAAACTTAAATTTCTTATTATTTTTATACTACTTCTGTACGTTTATTTAATAAAAAGCAATAGGAATAAGTGTATAAAGCTAGAAATAATTTTAAATTGACTTCTTTTGCTCAAAGATAGACAAATTAAAAATAAATTTGAAACAGCTAATACTTCTTGAAAAAGTTTTTATAAGTATTTTTTTTAAAGCACGATACCTATTTTTATCTATATACAATAACTTCAACTAACAGAAATAATAAATATCGTATTTTATAATACCCACAATAAATAATTAAATCAAATATACTTATTCTGCACTTTCAATTTCTTGTAAAATTTCTTTTATACTAGGAGTAGAAATCCTACGGACAGAGCGAAAACGAGGTTTATAATAACTACTTTCCATTGTACTATATGTAACTTTCCTTCTACTTCCAGATGCTGCATGAATGAATTTTATGGGTTCATTAGGGTTATTTTCAATAATAATTCCGACGTGTCCTGTGCGTCCAGAATGCAAATTTCTACCTGTAAAACAGATTACATCACCTACTTGTGCATTTTCTAGTTGTACTTTCTTACCAACATAATCATACGAACTAGACGAAGCAGGAAGATTAATTTCGAATTGACTATATACATAAGATACAAAACCAGAGCAATCAAAACCTTTTGGTGATTTTCCTCCATGTATGTAAGGCACATCTTCTTGAGCAACAGCAATATCAACTACTGAATTTATAAACCTTTCTCTTATTACTACTTTTTCTAATAATTGAGGAGAAATAGAAAGATTGTTAGGAGTAGAAAAATCTGTCATATTAATCTCTTCTACATCTAAATCAATATTATTTTCATTTGTCTTTTGATTGGCTTCTTCATCAAGCAAAGCTAAAATATTGTCTTGTTCTTCTTGCTTACTATCAGCTTCTAGAGGTGTGTTTTCTTTATCTGTAGAATCTTTAACTACTAAATGAAAATTAGTTAATTCTAAAGAAACGGGGAAGCAACTGAAAGATGAGGATAAATTAGAAGAAGAATTAGTTGAGGTTGGAGAGGTAGTAACAAGGTTAGAAAAACGTTTTTTTCTTTTTTTACCTTTATTAGTTTTACCTGTTGGGTGAGTAACTTCTAAGTGTGATGTACTAAAAGCTGTAGAGATAAAAATCAGAGGAACACACAAAAAAGATAGCAAAATGCGTTTAAAGTCCATTTAGTTGGATTTTAGTAAAAAATAATATTAGTGAGTGTGGGAGTAGATGTTTTAGACCTTACTCATTTTGTTCTGAAAATTAAATTTCTAAATTTCCAAAGGCGCAAATCTACAAAATATTACCTAATTAAGAATAAAAAAGCAACAATCTATTTTCTTTTTTTTTGAATAAATCATTGATTATCAGAGGTGTCAATAATTTATTTTCATATTATTCCAAATAATCCTTGCAAAAATCAAAATAAGTCTTTATTATTGTGTGTAGGTAATCAGTTATATTTAACTGAATACAAAAAACATTCAAATTTGTAAAAAACAGATGACTCTTACTATTTTCTCTTTCAACTTTTATTATTTCTACTTTTTTAGCCCTTTAGTCAGGACGAAGAAGCAGATTGAAAGTTGATTGTCAAAATTTAAGAACCAACTACATCTAAAAAATTCTAAACCCTGACTTTAAATAGTTAGGGTTTTTTTTGTGCACTAACATAACTAAAACAAACTATGAAAACTATCGCTATCCAAGGAAAACTTTTTTCTTTCCATCATCTTGCAGCCCAAAAACAGTTTGGAGAAAAAAACCAGTGGTTGCATTGTCAAAACTTTGATGAATTATTACATGCCGTTGCAAAAAAAAGGGTGTCTATGGGAATGATTGCCGTCGAAAACTCACTTGTCGGAAAGGTCTCTGATAATTATGAGAAAATTGAAGCAATGAACTTGAGGGTTTTGGGAGAAATAGATTTACCTATTCAACTTCATTTAGCAGCAAAAAAAGGAACTCAAGTTTCAGATTTGCGTACCGTTTATTCTCACCCCGTTGCCCTAGCTGAATGTGGAATTTTTCTATCTAAAAACAAAAAAATCACTCCAACTAATTTTAGTGATACAGCTGGTGCAATTCGTTGGATAGGAGAGCAACAAAATCAACATAAAAACTTAGATTCGGCTGCCATTGGAGGAATTGAGGCAATTCATTATTATAGACTTCAAGCTATCCAAAAAAATATTCATGACCATCATAATAATGCCACTAAATTTTTAGCAATTGCTAGTAAATAAACTAAAAAAATAATATTTTACTCTAAATCATTTCAATTATGAATGCTTCTCAAAAAAAACCAGGTCTTGATTTATTTTCTTCTGAAACTTGTCTAAATCAGTCTCGTCAAGAAATTGATAAAATTGATACTGAACTTATCAAAATTATAGCTCAACGAATGGAAATTGTCAAAAAAATAGGAGAACACAAACGCAAACACAAATTAGAAACTCTTCAACCCAATCGATGGCAAACTATCTTAGATTCTCGCCAAAAAATAGCAGAAGAGTTAGACTTGCCTTCTGACTTAGTCCTAGATATTTTCGAAGTCATTCATCAAATGGCAATTCAAACACAAAGTAAATAATACGATTTTAAACTCAATAAAAAAGTTCTATCAAAAGACATACAATGAATTTTGATAGAACTTAAAAATTGATTCTTTAATAAATTTTTATTGTGCCTGTGGAGCTTGAGCAAATACTCTTTTCATAAGTTCAGACGAACGAGCCGAAATATTACTACGAATATTACTTTCTTCTTCTGCCACTAATTTAAAAAGTCCTTCAATAGCTAATTCAGTTGCATAATCATCCAAATCTGGATTTACATTCTGAACAAATGGAATTTTATTATATCTTCCTACCAAATCGCCATAATAACGAGTTGCATTTACTTTTGATAGATTTCTAGAAACAACAGGTTTGAATTTTGCTTTTAGTTGGTCTGTTGTAGCACGTATAAGATATTGTGTAGCTGCATCTTTATCTCCTTTCAAAATTCCATAAGCATCTTGAATAGACATAGAAGTAATAGCAGATTTAAAAATTGGAGCAGCTTCTTTAGCGGCTTCTTCTGCTCCTCGGTTTAGTGTCTTGACGAATCTATCTACTTCTGAACCCAAACCCAAATCACGTAAAGTAGTAGCCACTTTTTCTGCATCTTTTGGAAAAGGAATTTTGATAAGTGCATTATTGAAATAACCACCATCTTTTGAAGCCAGTCCAGTTCCTTTTACAACTCCCTGTACAAGAGCATCTTTCAATGCTTTTGCAATTTCCTCTTTTGTAAGAGGAACGCCTCCAATACTTCCCAAAACACCTGTAATTTGTTGAGAAGTACAACTAGTGTAAAAACCTACTACACTAATAAGAATAAATAATGATAAGATACGAATTGCTCTGCTTGTTTTTTTCATGAAAAATGAATTTTAAAAAGATAATATAAATTTGTTATTACAGTAAAGTTGGCATTTTTTGAGCCAAAAAGCATAAAAAAAGATTCAAAAAATGATAAAATTCTTTTTTTTAAAAATCCTCTTCGTAAATTGAGATTGAAAACAACTATTAATTACTGATATGGACGCAAACCGTTGGCAATTTATTCAAGATATTTTTTCAGAAGCTTTAGAACTAGAAGGAGAGGAAAGAGAAAATTATCTTTCATTTAAAACAAAAGATGATAAAGAACTCAAACAAGAGGTTGAAAAACTTTTGGAAGGAGCTGAAAGAGCAGATAGTTTTTTTGGAGGTTTAGAAGATAAAGTTTCTGATGCTTGGCAAAAAGCTGCCGAAACAACACTTCTCTCAGAGGGCGAAAAGGTAGGTGTCTATCAAATTGAAAAGGAAATTGGGCGTGGAGGAATGGCAGTTGTTTATTTAGCAAAGCGTATTGATGGCGAATTTGAGCAAAAAGTAGCTATCAAAGTCATCAAACGAGGAATGGATTCTGATGAGGTTTTGAGACGCTTTATGGCTGAAAAACAGATTTTGGCTTCACTTAATCATCCAAATATTTCCAAAATATTGAATAGTGGACTTGCGCCAAACGGTTTGCCTTATTTTGTAATGGAATATATAGAAGGTCTTGATTTTATTGAGTATTGCAATGAAAATAACCTTTCCATAAAAGAACGTTTAGAAATTTTTGTCCAAATTTGTAGAACATTACAACACGCACACAGAAACTTAGTCATTCATAGAGATTTGAAACCTTCAAATATTCTAGTAGAAAAAAACCCAGAAAACAATTCTAAAAACATACGTAATTCATTAAAATTATTAGACTTCGGAATTGCTAAAGTGCTAGGAGAAGATAACGATTTGAGAACTAAAACGGCAATGCGCCTTCTTACGCCTGAATACGCAAGTCCAGAACAAATACAAGGTGCAGCCATCAGCACATCTAGTGATATTTATCAATTAGGAATCCTTTTATTTGAACTACTTAGTGGAAGAAGACCATTTATTTTTGATAAAAATGAATCTGTTTTAGAATGGGAAAAGAAACTTACAACTTCTCAACCTCCAACACCTTCCA
The DNA here is from genome assembly GCF_037126435.1 of Bernardetia sp. ABR2-2B. Taxonomy (GTDB): domain Bacteria; phylum Bacteroidota; class Bacteroidia; order Cytophagales; family Bernardetiaceae; genus Bernardetia. The sequence continues at coordinate 807,530 of NZ_CP147020.1, read as the reverse complement.
AGATTTATGAAGAGTTTTCAGAAAAAGAAGCCAAAAAAGTGGCTAAAGAACGAAAAACAGACAAAAAACAACTCAAAAGAGTCTTAAAATCTGAATTACAATCTATTGTCTTGATGGCTCTTCGCTCCGAACCTGAAAGGCGCTATCAATCTGCCGAGCAACTTGCAGAAGATATTGAAAGGTATTTACAAAAACGTCCTATTATAGCAAAGCCTAATTCTTGGGGGTATAAAACACGAAAGGCTTTCGAACGAAACAAATTAGCTTGGGTAGGTTTTGTACTGCTTTTTTTGGCTCTTGTTGGTGGAATATTTGGAACAACTTATCAAGCCTATAAGACAAAAAAAGAAAAACAACGAGCAGAACAAACATTAGCATTCATAACAGATTTGTTTAAAAGTCCAGACCCGAGACTTTCAGATTCAGAAGGAAAAGATATAAAAGTGAGTGAGTTTTTGAAAGCAAGTGAAAAGAAAGTATTTAGAAATTTGGAAAACCAACCAGCACTTCAAACTGAACTTCTGACTATTTTATCTGATTTGTATGATAATATGAACTTGGCAAAAGAGGGAACTGAATTAGAAAAAAAATTATTGCCAAAGTTTATCAAGCAATATGGCAAAAACTCTCCACAGGCAGCTGAAAGCATTAGAAAATTGGCTGCATGGTCTTTCGAAACAAGTAAAAGCGTTGAGAAAACAGACTCCATTTTTCAAGAAGGATTTGATATTTTTGAAAAAACATATACAAAAGAACATAATAAATACGCTGTTCTGCTCAATGAGTATGGATTGTTTCTGCAAATATCAAGAGCTGATTTAGAAAAAGCTGATTCTGTTTTGAAACAAGCAGGAGGTATTTTTGTAAAAAATGATACACTTACAGCCGATTATGGAAATAATTTATCATTTCGTGGACTGATTGCCAATCAAATGGGAAGGCTAGATGAAGCTCTTTCGTTATATGAGAGAGAATTATTTATCAAGCAAAAAGTAAATCAAGATTCAGTCGGATTAGCACTTGTAAAAGTAAATATGGCTTCTGTCTATTTCAAAAAGCAAAATCTCATTCGTGCCGAAACCATAAATCAAGAAGCTCTTAAAGTTATGGAAGAGGAGTTAGGAATGGAACACAAACACACACTTACTGCACTCAATAATTTGGCAGCCGTTTACGCAGCTCAAGGAAGGCACGATTTGGGAAAGCCAATTGCATTGCGTTCTTACAATGGATTTTTGAGTAAATATGGAGAGAAAAATGACAAAACAGCAGCAGCAGCACTAAATGTGGGCTTTTATTATACAAAATTAAATAAATTTGATTCTGCATTAGTTTTTGTCAATCAAGCAAATGAAATCTATAAACAGCTTTTTGGAGAAAATCATTATGTTACTGGTGTTCCCCTTTTGGCTAGAACAGAAATTTTGTTAGGAAAAAACCAACCTCAAAAAGCGATGCAAGATGCTCAAAAAGCAGATGAATTGCTATCGTCTCCTCCAATTCCAACGATTCATTATTATAGAGGAATGGTCAATTTTCGTCTAGGAAGTTGTTATATTTCCTTGAATGAAAAAGAAAAAGGGAAAGCATATCTTCAAAAAGCCATAGATATTTTAGTCCAGAGTAATGGAGAACAACATTATGCTACACAAGCAGCCATAAAACAGCTTTCTGAAATTGATAATTAATTCAAGTTTAATATAGGGTTTAGGATTTCTTGTTGTTGGTGTCGCTATCGCTAAAACACCAACAACAGCAGGAAAGCTTTTTCCCCGATTTTAATCGTGGGTTTTGTTTAATTTTGCTCAATTACTTATAAGAAAAGTTCAAATTACAATAATTCTTTTTCTATAAAAGTAGCTAATTCATCGTACCATTCTGTTCCGTATTTTCTAATCAAAGGAGTTTTCAAAAACTTATAAACAGGTACTTTTAACTCTTTACCTAGGCTACAAGCAGGTGTGCAAATTTCCCATTCGTCATAATTTACAGCATCAAAACTAGCGTATTTTGTTACACGGATTGGATACAAATGACACGAAATAGGCTTTTGATAATCTATTTTTCCTGCTTCGTAGGCTTTTTCTATTCCACATTTTGTAATTCCTTTTTCGTCGTAGGTAACATAGGCACAAGCTGTATTGCGTTCTATCAAAGTCGTTGAGAACTCATTGTCTTCATCTAATACGTACTTTCCGTTTTTTTCTATGGCTTCAATACCTTCTTTGGTCAAGAATGGTTTTACATCTTCGTAAATATCTTCTAAAATATGTCGTTCATCATCTTCTAAGGGTGCGCCCATTTCGCCCTCTACACAACATGCGCCTTTGCATTTGCTAAGATTGCAAACAAATTGAGTAAAAGCTACATTATCACTAACAAGAGTATTTTTTATAGGAATCATTTGTTCAGTTATAAATTACGAATGGCTCAATGGAAGAACCAAAATATTTGCTTTTCGATATAATAAAACAAAAGTACAATGAATTATTCTATTATAAAATCTCAAAGGAAGTTTACTTATCTTACACAATCAAAAACAAAACCTACAACTATTAATTATGGAAAATAAAAGCTAAGTAGAGGTTATCTATTTTACAAAAAAAATCTACCATTTTACTAATAAAAATAGTAACTTTAGAGTTCATTCTAATATTTGTATTCCTGCCTAACAGTTTAAAAAAAAATTGCCGTGATAGATAGAATTAATAACATAGAGTCTCTTAATAAAGTTGAAGCACTTAGGCAATCTCCTCTTTTTACTTCACTTCCTCAAGAAGCACTAGAAAAAATAGCTGCAAAAGCAAAAATGCGTCAGTTTTTTCCTGATGAAACAGTTGTTTGGCAAGGTAAAGCAAGTGATAGCTTGTATTTGATTATCAACGGAATTGTGGCAGTAAAAAAAATCATTGCAAGTGGAAAAGAACAAATTTTTGCCTATCTGATGGCAGGAAATACGTTTGGAGAGGTAGGAATATTAGAAAATCAACCTCGTTCAGCTACTGTTTCAGCTCTTAGTGATGTTGATGTATTGGTTATTCAGCGAGATGATTTTATACAAATGATGTATGATTATCCTCAAATCGGTATTGGTCTTTGTAAGATGTTAGGAAAATATTTGGTAGAATCTAATAGAAGACAAACAAGGGCATCAAAAAAAGCTCGTTTGATTTTGGTTTTTAGTCTTACGCCAAATGCAGGAGGAACAAATATTGGAAACTCTTTAGCTCGTATTTTACACGCACAGACCAAACAAACGACTGTTTATACAGAATATCCAACGCCTCAAAATTTGATTTCGGATTTGAATATTCGTAAAAGAGCAAAGATTTATAAACATAGTGCAGGTTATGATATTTTACTCTCTCAAGATGAAAACACAGACTTGCCTCTTTCTGCTCGTCTGACTTTATTTTTAGATTCGATGATGTCTGATTATGAGAATATCATCATTACACTAAAAAATCAAACCTATATTGATGAGAATTTGGCAATGCTATTGGAGTTTGTCAATCAGATTATTATTGTTACTCCTCCTTTGGAAGAAGCAATGCACGTTGTACCAAGATTACAAAAACAAATCCGTGACCATGTGCGAAGTGATGAAGCCACTATTTTTACAATCATCAATCGTTGTAGTCCAGAACATGAGAAAACGCAGATTAAGGGAAGTTCAGATTTTGATGTTCCTTATATTCCAGATTTACCTTTGCTTGTAGATTCAGAAGATTCAAACTATAAAATCCCTCGTCCGATAGAAGAAATGCTGGGTTCGATTATAGACCGTTTGGAACGTACGCATCAGATTGGTGTTTTTATTCCTTCTACCATTTCGGTTGATAAGCCAATTGATACAACTAAGTATGTCGAACAAACACTCAAGTTTTTGGCAGAGCGTTTTGGAGGAGCAACTAGCAAAGAAGCAAAAGGCGTTTGGAATAGTGAAAAAGCAGGTTTAGTAGATGAAAAAGTATATGTTGTTCATACTTATGTTACTCAAAAGGATATGAATAAATATCTTGACGAAGTAGTTGATTATATCAAAACGCTAAAAGTAGAATTACAGCAAGAAGCAATGGCATTAGAAATTGATAAGAAAATGACTATTATTTAACTGACATTACAACTTATCACGGTTTGTATTAAGGTAGTTCAGACATCTTGTCTGAACATAAGAAGCAGTATTTTATTCTATCCAACAGTCTGGAAGACTGTTATACAAAAATAACCGTGATAACCTTTATTATACAAAAATAAAATTTCTGTAATTCTTTTATATTAAAAAACGAAATCCACGATTTTAATCGTGGGAAAACAGCATATTTTACTTTCCCGTAACAAAGTTATGGGCTTCGCTTTCTAGCTGCATAACGTCAGTTATTTAATTGATTCAAAAAAATATCTTTTACTTTCTTCGTGAAGATTTCATAAAAAAATACGCACTCTAAGCTAAGAAGTTGTTTAAGAATAGGTTTCGTACGTGCATTTGTTGGTGTCGCTACGCTAAAACACCAAACAAAGGCGAGGTTATTTTTCCTTAGAATTGGGTTTGCAAATCCAATTCTAAGGAAAAATCTGCATTCTTAAACAGCTTCTAAGATAAAGTGCGTATATTCTATACTTAAAAGAACTAATTTTAAATTTTAACCAAACGAAGTGTTTTTACTCCTTCTTTTGTAGAGATACGAATAATATATGTTCCTGCTTTTAACCTCAAATTAGAAAGCTCAAACTCTTCATTTTGATTTCCTGCTTCTCTATTTCCTTGATAAAGAATAGAAATTTCTTCGCCCAAAACATTATACAAACGAATACTGACCTGAGAAGATTCTTTTAAAGAATAAACGATATTTAAACGAGAACCTGATATTGGGTTTGGATATAAAGAGAGTTTACTTATTTGCTCTTCCTCTTCTTGATTAGTAGCAATTTTTGATGAAATATTCGAAATATTTACTTCTGCATCTCCTAAAGAAGACCAATTATTAGCAGCATCTTTTACAAGTGATTTTATCTTTGCTGCTGGGCTTCCATTTACTCGTACATCATTCCAATCCGTTGTTCCTACAAAGACAGTTTGGCTTGTTCCACGAGATTTGAAGACTTTCAAGTCATCAAAATCAACCGATGCACCATTGGTACGGAAAGACATATACGAACCAGAAGTAAGTGGACTAGCATCTGTCCAATCCAAAACAGGCTGACCATTTTTGAAAACTTCTATTTTTCCAGAGTTTGTACTGTAAGCAATTTTATAATCTGCCCAGTTATTGTCTGTTGAAAGCGTAGCACTTGCACGGTTATAGAGTACGTTATTTATCGTTTCGTATATATAAACTTTATTTGCGTCGGTAGCAAACCAAATTAGATACGAATTTCCACGTTCTCTTTGTGTTTGTGAACTTGCCATAATGTGCATTCCAAAACGACGATTTCCAGATGTATTATTTACTTTTGCTGCAAAATTATATAAATACGCATTTCCTTGAGTTTGAGAAAGCTCTGTCGACATAGCTGTATTCGAACTCAAGCTAGATTGTCGCAAACGCCCTTGAGAAGTTTCCCACCAAGTGCCTTCCCAATCGCCCAATCCTTTTGTATAATCCGAATGAATAGATACATTTCCAAAGTTATCATTAAAGAAACCTTTAGTTTTATTTCCTCTCCATTCAGCATTTACTGATTCCAAAACTTGATAAAAACGACGAACTACACCTACATTATCATCATCTGTAAAAGTTACTGTAAAATTATCTGTTGCAGAGTTTGGAGCAGAAATACTTGTCGTTGGAGCAGTAGTATCGCTAGTTGGAGGAGGAGGAGGAGGAGTACCACCACAATCATTTTGAATCAATGAATTTACATCGGCTCTTACTGTTGGAAGAAGTGAGTAAAGCGAATTACCAGGGCAAGAAGTACAGCCACCACCATCACGATGACCAGCAATATTTTTGACATTTCCACCTGTCGAATAATGATAGGAAGAACCTAAAGGATTGATTCCTTCTTTGTCTGCCTTCCATGCTAAAAGTTTTTTCAGACTTGTCATGGCTGCATTTGTTGGATTTTGGCTTGTAAAAGTTCCTAACATACAAATTCCTTGTGTACGAGAATTATAACCACAAAAATGCGCTCCAATTACGTTTTCTGGTCTTCCTTGATAAATCACACCTGATTTATGAATCAAATAATTATACCCAATATCTGACCAACCATTTGAATTTTGATGCAAATCTTGAACAGCTCTAACTGCTGCTGCACCATCGTTCCAATCATATCCATACGCATGATGAACTACCAAATGCGTAACATTTGTATAAGAATAACTACTTCTTGGAGAACGTGCGCCCCAACTGCTACGAGAAACTACAGGAGGCTGCGAACAACCACCACTTTGCATGTAATTTGTCATATCATCTTTCGCTTTTTTTAGCGTTTGTTTTGGAGTTTCCCCTGGGCTATAAAAAGAGACATCTACATCTTCAATACTTGCTGTTTGCTCACTTCCTATTTTCCAAGAAATTCTGTATTGAATAAAACGTGTTTCTTTAGGAAGAAAACTAGCTACTGAAGTGATTCGCTTGGCTTCTTTGTGATTTTCAATATTTACGTGTCCATCAAAAGCTGTTTGCTCCCAAATATTCCAGCTTCTACCATCAACAGATGTTCTCTGTTCGATAGTCAGAAACTCGTCGTGAAGATTCTCTCCTTTCCAAGTTGTATAAGCAGAAATAAAAGGTGTTGGGTTTTTGAGTTCAATTTCGATAGCTTTTGTAGTAAAACTACCTTTTTGTTTGATGTCTTGAAGCGTAACTCCATTTTTGTTTTTTCTAAAAAGGAGGTTCTGATTTTCTGAAAGACTTTTTACATTTGAAAGCGAAAAACTGGTTTGTGTTCTTGATTCATTTTGAAAAGTAATTTTTTCAAGATTTGGCGTTGTAGTAGTATCTTTATTTTCTGATTCCTGTGCTGCTAGATAAGTCGGAAATAATAAGGAAGCAAAAGATAAAATAAAAGATAAGACTACCGAGAAAATAACTTTCTGCATTTGTTTGTGTGTATTTTATAAAAATAAAGGGATTATTTAGTGTCTTGGTGTAAAATATAGTTAGAAGAATAAATTAAAAATTTATAAAAATAGTTTAACTATAAAAATATTTTTATGAAAATTAAAACTGATTATTATTCAACAATAATAATACTTTGAATTAGATTTATACAATTTTAAAAATCTTCATGTCTCAAATATAAGTATTCATTATTGTAAAATGCAAATATTAATTTTAATTTTTTAAATAATTTGAGGTTTTTACAGTAAAAAAAAATAAAAATAACGTTCTAAAAAAGGAAATTAATTAACTAGGTTAAGTTTATAGTATTTGATTACTTTTTTGATAAAATATGTATTAATCTACTTATAAAAATTTAATTTTTAACATTTTGATTTTAATATAACTAAGTATAATGAAATAATTTAGAGAAAAAAGGTTTATTGTTTCCCTGAAGTTTAAGTTTGTATGAAACTTTTCATTTTAAGAGAACACTTAACAAAAAAAGTAGTAGCTTTGAGCCAAAATAAACCAACACAATAACAATTCACACACACAACACATTCAAGAAATGGACAAAAACAATAAAAAAGTTGCTTTAGTAACAGGCTCAACAGGAGGAATCGGAACAGCTATTTGTAAGAAGCTACACGACGAAGGTTATACTGTTGTAGCGCATTATCGCAACCGTGAAAAAGCTGAAGAATGGAACACAAAACTAAAAGAAGATGGCTACGATTTGCCTTTAGTAATGGCTGATGTTTCCAACTTTGATGAAGTAGAAAAAATGTTCGAAGACATCAAAAATAGAGTAGGAACAGTAGATATTTTAGTAAACAATGCAGGTATTACTCGTGATGGTTCTTTCCGTAAAATGTCTTTTGATCAATGGAAATCCGTTATCGATGCCGATTTGACAAGCGTTTTTAATTGTTGTCGTCATGCTATTAACCCAATGTTAGAAGGTGGATTTGGAAGAGTAATCAATGTTTCTTCTGTAAATGGTCAGCGTGGACAGTTCGGACAGGTAAATTATAGTGCAGCCAAAGCAGGTATGCACGGATTTACGAAAAGTTTGGCAATGGAAACGGCTCGTAAGGGTGTTACTATCAATACTGTTTCTCCTGGTTATATTGCTACCGATATGGTTATGGCAGTTCCAGAAGATATTCTTAAACAAATTATTGCTGAAGTTCCGATGGGAAGATTAGGAACACCAGAAGAAATTGCAGAAATTATTTCTTATATCGTTTCGGATAAAGCAGGTTTTGTTACAGGAGCAAACTTTGCTATTAATGGTGGACAGCACGTTTATTAAAAATAATAAGTTGATATAAAACAAAAAGAGCGATACAAACTGTATCGCTTTTTTTCAGCTATCTTCCAAAACCCGATCACTCGGTTGTCTTTAAATACCAATTTAGAATTGAAAATTAATGAGTTTAGATTAGCCTGAGAATAGAAGTTAAATAAATTGATATTTTCAATGCTTTAACTTGCTGATAGTCATAATTTTAAATTCGTAATTTGTAATTGTTTCTTAGTGGTCTAAAAGATGTAATTGATACCTTTTTATAATTTTTTTCAAGAGTTCTCCATAAAGTGGCGAAGTAGCATAACCTACACCTCCAGTTCTTTCCGAACCAATTTTGTTTGCCCAATCTTCATAATTTTTACCCTTTGTAAAGAGTGGTGCATATCTTTTATGCGTTGATAAAAATTCTGAATGCCCTCTAAATGACTGCCAAGCACTTTTATATTGAGAAAAATAATCTTGTACCTTGCACTCATACAAAACAGTTCCTTTTTTGATAAATGGTTTTTGAGTAAGAATAATATCTTGATTCATCGAAGCTTCTTCTGCTGTAAAATATTCTGTTGTAATGGTTTTTTCGCCTGTTCTATTTTTATCTTTTATTCCAAAATAATTATTATGAATGACTCTTGAACCGTAAGCAGTCTCTAAAGCAGATTGTGCCAGTTTTATTGAAACAGGAACATTATATTTTACTTGTTCCATAAGAGCTGTCTCTATTTTACGAAGATGAATTGTATCTGCAAAATAAGCCCAAACATGAGCAGGTGCATTTAAGTTTTTCAAGACTAAATCCATAAACATACGGCTAATATCTCTATTCATAACTAAAAGAATGCTATCATTGAGTTGGTCAAGGCGAGAAGCTTTATTTTCAATAAGTGCCTTCGTAATACGAATTTGCTTCTGTATCATAAACTCTTCCATCATATTTTCACTCTTTGCAAGACTTGCTAAATTATCATAATCAGCCACCGAATGAACAAAAATAGGAAGTCCATTTTTTATATCTTTTTTAGGAGAGTTTTGATTATCAGAATTGGAAGAAGTAAGCTTCATAAGCTGCATGGTAGCAGATTCTTCATTTTGATTATCAGAAAAAATACTTGCAGAGGCAAAAGTCAGTGCTTGTTTTTCTTCCATTTTTTTCCATAATTCAAAAGGGGTTTCTTGCCCTATCTGAACCCATAAATTTTTGATATAAGTGCTTTGTGTCTCTCCCCAGCTTCCATAAAGCGCAACAGCTCCTAAAAATAAAGCAACTACAATGAGCATATAATTTTCTATAACAAAAGAAATATTATACTCAAAATACCTTTTTCCTATTATGAGTTTAATAGGAATTTCTATGTGTCTATGGTCTCTTATCTTATCCAAATTGATGGAAATAGGTAAGAATTTATTTTTAATTATATTTTTCATCTTTGACTATGTAAATAGTAAATATTTGCTTGTATGATTTCTCTTTGATTTTTATAGCTAACTTTTCACAATTGAGTTTTTGTAACTCCTTTTTATTGCTAATTATATTTGTAATTAATTTCAAATATCAAAATGTAATTTGATTAAATTCCATTTTTTTTATCAAAATAAATTTAATTAGTTAATTATGCTATTATTTTTAGCAAAGTTAAGTAACAATCTAAACATTTGCAAGAGTTGTAGAAAAAATAAACTAAAAATTTGAGCATTTTATTTGACTCTAGGCTTTTTCTAATTCTGATTAGATTTATAGACAAAACGTGGTGCTGTGCTGTGCAAATCTTATCTGTTTGTAGCTTTCTAATTTCTTTTTATCTTGCTTAGAAGCAAAAAGAAATATGTTATTTAATTACAAATTTGACTTTTCGATTGAAACAAATGCCTTGATTTATTTAGATTTACAAAAAGGGAAAGAAATACATACATTAAATATTTTTTTTTAGAAAAACAGATTTCAAAAATGACTAACAAACCATTCAATTTTTCAAACCTTTTATGTACTTTTTCTTTATTACTAACGTTTGGCTTTTTTTCGTGTTCAGACAACAAAAAAGCACAAAGTGAAGAACAAACAGAGATAGTTGAGGAAGAAATTATTATAGATGAAAGTAGCGAAACAGAAACAATTATGCCTTCTCTTACAGACCAACTATCAGACAAAGCAAATGCTTTCAAAGAAAAAGCAGACCCAGAAAAAGTAAAAACGTATGAAGCTGCGATTGAAAAAGTAGCTGCAAGTGGTATCGTAGAAAAATCTAAGAAAGAGGGCGATAAAGCTCCTAATTTTACGCTCCCAAATGCAACAGGAATACAGGTTTCTTTGACTGACAAAACTCAAAATGGATATACAATTATCACTTGGTATAGAGGTGGTTGGTGTCCTTATTGTAACCTTACATTGGCTGCTTGGCAAGATATTTTACCAGAAATAAAAGCAGAAAATGTAGAATTTCTTGCTATTTCTCCCGAAGTTCCTGATATGTCGCTTTCTACAAAAGAAAAAAATGCTTTAGAGTTTGAGGTCTTGAGTGATGTAGGAAATAAGGTCGCAAAAGAATACGGAATCGTTTTTCCATTAGATGAGTCTATTAAAGAAGCCTATAAAAATATGGGATTGGAAAAATATAACGGAGATGCGTCTTATACATTACCTTTGGCTGCGACATACATCGTCAATTCTGAAAATGAAATAGTTTATGCTTTCCTAGATGCAGACTATAAAAAACGTGCAGAACCTAGAGAGGTTTTAGAGAAAATAAAGGATATGAAGTAATTTTTATTTTAATCTCTTTTAGAAGCACTTCTAAAAGAGATTTGCTTTCTATAAAGCATTAACAACTCTTTCCTTGTAAGAATCTCCTATTGGGATTTCCATTTTTCCTATCTCAATGTCTTGCATAGTAAAAGCTGTTATATGATTTTTATTGACAATATAAGAACGATGAATACGAAGAAAGTAAGAAGGCAAAGAGGTTTCTAAGTCACTTATTTTGAGCTTCGTAACATGTCTTTTTGCTTTTACATAAATCCCCACATAGTCTTTCAGACTTTCAATGTATTCTATTTCTTCAAAATTTACCTTGATATGTTTCTTATTTACATTAATAAAAAAATAAGTTTTCTCGTCTTCTTGACTAACTTGTTTTGGTAAGTATTTTGGTACTGAAATGGTATTATTTTTTGAAAAATATTTATCCATAGATTTTAAAAAACGTTCAATTGTAATGGGTTTTAATAAATAATCTACTACTTCAAGCTCATAACTTTCTACCGCATAGTTTCGATACGCAGTAGTAAAAATAATGGAAGGAGGATTTTTGAGGGACTTAGCAAACTTTACTCCGTCCAAAACAGGCATCTGAATATCTAAAAAAATCAAATCAATCTTTTCAGTATTCAAGACTTCAAACGCTGAAATTGCATTTGTACAAATAGATACCAAATTGAGATAAGAAAAATTACTAATGTGTTTTTCTAAAAGTTGTGCTGCCAAAGGTTCGTCTTCTACTATTAGGCAATTCGTTTTTGGATGTTGCATAGTTTTTTAAATCGATAATTTTACTCTATAACTTGTTTTTTCATCTTTTACTTTCCATTCGTAAGCATTTGGGTACAACAAATCTAGTTGTTGAGTAATATTTTTTATTCCAATTCCTTCTTTGTACCCCTCTTTATCTTCTTGTTGAGTATCATATTTGGTATTAAATATTTCAAAAAATAATCTACCTTTTTCTGTCTTGATGGAAATTTCTATGATAGCATTCTCTATCACTCCACTTGCTCCGTGTTTGAAAGCATTTTCTACCAAAGAAATTAAAAGCAAAGGAGGAACTGGCGTTTGAAAATCATCAATAGAAGTATTTAGTTCTATCAAAATTCTATCTCCATAGCGCAATTTTTCTAATTCTATATAATTCTCTATCAAGATAACTTCCTTTTCTATACTTACTCTGTCGGCTTTGCATTGATACAAAATATAATCTAACATATCTGAAAGACGAGCCACTACATCTGGAGCTTTTTTCGAACCTGTAAGTGTCAGCATATATAAATTATTGAGCGTATTGAACAGAAAGTGAGGATGAATTTGAGCTTTCAGAAAATTGAGTTCGGCAATCGTTTTTTGCTTTTCCAACTGCTGGATTTTTCTTTTTTCTGTTGTCGAATCTCTAAACATTTTGAAGAATAGAAATACGAAAGAAAACAAATAGACTTTGCCTACATACCAAAAAACGGTCGTTTCTACTTGTATTATTATTTCTACAATAGACTCCTTTTCTGTATTTGGATAAATAATTTGTTCTGCAATATGAACATTCATTATTCTATATAAAACGCAAAACACGAACACGCTCATAAAAATACTACTCACAAATAAAATATACTTTTTAGGAATAAGCAACTTCGGAATCTGATAATAAACTAAAAAGTAAGTTGCCAAAATTTTGATGGGCATTCCTACCAACCTAAAAACAAAAGCCTCCCCTAATTCAGAAACATCTTCACTAGAAGTAAGAGGAGCTATGAGGAAAGCAGCCAACCAAAACAAAATATGTCGCCATAATCGTTTTTCAGTTAGCCAGTCTATAAGGTTATTAAATTTTATCACTTTTTCTGATGTTTTGTTTGATTTATGTTTTCTAGTCGATGATTTTGAATATATTCTAAAAATGAAAATACGCAAAAATCTATTTGAACAAACAGAAAAAAGATAAAACAGAGTTTGCTACCCATCAAAAAGGGTTTGTACAGGATAAGCCAAAGATAAATCCCTTTTCACTTTAAAAATAGTATAAAATACCTATCCATAGTACAGAAAAGCAGTTTGAACGATATTTTAAATTAGGAGGCAAATTGAGTTGTAAGTTTGAAGTAGAAATTATGTTTACAACCACTTTAAATTTTATGACAATGAAATATTTATTTGTTTTCGTTTTATCAATTCTCATCTTTACTTTATCATTTGCACAAAACGGTTCTTCCAATCTTTCTACCACAGATACTGTATTTGTGTCTGAATCAGGTAAAAAAATAAAGGCAATTATGGGGCGTATGCAAGTAAAAGAAAATAGAAAAAATCCTAACTCTGAATTGATTTCTATTTCTTTTATCCAACTGAAAAGCTCAACTCCTACATCTGAAAATCCTTTAGTCTATTTAGAAGGAGGTCCTGGCTCTAGTTCTACGTGGCAAGCAACTTACCCAGAGTATTTGGAAAGCTGGGTAGAACTCTTAGAGTATTCTGATGTAATTTTGCTAGACCAACGTGGCACAGGACAAGGCGCAAGAAGAGTAACGCATATTGTAAGTGAAGATGTACCTTCAAAAATCTTTGTTGATGAAAAGCTGCGTCAAGATTATTTCAATAATGTAGAAGAGAATGCTTTGAATGCTTTCAAAGAACGAGGTGTAGATTTGAAAGGCTATACAACACTACAAAACGCAGCAGATATTGAAGCGTTGCGTATTGCTTTATCTTATCAAAAAATATCATTGATGGGTTTTAGTTATGGAACACATCTAGCACAAACTTATATGAAATACTATGGCGAAAATGTAGAGAAGGCTATTTTAATAGGAACAGAAGGACTAAATCATACCAAAAAAACACCTTTGAGTATGGATATGCAGTTTAAGAAAATTGCTCTAATGGCAGCTCAAAAAAAAGAAGTGAGTGAGAAAGTTCCTAATCTATTAGAACTCCATAAAATTGTAATAGAAAAATTAAACAGCAATCCAGTTGAGATGAAAATAATATCACCTCTAACCAGAAAGCCTATGAAAATTGAACTAAACGGTTATGCGCTCAATATGATACTTCGTTTTGATATTGGTGATGCAAGTGATATTCCTATTTTTCCTAAGCTACTTTATGATGCAAGTCAAGATAATTATGATATTCTAAAATGGTTTGTACAGAAGAGAATAGGAATGTTTTATGGCATTAATGGAATGAGTATGATGACAGATAAGGCTTCTGGGGCAACTGCTTATCGAAACGAAAAAATAAAGCACGAACTTGAAGAAAGTATGTTTGCAAATATCTTTAAGGAAACAGAAAGCAAAAATGATAAGGAATTAAATATAGACTTAGGAGATGAATTTAGAAGTCCATTTGCAAGTGATATTCCTGTTCTTTTCTTGAGTGGAACACTAGATTTTAATACGCCACCTTATCAAGCCGAAGAAGTGCGCTGGGGATTTCCAAATAGTGAACATATCATTATCAAAAATGCAGGACACGAGCAAATCCGTCGCCATCCGAAAGCAAATGCTGCAATGGTTTCTTTTCTAAAAGATGAGAAAATAGAAGATGTTGATTTGAGTTATCCTATGCTAGAATTTGTACCACTAGATGATAAAAGTAAAACAAATATTTATCATCCTGCTATTGCGCAAGAATAATATATCTTTTTATAAAAGCCTATCAACTTTTTACAGTTTGATAGGCTTTTTTTCATAATAGATTATCTATCTTATACTCTAACATGAATTCCTTTTTCAAAGAGCTCTTTTTTCAGAACAGGAACAGGAATTTCTCCAAAGTGAAAAATACTAGCAGCAAGTGCAGCATCAGCTTTTCCTTCATTAAAAACATCTACAAAATGCTGTGTATTTCCTGCACCTCCAGAAGCAATAATCGGAATACTACAAATAGTGCTAAGTTTTGAATAAACATCATTGGCAAAGCCATTCTTTGTTCCGTCGTGGCTCATTGAAGTAAACAAAATTTCTCCTGCACCTCTTTCTTGTGCCTCTTTTGCCCACTCATAAAGGTCAATACCCAAGTTTTTTCGTCCTCCTCCTGTATGAACTTCCCATTTTCCAGCATCATTAATTTTTGCATCAATCGCAATAACAATACATTGATTACCAAATTTTTTGGAAGTTTCTTCAATGAGTTTGGGATTCAGAACAGCAGCCGAATTGATAGTAACTTTGTCTGCACCAGCTTCTAACAAAACTGAAACATCTTCAACACTACTTACGCCACCACCAACAGTAAAAGGAATATTTAAGTTTTTGGCAATACGTAAGGCAAGTTCTTTGAGTGTTTTTCGTTTTTCATGAGTAGCCGTAATATCTAAGAAGACAAGTTCATCAGCCCCTTCTTTTGCATATTTTTCGCCTAATTCTACTGGGTCTCCAGCAAAACGAAGCTCTTCAAACTGTACGCCTTTTACAGTTTGTCCGTCTTTTATATCTAAACAGGGAATTATTCTTTTGGATAGCAAAATAATATAGTGATAAGTTATTAGTGATAAGTTATTAGTGAAATGCAAATAAGCTATATCAACTATTTAATAGTTAAATTGAAATTCTATTTTCATAAATAGCCTTTCCTACAATTGCGCCATCAACGCCTAGTTTGTCAAGCAAAACTAAATCGTCTTGACTGGTTACGCCACCACTTGCAATTACTGTAAGAGTTGGGAATTTAGTCTTTAATTCTCCATAAAAATCAGTATTCAAGCCTTCTAATGCACCATCTTTTGTAATATCAGTACAGAAAAACTGCGTAAGTCCTTTTTGTTTCCAACTTTCAATAAACTCAAAAACAGTAAACTCACTTTCGTTTTTCCACGCATCAGTAAGAAGTTTTTCTCCACGAACATCAGCAGCCAATAAAATGGAGTTTCCACCAAACTTTGAGAGCCAATTTTCAAAGACTTCTGGACTTTTTACAGCAATACTGCCTACACTTACCATTTTTGCGCCACTTGAAAGAATACTTTCAACAGCTTCTGAATTACGTATTCCACCACCAAAATCGATAATTAAATCAGTTTGAGAAGCTATTTTTTCTAATACTTTTAGGTTTTGAGGCTTACCAGCTTTTGCACCATCTAAGTCGACAATATGAAGGCGTTTTATTCCTTTATTTTCAAATATTTTGGCTTGGTCTAAAGGATCTGAATTATATATTTTTTTTGTGTCGTAATCGCCATGTGTCAGA
The DNA here is from genome assembly GCF_037126435.1 of Bernardetia sp. ABR2-2B. Lineage (GTDB taxonomy): Bacteria > Bacteroidota > Bacteroidia > Cytophagales > Bernardetiaceae > Bernardetia. Next base: position 791,227 of record NZ_CP147020.1, on the reverse strand, counting down.
CGAACACACTTGCCATCAATTAAATCAATGGCTGGAATGAGTTGAAGGTTCATTTTTTATGTTTTAGTAATTGTTTTAAATGAGTTTTATAAATCATTTATTTCTTCTTCTGAAAGTCCTGTACTTTTTGCGATTTCATGAATAGCAATACCAGCATTTTTAAAATCTTTTGCAATTTCTAGTATAGTTGTTTTTCTTCCTGTTTCAATTATACTTTTTGCTATTCTAAGATTTTCTTGAAAACGATTATAGGCAATTTTGGAGTCTTTATCCAGCTTTTCATAACACATCTTTTCTCTTACTTCTTCCATTCCTTTCGCCTTAAATTCATCTTTTACTTCGCTTTTTTTCAAGAAATAAATCCATTCATCTAAAGTATTTTTTACTACATCATCAAAATTATTAACTTTTAGAATATAGTATTTTGGGAAATTTTCATTTTCTAAATTATCTTTTGAGTGAGTACCTACAAAACTACCTTGGTGTTGATAGATATAATCTTCCCCCTGTCCGAATGAACCATAAACAATATTGATGGAATAAAATCTTTTGATTCTTTCATACGACTCCCCTAATTTGAAATATTCAGTTAATAGCTTAGAAACACCATAAAGCATTCTCTGAAAATAATCTGTTTCAGGGGTATTTTGAAGCTCTACCAAGACAAGTTCTCCTTTCGTTGTTCTGACCAAAATATCTACTCTATTGAACTTGTCTCGCTGCTCTTCTTGGTTACCTTCACTTTCTAAAATGCGTTCTATTTTGAGGTCAAACTTTAGAAGTTCGGTCAGAAAACCCTCCAAAATTCCAAAATTTTCTTTATGGCGAAGCAGCTTTTTTATTGCCCAATCAAAATGAATTAGTTTCATATCTAATTATTTATTTTTTTACTTTATCTACAACCAAACCAACTTCTAAAATTGGACTTATTGGGTCATTATCAGGTAAAGCATGTTTGATTTTGAAGGTATAAGTTCCTTTTTCTAGTTTAAAATTAGGCATTACAACCTGTCTTGTATCATAAGTATCGCCTACGCCTTCACCTATTGCACGTCCACCTTCATCACGCAATCTAAAATCTACTTTCTCTTCTGTTGCTTTTCCGTCTGGAGTTTCATAAGTAAGAACCAAAATTAGATTTTTGAAAGGAATACTAATTCCGTGGCGTAATTCTATCGAAATATCATACATTCCTGCTTCTTCTACATTTACTTTGTAGGTTTTCTCATCACTCATATTCCACTTAAAGCCTACTGAATTTACATCTGTATGTTCTCTATAAATATTCCTTCCATCACCACACGAAGAAAACAAGAACAAAACAGCTAAAGTAAGAATTGGAAAAATAGACTTGATAAATTTCATGATAATTTTGGTTTAATATACTTAGTAATTTTAATATACGTGCGCAAATTCAACTCCTTGATACTCAGTTTCGATTTCATTAAGAATATCAAATACTTCTTGCGAACTATTAGACTGAACAAGTCTCATTCTATATTGTTTGATTCCTCTTAGTCCTTTAAAATAAGCTGCATAATGACGCTTCATTTCATTGATAGCTACCGTTTCATTTTGCTTCCATTCTAAAGAAAAAACAAAGTGTTTTCTGCAAATATCTAAACGTTCTTCTAGTGTTGGAGGTGGCAAAAGTTCGCCAGTAGCCAAATAATGTTTTATTTCTCTAAAAATCCAAGGATAGCCAATGGCAGCACGTCCTATCATAATTCCATCGACACCAAAACGGTTTTTGTATTCCAAAGCCTTTTGAGGAGAATCAATATCGCCATTTCCAAAGATAGGAATATGAATATCAGCACTATTTTTTACTTCTGCAATATACGACCAATCAGCCTCACCTGTGTACATCTGCTTACGAGTACGTCCATGAATAGAAAGTGCCTGAATACCAACGCCTTGCAAACGTTTTGCGACTTCCAAAATTTGGATAGAATCGTGATCCCAACCCAAACGAGTTTTGACAGTAACAGGAAGATTCGAACGGTTTACAATTTCTTTTGTAAGAAGTTCCATTTTAGGAATATCTTTCAAAATACCTGCTCCTGCTCCTTTGCATACTACTTTTTTGACAGGACAACCAAAATTTATATCCAAAACTTCTGGGTTTTCTCTTTCTACAATTTCAGTAGCTTTGAGCATAGAATCTAGCTCTGCACCAAAAATCTGAATACCTACTGGTCTTTCATAATCAAAAATATCTAGTTTTTCTACACTTTTATCAGCATCTCTTATCAACCCTTCTACTGAAATAAATTCGGTGTACATCATATCTGCGCCACAAGCTTTACAGACAGCACGAAAAGGAGGGTCACTTACATCTTCCATCGGCGCAAGTAAAAGTGGGAACTCTCCTAACTCTACATTTCCAATCTTTACCATATTCTTTTGTATATTAATCTTCTTGTTTTTTTATCTGAAGCAAACTTTGATGCTACAAATTTACGAAAATACTACTTCAAATCTCTATCTGTAAAAAAGTATTCTTATACTCTTCCTCCAATCACAAGTACATCATCAATAGGTTTGTGTTCATTTCCAATCCAATCTTTAAAGGTTTGATAAAGGATTTGTTTTTGCTCGGCTGTATCTTTTTTATGAATTTCAAAAAGTAAGTTTCTAAAGTTTTTGACCATAAATTTGCGCCCTTGTTCTCCTCCAAATTGGTCTTGAAAGCCATCAGAAAAAATATAAAATGTTGTAGGAATAGAAGTATCAATTACGTGTTCTGTAAAATCTCCTTTATGCTCTCTATCCGAACCACCAATTGGCATTTTATCTCCTTTTATTACTTCCAAATTATTATTTTGAATATAAAAAAGAGGGTTTTTAGCTCCTGCAAAAGTAAGTGTTTTGGCTTTTTTGTCTATACAAACTAAAGCTAAATCCATTCCGTCATGAATATCTGTTTCATCTTTGTGTAGAGCTGTAGTTATGCCTTTATTTAAGCGATTTAATATTTCTGCTGGTGAGGTAATATTATTTTCTGCTACAATTCTACTCAAAATCTCATTTCCTACCATAGACATAAATGCCCCCGGTACGCCATGTCCTGTACAATCAACGGCTGCTAAGATTATTTTTTGTTCTTCTTTAATCTCATGAAAAAAGTAAAAATCTCCACTTACAATATCACGAGGACGAAAATAAACGAAAGATTCGGGTAACACTTTCTGGATATTTATGATATTTGGAAGTATTGCCTCTTGAATACGTTTGGCATAAGTAATACTTGATGTAATCTCTTTGTTTTTATCTTCAATTTCGTTTACTGCAATTTCCAATTCGTGATTTTGTTCTAAAATTTGAGCTTGTTGGAAGCTAATTTCTTCATTTTTATCTTGCAAAATCAGATTTGCCCTTTTCTTTTGTTGCTGACTTCTATAAATAAAAAATATTCCAATAAAAGAAAGCAATAAAACACCTGCAATTGCTCCAATATATAAGCGTTGTTTTGCTATTTTTTGTTCATTTTCGGCTTGTTCTTGTGCAAATTTAGCTTCTTGTAAGTCAGTTTCTTGTTGAAGAACTTTATAAGCAAGTTCTTGTTTTGTAAAGTTAGATTCTAATTTATTTAGTTCTTCATTCTTGCTTTCTATGTGTTTTTCTTGCTCTTTTAATTTTGTGTTTTTTAAGGCAATTTCTAGCTCTGCTCTTTGCTTTTCTGTTTCAGCTAAAGCTGCTTGTAGCCTTGCTTTGTCAGCTTCTGCACTTACAACAGCCATTTTTCGTTGTTGAGACATTTCATGAAAATTTCGATATAAATCAAAATATTCTTTTGTTTTTTCAGAATTTCCTGCTTTTTCATATGTTTCGGCAAGCATTCCATAGATGCTTCTCATTTGCTCTAAATCCAAACTTTCTTTTGCTATACTTAGTCCATCTAAAAGCTGTTGTGCTGCTTCATCATGTCTTTTTAGATTATTAAGAACAACTGCCGTATTTATTTGAGCCGAAATTATAGGTTCTTTTACGCCTTGTTTTTTACGCCCCTCTAAGGTTTTTTGAAAGAATACTAAAGAGGAGTCAAACTTTTCTAAATCAGCATAAATAGTAGCAAGATTACTATAAATCCCATACATTCCACTCTGATTATCTACTTTTTGATTAAAAATTAATGATTTTTGAAAGTAGGTAATGGCTGGTCGGAGTTCTTTTTTATCCCAATGAATGAGTGCAGCTTTATTCAGAAAATCACTTGCCCCTCTATAATCGCCTTGATTTTTGCGTTCTTCCGACTTTTCCAAACACATCTCAACCGTCAGTTTTTGACCATCATTTGTTACAAATTGGGCTTTTGTAGAAAAAACCAATAAAATATAAAAAAGGAAAAGAAATAGAAATTTTTGCATCATCACACAAACATAAAAAATAAGGAGGGATAGGTTTATTGAATGACATAAAACCGTCATCTATTCAAAGATAACATTATTTCAGTTAAAAAAACAGAAAAATGTTATATCAAGTAGGCTAAAAACAAATGCCCTTGCCCTACTAAATAATTGAGCAGATTTAATTATAAGACAATAATGAAGTTTGGTTTCAAAACGAAACCCATAACTTTAGTTATGGGATAGCAGGAAGTCTATTTTTGTTCTTATTTTACCTGCTTTCCCACGATTGAAATCGTGGGTTTCGTTATATTTTAATTTTACTCAATTACTTGACTTCAAACAAAATATTACAACCTCACACGCACAGCATTTGCATGAGCTTTCAATTCTTCTGCTTCTGCCATCTCAATTACGGTTTGTCCGATTTGATTCAGACCTTCTTTTGTAAGTGATTGAAACGTAATTTTTTTGACAAAACTATCTAAAGAAACTCCACTATATGCTCTTGCATGTCCGTCTGTTGGAAGTGTATGATTTGTCCCAGAAGCATAATCTCCAACTGATTCAGGCGTATAATTTCCCAAAAACACAGAACCTGCGTTAATGATATGATTAGCTGCTTCTTCTGAATTCTCTAAAGCAATAATCAAATGTTCTGGAGCATAAAAATTACTCATATCCAAAATTTCTTGTCTATTTTTCAAGACTACAAAACGGCTATTTTCCAATGATTTTTGAGCAAATTCCTTTCTAGGTAGTGATTCTAATTGTTTTTCTGTTTCTATTTTAATTTGATTTGCTGTTTCTTCACTGTCTGTCATCAAAATTACTTGGCTATCTTTTCCATGTTCAGCTTGAGAGAGTAAATCAGCAGCGACAAAGCTAGGAACACAACTTTTATCAGCCAAAACAGCTACCTCAGAAGGACCTGCGGGCATATCGATAGCAACTCCTTCGTTTTGAATAAGCTGTTTGGCAACAGTTACATATTGATTTCCAGGTCCAAAAATTTTATATACTTTCGGTACTGTTTCTGTTCCGTACGCCATTGCACCAATTGCCTGTATTCCTCCAATTTTGAAAATATCTGTTGCTCCTACAAGATGAGCAGCATATAGAATCGCAGGGTGTATTTTGCCTTCCTTATTGGGAGGAGAACATAAAACCACATTCTTACAACCAGCAATTTTGGCAGGAATACCGAGCATCAAAACAGTAGAAAAAAGAGGAGCTGTTCCACCTGGTATATACAAACCCACTTTTTCAATGCCTACACTTTTTCTCCAACAGGTAATTCCCTTAGTAATCTCAACTTTTTTTATTTCTTCTTGTTGGCTTTGGTGAAAAACCAAAATGTTTTTATAAGCTTGATTAATAGCCGTCTTGAGAGGTTCAGAAATAAGATTTTCAGCTTCTTGAAGTTCTTTTGTAGTTACTCTAAACTTCTCTATATCTATTTTATCAAATTCTTTTGTAAATTTTTGAATGGCACTATCCCCTTCTTTTTTTATAGCACTCAAAACATTTTGAACTTGAGATTCAATTTGTTTTAAAGAAAACGTAGGGCGAACACAGATAGATTCCCACTCACTACGAGCAGGTTGGTTATATACTTTCATTAGTAAATAAAGGCTAAGTTTTGATAATAAACGGAGTTAAATCCGAAATAAAAGGTAGTAATCTTTTGATATATTAGAATGTTAGGCAAAAGTAGTCATGAAGTTAGTTTTTTCAAAACCTATGTGTTTTTTCTTTTTATATAAGAAGTAAAGAAGGTCGCTTTTACCCTGATTTACAATCAGTTCTGAAAAAGTTTTATCTTTTTGAATCAAAAACAAGAAAAATGGGTTATCTATTCATTAAATGAAATTAACTGGTTACTGATAATTGATAACTGAACATGGTTTATCCACAAAATATAGAGTCAAAATTAGGGTTTGATAAAATCCGTGAGCTTTTAGGAGAAGAATGTCAAGGCATTTTGGGCAGACAGCTTATAGAAAAGATGGAGTTTCATAATGATTATGAAACCATTGCTAGTCTGACAGAACAAACAGCAGAATTTAAGAAATTAATAGAGACAGGACAAAGCCCTCCTGAAAGTTATTATTTTGATGTTTCGGCATATCTTGCAAAGGCTTCTATTGTTAATAATTTTCTAACAGAATCTGAATTTTATGATGTTAAGCGTTCTTTAGATACATTATATCAGACTTTAAGAGTGATTCGAAGGCAGCCAAAAGAAGAATTTCCACGTCTTCAATCGATGTGTCAAGATATAGATGTTCCTTATGAAGTCATTCAAGATATAGAAAGAGTTATTGATGATAAAGGACAGATGAGAAGTAATGCTTCTCCAGAGCTTCAAAAAATCCGTCAAGCTATTGTTAGAACGCAAGTTACACTTCGTAAAAAACTGGTTTCAATTGTAGAAGGTTTACGAAAAAATGATTATTTGCGCTCTGATGTTGATACAACAGTCAGAGAAGGTAGAATGGTTGTTCCTATCAAAACAGAATATCGCAAACAGCTAAAAGGAATTGTTCATGATACGTCTTCAACAGGGCAAACTATTTTTATAGAACCTGAAGCTATTGTAGATTTGAATAATGACATTAAACAGTTTATGCACCAAGAGCGATTTGAGATTGTGCGTATTCTGACTGACCTGACGACTTTTTTACGCCCTCATTTATATACATTGAAATATGCGTATGAATTTTTGGCTCAAGTAGATTTTATTCGTGCAAAAGCTCGTTTTGCTGTAAAATTAAATGCAATTAATCCAGATTTTGAAAAACGTGCTTTGATAGATTGGCAAAATGCGTATCATCCTCTTTTATATTTATCGCATAAAAAACAAGGAAAAACAGTTCTGCCAAATACCTTATTTTTAGATGGAAATCAGCGAATTTTACTTATTTCAGGACCAAATGCAGGTGGTAAATCAGTTCTTTTGAAAACGGTTGGTTTACTTCAATATATGTATCAGAGTGGTTTATTGATTCCTGTTCAAGAAGGCTCAAAAATTGGAATTTTTGACCAGCTTTTTATAGACATAGGAGATGAGCAATCCATTGATAACGATTTGAGTACGTATAGTTCGCATCTTTATAATATGAAAAAATTTCTCATTGCAGGAAATAAAAGAACCCTTGCTTTGATAGATGAATTTGGAACAGGAACAGAGCCACAAGTAGGTGCATCGATAGCAGAAGCCATTTTAGAAGAGTTTGAAAAACAGAGAATGTATGCCGTAATTACTACGCATTATGCCAATCTGAAATTTATGGCAGAAAAATCACAGTTTATTGTCAATGGAGCAATGCGTTATGATGTTGATAAATTAGAGCCTCTCTTTAAGTTAGAAATAGGAAAACCAGGGAGTTCGTTTGCACTAGAAATTGCTAAAAAAATAGGTTTGCCTTCTGATGTTATCAAATCGGCTCGTTCAAAAATAGGAGGTGAACAAGTAGAAGTAGAAAGACTTTTGAGACAGTTAGAAAAACAACGTTCGAATTTAGATAGAGAACAAACCAACCTTCGAAAACAAGGCTTGGAAGTAGATAAATTGCTTAGAGAAAACCAATCTTTAAAGGATGATTTGAAGAAAAACAAGCAAAAATACATGCAAGAAGCAAAAAAAGAAGCACAAGCTTTACTCCAAAATGCAAACCAGCGCATCGAAAATACTATCAGAGCCATCAAAGAACAACAAGCTGACAAACAGAAAACAAAAGCAGTTAGAAAAGATTTAGATGGTTTGCAAAATGAATTAGATAAGGTAGAATTTGAATCCACTCAAAAATCAACCCCTAAAAACGAAGATGAGATGATTCGTTATGTAGACTCTGAAATAAAAGAGGGCGATTTTGTACAAATAAAAGGACAAACGGCAGTTGCTGAGGTTCTTTCTATCAAAAATAAAGATGCCTTGCTTCGAATTGGTTCTCTCAAAACGACTGTAAAGATGAATCGTTTGCAAAAAGTAGATGAAACCATTTTACCAACTTCTATTACTGGAACTAAAAACACAAAGTCTTCAAACTCGGGTTCTACACTTCATAGCAAAGTCTTAGATTTTAGTCCAGAATTAGATATTCGTGGCAAACGTGCAGAAGAAGTAAATCCAATTGTTACAGCTTTTATGGACGATGCTGTGATGCTTTCTAAGAAAAGTCTTCGAATCTTGCACGGAAAGGGAGAAGGTGTTTTGCGTCAAGTAGTTAGAGATGCACTTCGTCAGTATTCGCAAGTCAAGACGATAAAAGACGAACACGCAGACAGAGGTGGCGCAGGAATTACGCTTGTAGAATTGAAGTAAGTAGATTAAGGCACTACCTTATAAAGTGTGTAACTTGAAAAAGTTTGGGGTTTGACTTTTGATTACAGTTGAACCCTATCTTGATATATTATAAGAAACTGATTTAAAGGGAGTATCCCTCTAATATAATAATATGACACTATCCTACTAATTAGCGATTGGAGTTGCAGAACAACACAATATCTTTAATAGAATTTTATATTTCCAAATCCGAAACATTATCTTACAAATTAACGCAAAAAAAATTGACAATCCTCAAAGAAGATTGCCAATTTGTGATAATATTTATTCAGTAACGTTGATTTGTTACAATGCGAAATTAATGCGTGTAAGTAATCCACCTGTCTGAACAAATACCCCTTCCGAACCAAGTGAGCGTACTGGAAATTTCCAATACGGTTCAACTTGTAGCGTTAAATGCTTTCCTAAGGAGGTTTCAAGTCCTGCAGAAACATTAATGGTTGCAAAAAGCTGTAAAGCTGATTGTGTTTCCCTCTGTCTTACTACTTCTTGTGAGCGAGTAAGTCGTGGGTCATAAATATCTTGATATGAAACAGTGTAATCTGATTCATAATTTTCTTTCAAAGAGAAATAATTTGATGTACCTGCTGATACAAACCACTTATTTCGATCTGTCTGAATTGCATTGTATCGCAAATGTATAGGTAATTCTATTAATTGCCAATTTATTTGAGTTTTGTTTTTCTTTACCCAAGCATCTTCATTTAGATTTGGATTATAAAGGTTTGTAATATCTGTGATAACTGAAGGCTCTTCTAAGGCAATTTGTTTTTGTGTATAAACTGCTCCAACTGAAACATTGAATCTTTTAGAGACTTGATAGTCAGCCATTATCCCATATCCAGTTTCATAATTCATTTCTTGTTTATCATTACTCTTATAAATATTTGTCATTGCCATAATAGCAGCTCCAATTCTCCATTTTCCGATAGCACTCACTACTGGTTTTTTTATAATCAGTTCCTCATTTTTATTAGAAGCAAGAAGTGTTTCATCAATTTGTAGCTCTGGTAATGCAATTTCATTTGGCGTAATATCAACAAATAAATCAAAATTATTTTGTTCTAATTTTAATGCACTAAGCATTTTATCTGATTCTATATTACCATTTTCCAACAAGCTATTTTTTGCGCTTTTTTCTTCTAAATTATCGTTTGAAGAAGAATTAAAAGCTATTTGAGTATTTTTAGTCTCTGATGTTTCATTAAACAAAGAGTTTGATACAGAATTAGTTTGAGCTATCTGACTATTTTCAGAATTTTTTTCTATCTGACTTTTTGAATCAGAATATGATTTTGTTTTAGTGAATTTTTTAGTGTTTTTTTCTGAATTATTGTCTGAGTAATTATCGAAATTATTTTTCTTATTAGATGCTAAATTTTCTATTAAATCGTTTTGTGTAGTTGTTTTTTCATCCGTAGAGTTTTGGTTAGTTTTATTTTGTATAGTTTTTTCTTCAAGAGCTATATTTTGATTTGAAACTTTGTTTGCTGAATTATCTAAAAATTGATACCCTCCAAAAAGTAAAATTACTGCTGCAGCTCCCATAGTTGCAAAGACAGCTAAACGACGAAATACTACTGCTTTACGGTCTTTTTCATTATGAGCAGCCAATTTTGTTTGCATAGCCGACCAATCAGCAGGTTGAAAAGTAGGTTCGTAATTATTTGCAACCTCTCTAAACCGTTCTGTAAAACGCTCTTCTGATGATTTGTGATTCCCGTCTTGGTTATCGTATATATGCTTCATACTTTTTTCCGAAATGCTCTTTTATTAGTAAGCGTAATTTTTGTTTTGCTCTGGATAGGTTCGAACGAGAAGTTCCTGCTGGTATTCCCATTTGCTCTCCAATTTCTTCATGTGAATAGCCTTCAATTTCATAGAGGTTAAAGGTAAGCCGATAAACATCAGGTAACTTTTGTACAAGTGCATATATTTCTTCTGCACTCATTTGGTCAATAACATTACCTGTCGAATCCTCTTCTCTATCAGCATATTCTACATCTAAGTGATTACTATGTTTTTCATTTTTACGATAAAAATCAATGGCTGTATTAATGATTATCCTTCGAAGCCAACCTCTAAATGATTTTTTGGTGTCATATTGATTTACTTTTGTAAATACTTTCATAAAGCTATCATTCAAAACCTCACTCGCTTCGTCTTTGCTTTTACAGTAACGTAGCGACACCGACATCGCATACCCATAAAAATGCTTGTATAACATTTCTTGACTTTTTGCGTGTTTTTTTCGGCAGCCTTCAATAAGGCGAAGTTCAATATCTGTTAGCTCTATGGCTTTCACCAAAAATTAATAATTAATTGTTCGCTCAGGGTTATGAGTCTATTTATTTAAGTTGCTTTCAAAGTCCTTACGCAGTAAAGTTTGAAAGTGCTGCAAAGGTGTAGGAAAAAAAATGATTTTTTTTATTTTTTTTATTAATCTTCTTTAAAAAGTCCGTAAAATGAGCTTGAAGGGTGTTTGGGATTTGATAGCTTTAGAAATTTATTTTTCAGAAACAGCATTTACGTGTAGGGACAATGTATGCATTGCCCCTACTATAACAAAAAAAGTGTTAAAGTATTCTATTTCCATTCTATTTCAAAACCACCCACGCCGTCTATATAAATTGTAGAGAAATTTGTGTCTTTAGGTCTTTTGAGAGTAATTTTAATATCCTTTCTACTGGCAGCTTTTTCTGAGTCTTGTTCTACTACAATTCGCTTGTCTTGCTTATGAAAAACAACATAACGCTCTCCTGCCTTCAAATCAAATTTGAAAGAGTTTCCTTTTTCCTCAACTTCTTTGATTGTAGTTTTTATTTTTTTACCGTCCAAAATTTTGATTGCATTGGATGCCTTTGGGATTCCATAACCTATAAAATTATTTCCAAAAGGATATAAAGAAGCTGATTTTTCTATGGCTTCAAAGATTTCCTTATTCGTTGCTTTCGGACTCTTTTGCCACAAACAAGCTGCGAAACCTGTGATATTTGGCGCAGAAAAAGACGTTCCTGTAAGTGAATAACAAGCAACATTTGGTTTTAGAAATTCTACAAAATCTGCTCCTATACTACTATAACCCATTTTTAATCCTGCTCCATTGGTTGCTCCAATAGAAAGCGCAAACGGACTATCCCCCGGAGTAGAGACGATTTTCCATTTGTCCCAACCTTCATTTCCTGCTGAAACAACAATCAAAATTCCCTTTTCATTGAAAGCCATATTTACAGCCTTACTGACAACGCTCGTCTTTCCATCCATTTGTTTCGTATCATAGTCTTCCTTTTTATCATCAAAACCAACGGAATAACCTAGCGAAGTATTGATAAGCTTTACGCCTGAACTGTCCATCCACTCCATTGCAGCAACCCAAAAATCTTCCTCGGAACGTGTTTCTGTAACGCCGTGGTCGGTTCTGGCAAGATAAAATTGCGCTTCTGAAGCTGCTCCCACTTGATTAGAATTATCTTTATCATCATTATAACCTCCTATCATTTCCAGAACTGTTGCTCCATGCGAATCATCAGAAGTTTCTTTTTCTCTAAAAAGGTCTTTCTGTTTTGGGTTTACAAAATCACGCATTCCCAACACACGACTTGTGTCTAAATGTTTTAAATAATTACTTTTATCACTTCCGTAAAAACCAGCATCAATAACGCCAATTGTAACACCTTTTCCTGTTAGATTTTCTTTTTTTAAAATAGAAAGCTCTAGCTGTTCCATAGCTTTTCCCATTTTTCTTTTTTGTATTTTAGAGTAAGATAAAGGCTTCCACTTTGTCGTTAAGGCTTGTAAGTGTGTAACAAAAGGAAGATTCTGAACCCGTATAGCTTCTTCTTCGTTGAGATAAATAGAAATTGCATTAAGCCATTTTGATTTTACGATTGACTTATCAGTTACAGAGTTTTCTACTTTTTGTACAAATTTTTCAGAAACGGAAATATCACTATATTGCCTTAAAGGAAGTTTTTGTAGTTTTCTGTTTTCAATTGTTTTGGCAGAAACAGCAAAAGTATAATCATAATCTGTTGTGTCTTTTTGAGAAAAGAAAACCCAATATTTTGTTTTATCAGAAGGAATAGAAGAAAAATTTTGAGCAGAAACAGAAAAAATAAAGATAAACTGCATAAATACAAAAGATAATGCAGCTAAAAATGGATAGTTACGTATATTCATAAGAGAGATTTGAGAAATAGTTATAGTAGGGTAATTAAGGCTTTAGCTTATAGATAATTAAAATTAGGTAATTAAACAGAATTAAATATAACAAAACCCACGATTTTAATCGTGGAAAAAAAGTCGCAAAACGATAGAAAGTGTCCCTAGTCCCTAGTGTTATCCCATAACTAAAGTTATGGGTTTTATTCTAGAGAAACATTCAATAATAACTTACAAGTAATTTTACTCAATTACTTAGTCTAAGTTATTAGTTTACTTCATTCATAATTTGTTCCAAAATGCGTTTTAGGTCAGTTAATTCTTATCATATTAAAGAAGAAAGTCATCAACATTTTTTATTGGAAAATAGAAATGACCCTGTTACGGGCGATAATTTTTCAGAGGGAGATGAAGTGGTTTTTTGCAGCGTGTGTAAGTCTGCTTTTTTGAAAGATTCTTGGAGCTATATGGGAAATAAACACTGCGACCAACGCTCTACCTTACCTGTCTTTCCAAGAACTAAAAAATTGATCCTTCAAAAACCGATTGAACTACCTTTTGCTTTTGCAGATACAGACAATCGAACTACGGCATTTTGTATCGACATATTTGTAATAGGAGTTCTTTGTTTTGCCTTTGCAATCATTAATGCAAAATTGCATATTCATACAAATGCTTATTTTTATGCCCCTATAAGTTTTCTTTTATTTACTTTTAGAGATAGTCTTTTGATAAATAAAAGTATCGGAAAAGCATTTCAGAAGATGTATTTTATAGATATTACAACAAATCTTCCTGCTACGATTTGGCAAACATTAGGTAGAAATTTGCTTTATTGGGTAATGAACGGAATTTTTGCTCTTTTATTTATTACTATAAAGGCATTAGAGAATCAAATAGAAGATAATGTACTACTATATTTTTTTACTGGCGTTTTGTCTATTACTGTGAATGTTTTCTATATCAAACAAAGCATAGAAAATAATTATTCATGGTTTGATAAATTATTAGGAATTAGACTAGTGAAAAAGAAGTAACGATAAGAAACACTTACAATTCCAATAAATAAAAACTTCTAATTTACTTTAGGAAAGTTATCGACGATTTGCCATTTTCCTGCTGAATCTGCAAAGTTATCTACAATTTGAACATCTATATCAGCGAAATTATCCACAACTTGTACTTTGTAGTCTGCAAAATTATCTACAAATTGAATTTTTCCATAAATACGTGATAAATCAGCCATAGCTTTTTAATTTATTATCTTTCAGATAGGTTATTTTTTCTTTTTATTGAATTGATGTAAAACGGCTGCAAAGTCAGCAATTAGAGCAGGTTCTTCTTCTAAGCGTGTTCCGACTACCACCACATCAGCACCAGCAGCAAAAGCCATGTGTAATGCTTCAGGCGTTCGGACTCCTCCTCCAATTATTAAAGGGATATTTATACTCTGTTTTACAGTTCGAATCATTCTTGGAGAAATTGGTTTTGCTGCACCACTTCCACCGTCTAAATAAGCCAAACGCATTCCTAAGTATTCTCCTGCAAGAGCTGTGTTGGCTGCAACTTCTGCCTTTTCATAAGGAATTGGCAACGTCTGACTAATATAAGAAACAGTTGTCAAGTTATCACACAAAACAAGCATATAACCTGTCGGGATAACTTCCAAATCCATTCTACGGAGTCGTGGAGCTGCTGCAACGTGTTGCCCTATTAAATATTCTGGATTTCTGCCCGAAATAAGAGAAAGTAGAAACAAACTATCAGCCTCTGGAGCAAGATGAGTATGATGCCCTGGGAACAAAACAACAGGTAGCTTTGCATGAGATTTTATGAGTTTTACAGTTTGAGAAACTTCGCCTTCTGTCAGAAGACTTCCTCCTACCATAAAAAAAGAAATTCCGTAATGAGCAGCTTGTGCAGCTAAAAGAGCTGTTTTTTTAGGGTCTATACGGTCAGGGTCTATCAAAACAGCCAACATTTTTTGACCTTTTAAGGCAGCTTCCAAAATTTTAGGATATACATTCATGCAGTTATCAGTTATCAGTTACCAGTAAAAGTTACTAGTAATCAGTAAATTGCCTAATTTGAAAAGACAATTTATAAAAATCTTCATAAAAAAATAATTTCTAAAACTTACTTATTAATTGCTAATTGACTAAGTTCGTAATTAGATAACAAAAATACATATTCATAACCGACTTCACAATAAATATGAAATTTAGCTTCAATAAAACAAAAGTAATTGCAACTGTGGGCCCAGCCACTTCTACTCGTGAGCAGCTTTTAGAGCTTATGGTAGCAGGAGTAGATGTTTTTCGTCTCAACTTTTCACATGGCACTTACGACGATCACAAAAAAGTATTAGACATAATTAGAGAGCTTAATCATAAGTTTGAGTTTAATGTTTGTATTCTTCAAGATTTACAAGGGCCTAAAATTCGTGTAGGAGACATTGAAGGAGGAGAACTTGAGCTTGTAAAAGGAGCAAAAATTAGAATTACGACTGATGAGGGTGTAATGGGAACAAAAGAACGAATTAGTTGTGCTTACGAAGATTTTGTTAGAGATGTAAAAGTTGGAGAGCCTATTTTGATGGACGATGGAAAGCTAGAGCTTGTTGTTTCTGAAAAAGACCAAAATGATGTTATTGCAAAAGTAATTGTAGGAGGAACTCTAAAGCCACGAAAAGGAATTAACCTTCCTAATACACAGGTTTCTGCGCCGTCTATGACAGAAAAAGATTTGAAAGATGTTATGTTTGGAATTGAAAATGATGTAGAATGGGTAGCTCTTTCTTTTGTTCGTAATGCTAGTGATATGATTCGTTTGAAAGAAATTATTACAAAACATGACAGCAAAATGAGAACAGTTGCGAAAATCGAACGCCCAGAAGCAGTTGCAAATATTGATAGTATTATCGAAGAAGCTGATGCACTAATGGTAGCTCGTGGAGATTTGGGAGTAGAAATTAATGCTGAAGAAGTACCAGTAGTTCAGAAACGAATCGTTAGAAAGTGTAATGAAGCTGCAAAACCTGTTATTATTGCTACGCAGATGATGGAATCAATGATAGAAAATCCTCGTCCTACTCGTGCAGAAACAAATGATGTAGCTAATGCAGTGATGGACGGAGCAGATGCCCTTATGCTTAGTGGGGAAACGGCTGTTGGAAAATATCCAGTTGAGGTAATTAAAAGTATGGTAAAAACGATTAGTTCGATTGAAGTAAATGTAGAATCAATTTATCATCAATATTATCCAATTCCTACTTCAATGAATGATTATACAAGTAAGAGTGTAATTACGACAGCTTGTAGGTTGGCTCAAAATGTTCATGCAAAAGCACTCATTTCGATGACACAATCAGGTTATACAGCTTTTCAGTTGGCTAGTCATCGTCCGAAGGCAGGTATTTTTATCTTTACATCTAATCATAACTTACTCACTACACTTAATTTAGTTTGGGGAGTTCGTGGTTATTATTACGATAAATTTGTTTCGACAGACCAAACCTTTAAAGATACACAAGAGATTTTGTTTGAAAAAGGACATATTCAAAAAGGAGATTTGTTTGTCAATACTGCCAGTATGCCAATCGATGAAAAACAACGAACTAATGTTTTGAAGTTGAGTAAGATGGAATAGATTTAGAATAGTTCTTATTTTTAAAATCACAAAAAAGCCTTTACAATTTGTAAAGGCTTTTTTGTGTAGCATATTATTTAGACTACAAGTTTTATTGAATAACCAGTTGTTTTGTATATACTTTTCCTTGAGAAACAATTTGAACTACATAAACCCCTGCACTTATTTTTGGAAGTGTAATAGGAGTAGTTTTTTGATTCATAGAAATTTCTTTGCTATAAATTGTTCTACCAAGTGCATCTACCAAAACAAGGTTTGTTTTTTGGTCGATAGTTGTTGCAAATTCTACTTTAAATGAACCATTATTTGGGTTTGGATAGATAGAAAATACTTTTGCAGATTCTTCTTCAATTCCAGTTTGTATGTCAAAAGTAAAAGTCTTTTCTTCTGTTTCAAATTCACAGCCTGTTTCATAAACTACTTTTGCTTTGTAATTTCCACTTTCAGTTGGTTGAATCGTTCTCTGATTTGAAAAACCAGCAACTTCACTTCCATCTTTAAACCAAACTACTGAAACAATAGAATCAGAAGATGAAACGGTAATTGTTTTATCTAAAGAATTTTCTCTGTTTATTGTAATTGTTGCTGTTGGCAAGGTATCCACAATCGTATTTTTGACTGTATTAGTGATAATTGGTTCATTGGTGTCAAAATAAATATAAGATTTATTTTCAATTCTTGAAGTATCTGAATGGGCTGCAATCTCATCCAACTCAAAAATAACATAACCTTGACTGCCTTCTAGATTAGAAGTGCTATCAGGTAAGTTAATATCATCAAAACGGAAATTGATAACATTACTATTGGCTACTGTATCAACAACCATCGTATGGCTACTTTCCACAATTTTCAATGAACTTCTATCTAATAAATTGCTCAATGAATCTACAATATTTACTTTTAAAGCAGGGGCATTTCCTGTATTTTGGAAACGAATTGTATAAGTAAGAGGTAAATCAGAACGTTTTGTAAGTTTATTATCACAGATTCCTTGTGGATAGACTTGTTTATCGTTGGGGTCGTAAGAGTTTACGATTAGGAAACAGTATTGTTTTATATTATTCAAACGAGTAAGGTCATTTGTTTCAGGTGTAATATGTCCTGAAAAACAAACCTCATCACCAATATTCAAGCTATCGTTTGGTAATACTTGTATTCTAACGGAAAAACTTCTATCAAAACTCAAATCTGTAACATCCCAAAATAAATTATTTCCTACAGTTCTGTTTGGATTAATAGATGAAGAAACGTAAGTAACATTTGAAGGTAAAGTAACTTTGAGTTCGCCAGATTTGGGAGCGCAAGAATAATTATTAACAAGAGCTGTAATTGTAGAAATTATGGCAGGACGCAAAGGCTCAGAAATAATATTTACATTAAAGTCATAGCTTGTAGCAGAAGGATTTATAATAACAGGTTGGATAGTTTGATTTCCTGCTTGGTCTGTAATACGTAAGTTCAAACTTTCTACAGAAGTATTTCCACAATCAAAAAAAATAGTTTCAAGCCCTGTATCATCAAATACAACTTCTATATCTATTGAATCTGTACAATTATCACTTAAAGAAGTAATAAAATCCCTTGCTGAAATTGTTGCTTGATTAGAAGTATTAAAAATTACTGGCAAGACTGTGACAGAAACAACTGGACGAATTGTATCTTTTACAGGAATAATTGTAGGAGAAGTTTCTGTATTTCCATTGTTATCTGTAACTCTCAAAACTACATTAACTGCATTTGTATCAGCACAAGAAAAAGAACGAGTAGTTAGTCCTGTATCATCAAAAAGAAGGGAAACTATACTGTCTCCACAAGCTGGAAAACTGATGCTATCTAACAAAGCTGCATTTACTTCTACATTTCCATTATTATCTAAATAAGCTGTATAATTAGCTTTGCTAATGGCTTGTAAACTTTGAGAAGTTGTTACTAAGAATTCCAATCTATCACTAATTCCACAATTTAACGACGAATCTTGAGCATAAAAATAAGTAGAATCTGCGCTCAAAACTGGTGTAGTAAAATTACTTCCTGTATGAATGGGTGTATTACTTGTAGGAGAGTCATACCAATAAACTGTTCCTGTTCCATCAGTCTCTAAAGTAATTTGTGTATTTATACATAAGCCATATTGGTTTTGTGGTAATGTTATGTTATTTAATGATACACTTATATTTTGTATATCTCCTGTAATAATCCAGTTATTAGGAGCAGAGGTAAGAATATTACGTGCTACTACAGAACGACAATAAGTTAGACCAGTAGCTCCTAAAGCTACATTTGGTTGTACGTCTTGTGTTGCCCAGCCTATTAGTGTAGCATCATAGTTAGAGGTGTTTAGCCCTGACCTAGTAAGCATGTCTGTCATATCTGTAACATTACTGATATCCCAACTCCCAATATTCTGATTAAAAGAACTAGCATTCAAAAACATCCATCTCATATCTGTTACATTTTCCGTATTCCAGTTTCCAATATCTTGATTGAAAGAAGTAGCACCTCTAAACATAAACCTGATACTGGTAACATTACTTGTATTCCAGTTTCCAATATCTTGATTGAAAGAAGTAGCTCTTTCAAACATCCCAGTCATAGTTGTTACATCTTCCGTGTTCCAGTTGCTGATATCTTGATTGAAAGATGTTGCTCCTCTAAATGTCCAATACATACCAGCAACATTACTTGTATTCCAGTTTCTAATATTTTGATTGAAAGATGTTGCTCCTTCAAACATCGAATTCACACTAATAACATTACTTGTATTCCAGTTTCCAATATTTTGATTGAAAGATGTTGCTCCTTTAAACACGGCACTCATATTTATTACATTTTCCGTGTTCCAATTTCCAATATCTTGATTGAAAGAAGTAGCTTTTCCAAACATCTCAAACATAGATTCTACATTTTCCGTGTTCCAGTTTCCAATGTTTCCATTGAAGTTAGTACAATTGTAAAACATGCGATTCATATTTGTTACATTTTCCGTGTTCCAGTTTCCAATATCTTGATTGAAAGAAGTGGCATCAACAAACATCCAATGCATATCGGTTACAGTTTCTGTATTCCAACTTCCAATATTTCCATTAAAAATAGTACAACTTCTAAACATACTACTCATACTACTCACTCCTATAAGATTTGGATTATCAATAGCATTATAAGTAAGGTTAAAGCAGCCATAAAAAGCACTATTCAGACTTTTCCATTCTATGTTTCCCCACTCTTCTATAGTGCGTAATTTTGCCCTATGAGTAGTATCATTATACATATAAAAATGAGGAAAAACTCCTGTAATAGCTATCTCATAAGTATCTCCATTTGTAAGCCCTGAAATGGTATAGTTTCTTGTTTGTCCTGTAGAAGAACCGTTACCTACGCCTGTATTAGTAAGATTTGTCCAAGTAATATCATAATTATATGCTCCACTATTTGAATTTGTAGGAATAGTAATTGTCCCGTCATCGGTTACCCAAGTGGTACGAAAAGCTTGTGCTTCTGCTGTATCTACAGAAAACAAGTATAGAGTAAAGAAAACAGCACATAGAAATAGGCTGTGTAAAGAGCAATGAAGATTTCTCATCTAAGAATAAATTAATTTAAAAAAATAAACAATAGAATCTATCTCATTAAAACTGTAATCTAAAGTTTTTCAATTTCTGTTTGGCAGTATTTGTAAATACCTATCCAAATAGAGAAAGAAAAATGATTACACTTTTTTAAAGTGATAGCGTATGATAATTAATTTAGTTAGTGAGATTGTTATACAGATTGAGAAAGTCAAGAATGATAAAAATAGCAGCTAGATAACATTGAATAATATCAAATTTTCTCAATAGTATGAGGACAAATATACGTCTTTATTTGAAATAAAAAATAAACTTTTGTTTTTTTTGCTAAAAATTACTTTTAATTTATTAATCTATATTTTCTTTATCAGATAATACATAATCAGAAGGAACAACAGCCGTTTTATTTCTTGCGAGGCACAGGAGGAGATTTGTTTGTCAATACTGCCAGTATGCCAATCGATGAAAAACAAAGAACTAATGTTTTGAAATTAAGCAAGATGGAATAGATTTAGAGTAGTTTTTATTCTTAAAATCACAAAAAAGCCTTTACAAATCGTAAAGGCTTTTTTGTGTAGCATACTATTTAGACCACAAGTTTTATTGAATAATCAATTGTTTTGTATATACTTTTCCTTGAGAAACAATCTGAACAACATAAACCCCTGCACTTATTTTTGGAAGTGTAATAGGAGTAGTTTTTTGATTCATAGAAATTTCTTTGCTATAAATTGTTCTACCAAGTGCATCTACCAAAACAAGGTTTGTTTTTTGGTTGGTAGTTGTTGCAAATTCTACTTTAAACGAACCATTATTTGGATTTGGATAGATAGAAAATACTTTTGCAGACTCTTCTTCAATTCCAGTTTGTACATCAAAAGTAAAAGTCTTTTCTTCTGTTTCAAACTCACAGCCTGAAAGGTAAGTTGCCTTTGCTTTGTAATTTCCACTTTCAGTAGGTTGAACCGTTCTCTGATTATTGAAACCAGCAACTTCACTTCCATCTTTAAACCAAACTACTGAAACAATAGAATCAGAAGATGAAACGGTAATTGTTTTATCTAAAGAATTTTCTCTGTTTATTGTAATTGTTGCTGTTGGAGCTTGTGCTTCTGTAATTTCTACTTCATTTGATTCTGATTTGCAATTTTCTGCTGTTGTAATTTCTACTTTGTATGTTCCGATTTCAGAAGTTACTAAAGTAGATGAATCATTCAGAATAGCTGTTCCATTTCTAAACCAACTATAAATAGAACCTGTATTTTCTGTAACAGAAAGTGTAGTTTCTTCACTCGGACAAATTTCTGTTTTATCAGTAGAAAGAACAGCCGTAGGTAAGTCTGCAATTGTAACGGCAATACTTGTGCTATCCGAACACGAAGGCTGACTAGTTTTCAAGGTATAAGTTCCAGATTTTGAAACAGAAATTGATGTTCCGTTTCCAATATCAGTTCCATTTAGAGACCATGTATAAGTTACATTTGCGCTCGTATCTTGTGCATTTAGTATTCCATTTCCACAGAAAATAACTGTATTTCCTTGTTCGATTTGTGCTGTCGGAGCATTGACAAAAGCAGTTTGTGTAATTTCTGATTCTGCACGACAACCATCTTTTTCAATCCTTACAGTATATTTTCCTTCAATAGAAACACTCAGCGTTCTTTCTGTTCCTACTTGGATATTATCTCTAAACCAAAGATAAGAAGCATTTTCTACTTCATTAGCCGAAAGGGCAAACGCACGAGTACATGACTCAAGCAAACTTCCTTGCTCAATAATTGCCTCAAAAACTTCTTTTATTGGAACAACAACTTCTAGCCTTTCACTCTCTAAATTATTTATAATAACAGAAATATAAAAAGTAGTTGTGTCATTCAAAGCAGGAGTTTGAATCGTTGCATTATCCGTTTCTAAAATTGGGTTTGTAGCATCTTGAGAATCATAAACACGATATACAGCTCCACTACTTCGCACTTCAATAACTCCGCTTTCTCCTTTACAAGCAGCTTCTAAAGAGAACAGAGTTGGCGTTGATGGAATTGTACGTACTTGAACGGTGTTTGAAGTAGCTGTATTATTTCCACAAATCGCTTTTATGAAATACGTATATTGTGTACTTGAACTAACTAATGAATCAATAAATGATAATTGAGAAGCAACGACAGTTTGTAGTAATTGATTATTTCTATAAATCTCATAATTGATTGCATTCGTATTTGCTGGAGTTGTCCAAGAAAGTTTTACTCTTGTTGCAGAAAGTGTTTCTGCTGTCAGATTGGTTGGCAACTGACAATCTGCAATTGGAGTTCCATCAGATGGATTACAGTTTGGTAAAATATCTACCACTGTATTTTTGACTGTATTTGTGATAATCGGTGCGTTCGTATCAAAATAAATATAGGATTTGTTTTCAATACGTGCAGTGTCCAAACGACCTGTATCTTGTTCAGAAACCTCAAAAATAACATAACCTTGACTTAACTCTGGACTAGAAGTGCTATCAGGAAGATTAATATTATCAAATTTAAAATTAATAACATTATTATTTGCTGTTGTATCAACCACCATCGGATGGCTACTTCCAACAACTCTTAAAGAACTTCTATCTAACAAATTACTCAACGAGTCTACAATATTTACATTCAAAGCAGGTGCGTTTCCTGTGTTTTGGAAACGAATCGTATAAGTCAGAGGCAAATCTGAACGCTGCGTAAATTTCTCATCACAGACTCCTTGTGGATAGACTTGTTTGTCGTTAGGGTCGTAAGAGTTTACGATTGGGAAGCAGTATTGTTTTAAGTTATTCAAACGAGTAAGGTCATTTACTTCAGGGGTAATATGTCCTGAAAAACAAACTTCATCGCCAATATTTAAGCTAATATTTGGAGTTACAGAAATTCTTACCACAAAATTTCTATCATAACTTAAATCTGTTACATCCCAAAATAGATTATTTCCCACAATTCTATCTGGTGTGATAGAAGCAGAATTGTAAGCTACTGTAGAAGGCAAAGTTACCTTTAGCTCACCCGATTTTGGCGCACAAGAATAGTTATTAGCCAAAACAGTAATCGTAGTAGGAATAGCAGGACGGAAAACGCCTCCCACAATATTGACATTAAAATCATAAATAGAAGAAGTAGGACGGATTTCAACAGGCTGAATGACTACATTGCCTGCTCTATCAGTAACTCGTAGTTGAAGATTTCTAAGTGGATTACCACAATATAAAGTTACACTATCTCTTCCACTATGATTAAAAACCACAGAAATATCTGTAGAATCAGTACAATTATCACTCAATGTCGTAATGAAATAATTTGCAGGAACAACAGCTTGGTTGCTCGCTCCAAAATGAACAGGAACAATGCGTGTGGTAAAGATTGGAGGAATAGTGTCTTTCACATGAATAACCGTAGAAGAAGTATCTGTATTTCCACTATTATCTGTAACTCGTAAAATCACATTTTGAATAGAATCCAAACAAGAAAAAGAACGAGTAGCAAATCCTGTATCATCATAAAGATAAGAAGCAATTGTATTACCACAACCTGCTGAACTAATACTATCCAACAAAACAGCGTTCACGTCAATCTGCCCAGTAGCATCTAAATAAGCTGTATAGTTTGTTTTACTAACTGCATTTAGCAATGATAAAGCAGTTACTAAAAGTTCTAGCCTTTCATTATTACAACCTACAATAGAATCAAAGGCATAGAAATAAGTAGAATCTTGGGTCAGAACTGGAGTAGTAAAACGAGTTCCTGTATGAATAGGAGTTGTACTCGTAGGAGAATCGTACCAATAGACTGTTCCATTTCCACTAACTTCTAAAACAGTAGTATCATTCAAACATACTCCATACTGATTTTGAGGTGGCGTCATGTTTTCCATTGATGAAGTAGTAACCAATATAGGCAATCTATTACTCACTCCACAGCCAACTACTGAATCTTGAACATAAAAATAAGTAGAATCTTGTGTCAGAGGTGGTGTAACAAAACTACTTCCTGTGTGAATAGAAACAGGGTTTGTAGGGGAATCATACCAAGTTACTACTCCATTTCCATCTACTTCAAGAGTAGTAGGTGTATTTGGACACAAATCAAATTGATTTTGTGGTAAGGTAATATTATTTACTGAAGCTCCAATTGTTGAATCACCTGTAATTGTCCAGTTGTGAGATGAAATGAGTATATTACGTGCTGATTCACTATTACAGTAATTAAGCCCAGTAGCTCCTAGTCTTACATCTATTTGTACATTTTGCGAAGCCCAACCTATAAGTGTAGAATCATAGTTAAGCGTATTTAGTCTAGTATTACTTAGCATCGCTCCCATTGAGGTAACATTACTAATATTCCAGTTTCCAATGTTTTGATTAAAAGAACTTGCTCTAACAAACATCTCACTCATATTGGTTACACTTTGAGTATTCCAGTTTCCAATGTTTTGATTAAAAGAACTTGCTCCCCGAAACATACCAATCATATCTCTTACATTATCTGTATTCCAATTTCCGATAGGTTGGTTAAAAGAAGTAGCCTCAAAAAACATACGACTCATATTTCTTACACTACTAGTATTCCAACTCCCAATAGGTTGATTAAAAGAAATAGCATCCATAAACATACTATTCATACTTGCTACATTCTCTGTGTTCCAATTTCCAATGGGTTGATTAAAAGAAGTAGCATCCAAAAACATATATGTCATATCTCTTACATCCTCTGTGTTCCAATTTCCAATGGGTTGATTAAAAGAACTAGCTTTATAAAACATATAACTCATATCAGTTACCCTTTGAGTATTCCAGTTATCAATAGGTTGATTAAAAGAACTAGCATACTCAAATACCCCAAACATATTTGTGATATTACTCGTATTCCAGTTTCCAATATCGGCATTAAATACAGAACAGTTTTTGAACATTCGTTTTAGATTACTTACTCTAGAAAGATTTGGAACATCAGTAGCATTGTAAATAAGGTTGGAACAACCGAAAAAAGCATTTTCCATACTCCTCCAAGCTATATTCCCCCATGCTTCTATAGTTTGTAGTTTACTTTTGTTATTGCTATCATTGTTCATGTGAAAATGAGGGAAACTTCCTGTAATAGCTACTTCATAAGTATCTCCGTTTCTAAGTCCTGTAATAGTATATTGCCCTCTTCTTCTAGTAATAGAACCGTCTCCTACTCCTATATTACTCAAATTTGTCCAAGTGACATTATAATTGTATATGCCACTAGACCTATTCGTAGGAATTTTTATTGTACCATCAGTTGTTACCCAAGTAGTACGAAAGGCTTGTGCATTTGCTGTTGTTGTACTAAAAAAGAATAATGTAAAAAGCAGAGAGAAACCAAATAGTATAGTTTTGATTTGGTTTCTAAAATTAGAATATGATTTTGTCATCAAAGAAATTCAATTACGAATTATGAAATCAATAATTACTGTTCTTGGGATTGAGAATGTAATTTATAATTATAAATAATTCTGTGTAGAAATATAATAAATAGTAATAGAGGGGATTTGCTGCTGCAAAGGTACTTTTTTTTGATAAAAAAAGAAACTGTTTCAAAATAAAATAAAATTTGCATAGGCTAAATTATTCTAATAATACAATTTTATCATAGAGAATCAACTTCTAAAATATTTTTCTTTGATGTATTTTAATTACTTTTGCAAAATGAAAAAACAGGAGTTTTTTATGCCTTATAACAGACTTCAAATATAAAAGAAATAGTGTTTTGCATTTGAATTTTATATCTTATCAAACTTTTCAAAAGGTTTTATTAAAAATTGATGTCTTTTGCTTCAACAAAATATAAAACCAATACAAAAAAAAATAACACACACACATTTTATTAATACGAACAATGGATTTTATAAAACTTATTGAAGTACGCTCAGAATTAGGAGCAGGAACACGAGGAGCGAGTTTGGGAGTAGATGCCCTCAAAACAGCTTGTTTAGACAAAGGAAGCGATTATTTTATTCGTTTTGATATTGCAGAAGTAGAAACTGAAAATGATGCGCTTTTCGAACCTACACCTTACGAACATGCAAAATATATCGATGCTGTCTATAAAGTAGAACGTAGAACATGCGATGCCGTAAGAGATGCCATTGAAGACGGTTATTTTCCTCTAATTTTGGCTGGTGACCACTCCACAGCAGCAGGTTCGATAGCAGGAATAAAACTAGCATATCCTAACAAAAGAATTGGTGCAATTTGGATAGATGCACATGCAGACTTACATTCTCCTTACACTAGTCCGTCTGGAAATATACACGGAATGCCACTAGCTATTGCCACAGGAGAAGACAACAAACAATCTCGTAAGAATACTCCTCATGATGACACTGTAAAATGGTGGAACAAACTCAAGCACGTAGGAGGAGATGGACAAAATATTCTGCCAAATGATATTGTTTTTGTAGCTGTTAGAGATGTAGAAGAGGAAGAAAGGTTTTTAATGAACAAATACGGCATTCGTAATTTCCCTACTGCAGAAGTAAGAAATAAGGGTGTAGAGCAGATTGTAGAAGAGGTTTTGGATAAGCTTAAAGACTGTGATTTGATTTATATCTCATTTGATGTAGATAGTCTTGACCCAAATATATCAGAAGGAACAGGAACGCCCGTTGAGAATGGACTTAGTGTAGAACAAGCAAAACAGCTCAACTCTCTTTTGATAAGTAATGATAAAGTTTGTGCTTGGGAAATGGTAGAGGTAAATCCTACCTTAGATAGAGAAAATGCAATGGCAGAAGAAGCATTTGATATTTTGGAATATGTAACAGATATACTTGCCGAATCAAGAGAAAATTCTACTCGCCTAAAACTAGATACACAACATCCACGTAATCCAGCCAAATTAGAAGGCTATTTCAGAACGATTGCAGAGGAAATTATGGAAGAAGAAGAGTAAATAAATGATGATGCAAAATTCATAAGGGAATAAAAAAAATCCATTAGAAAAATAAATTTCTAATGGATTTTTATATGAATAAATTTCTTTTGCAACTAAGCAAATGAAATTATTATGCTTCTGCCTCTTCTTCTGCGCCTTCTTCTTCTGTACCTTCTGCGCCACCACCTGTACGAAGCGTACGAGGGATAGTAACAGTAGCAATAGAAACTAAAGGATTGTTCATGATTTCGTATTCACGTTCTCCAATTTCAGAAAGTTTGATAGATTTTCCTAAGTCTAGTTTTTCAACATTTACTTCGATATTATCAGGAAGATTAGCTGGTAATGCTTTCACTTTAAGTTTACGCATTTTCAAAACCATACGACCACCTTTTTGCTCACCCAAAGAACGACCAATAAGTTTTACAGGAACGTCGATTTTTACAGCTTTATCTTCTTTCATAGAAAGAAAATCAACATGCATCATTACATCACTTACTGGATGTGTTTGATAATCTTGAACAATAGCATTAAAAATATCACCTTCGATATTCAATACAACTGTATGTACTTTTGATGTATAAATCAAATCACGAAATAAGATATTTGGCACATAAAAGTGTTTGTTATCTTCTCCTGTTCCGTACAAAACACAAGGAACATATCCTTCTAAACGTAATAAATGAGCAGCTTTTGCTCCCATTTGATTTTCTTTTCGGTAATAACCGATGATTTCTAAAGATTTCATTTTTTGTATAAATTAAAATGCCTAAAGACGATTGCCGACCGTCTAATAAAAATAAAGATGCAAAATTGCGCTTTTTTTATCAGATAAGCAATTTTATTAAGACTTAATTTTAGAATATAAGTAATTATATAACAAAACCCACGATTTTAATCGTGGGAAAAGAGTCGCAAAACGATAGAAAGTATCCCTAGTGTTGTCCCATAACTAAAGTTATGGGTTTTATTCTAGATAAACACTCAATAATAACTTACAAGTGATTTTACTCAATTACTTATCTAAATTAAAATGAATTTTTTGACTTATAGTTACTGCCATATCAAATTATTATTCAATCTACTTTGCACTTCTACTATATTTTCATCTCATTATTCCTTATTTTTGCAATCTAACTCTGACTAGAACATCAAAACAAACTATAAAATTGCGTACAGAAATAAATACACTTGGCGAATTTGGACTTATCGAACGTATAGCGTCTAACTTTCCACTACAAAAAAACACTTCTAAAAAAGGAATTGCAGATGATGCTGCTGTCATAGAAATAGAAAAAGACAAACAACTTTTAGTTTCTACTGATATGCTTGTTGAAGGTATTCATTTTGATTTATCTTATACTCCTTTAAAGCACTTAGGTTACAAAGCTGTTTCGGTAAATATATCTGATATTGCTGCCATGAACGGGATTCCTCATCAAATTACGGTCAGCCTTGCACTTAGCAATCGTTTTTCTGTGGAGGCAGTAGATGAGTTTTATGAAGGAGTAAAGTTTGCTTGTCAGGATTACGGAATTGATTTGGTTGGAGGCGATACAACAAGTTCTCCAAAAGGATTAGTAATTTCTATTACTGCACTAGGACAAGCCAAACCAGAAAAAATTATTTATAGAAACACAGCTCAAAAAGGAGATGTTTTGTGCGTTACAGGCGATTTGGGAGCTGCCTTTGTAGGTTTGCAAATTTTGGAAAGAGAGAAACGAGTGTTTATAGATGCGCCAGAAGCACAGCCAAAATTAGATAATGTAGAACACGTAGTAGAAAGACAATTGAAGCCAAAAGCTCGTATGGACATTATTTATGAGCTAGAAGAAAAGGGCATTTTACCTACTTCGATGATGGATATTTCGGATGGATTGGCTTCTGAAATTCATCATATTTGTCACCAGTCTAAAGTAGGTGCAATGATTTATGAAAAAAATATTCCTATTGACGAGCAAACAGCCGTAACAGCAGCCGAAGAATTAAAGCTTAGTCCTCTAACTTGTGCCTTGAATGGTGGCGAAGATTATGAACTCTTATTTACTATCAAACAAGAAGATTTAGAAAAAATAGAAAAAATAGTAGATGTTCATTTGATTGGTTATATTCACGAAGCCGAAAAAGGTGTAAAAGTAGCTATGAATTCAGAACAATTGATGGATATAAAAGCACAAGGCTGGAATCATTTTGATGAGAATGAATAATTAATTTTTAATGATAAATTATTAGTTATAAATTGTAAATTAATTGCATTTTTATAATTGACAGTAGTTTAGGAAAAGACGTGTCTTTTCTCCTACAAAATTCTTAATTGTATTTGTATTACTTCTAAAATCTAACTTCATACTTCTAACTTTATTCACATGTCTGTTGCTAACTCTTCCTCTGCCAAACGTATCACTACGCACTCGTTGCAGGAAATGAAAAATAAAAATGAAAAAATCTCTATGCTTACGGCATACGATTTTTCGATGGCTCAAATTCTTGATGCTGCTAATATTGATGTTCTTTTAGTAGGTGATTCTGCTTCAAATGTTATGGCAGGACACGAAACAACTCTCCCAATCACACTTGACCAAATGATTTATCATGCTTCTAGTGTGGTTCGTGGTGTTAGTCGTGCGCTTGTAGTGGTAGATATTCCTTTTGGTTCATATCAAGGAAATTCTCGTCAAGCTCTTGATTCTGCCATTCGAATTATGAAAGAATCGGGCGCACATGCTGTCAAAATGGAAGGTGGCGAAGAAATCAAGGAATCTATTATGCGTGTTCTTTCGGCAGGTGTTCCTGTGATGGGACATTTAGGGCTTACACCTCAATCGATTTATAAATTTGGAACTTATACCGTTCGTGCAAAAGAAGAAACAGAAGCTGCAAAGCTAATTGAAGATGCCAAAATCTTACAAGAATGTGGTTGTTTTGCTATTGTTTTAGAAAAAATACCTTCTAAACTTGCTGAAAAAGTAGCCAAATCAGTTGATATTCCAATTATCGGAATTGGTGCTGGTGGTAGTGTGGACGGACAAGTCTTGGTTTCTCATGATTTATTAGGAATTACAAAAGAATTTAACCCTCGTTTTTTACGTCGTTATGCTGATTTGAATGAAGTTATGCAAAAGGCAGTTGAGGAATATATTAAAGATGTTAAGAATGAGAGTTTTCCTTCTAAAGATGAAAGCTATTAGGTTATACTGCTCTAGATTTTGAAAAGAGTTGGTGGTTAAACCCTAAGGGTCTTCAAGAGCCTTAGGGTTTCGAAGTGCCAAACAGATTCTAAAAACTTTCGTAACACTCCAAACTTTTGTACCTTTGCGCTTTCAAATTCTAAAAAAATAGATATTTATTTATATAAACAAGAAAAATAGATTATGGGATTACGTTGTGGAATCGTCGGTTTGCCAAATGTTGGTAAATCTACTCTTTTTAATGCTTTATCTAGCGCAAAGGCAGAATCTGCTAATTATCCATTTTGTACGATTGAGCCAAATGTAGGTATCGTAACTGTTCCTGATGAGCGTATTGCATCTTTAGAAGATTTAGTAAACCCAGAAAGAACAGTTCCAGCAATCATTGAGTTTGTTGATATTGCAGGTCTTGTACGTGGAGCAAGTAAGGGCGAAGGATTAGGTAATCAGTTTTTGGCTAATATTAGAGAAGTAGATGCCATTGCTCACGTAGTTCGTTGTTTTGAAGATGATAA
Source organism: Bernardetia sp. ABR2-2B (assembly GCF_037126435.1). Lineage (GTDB taxonomy): Bacteria > Bacteroidota > Bacteroidia > Cytophagales > Bernardetiaceae > Bernardetia. The sequence continues at coordinate 760,532 of NZ_CP147020.1, read as the reverse complement.
TGTTATTCATGTAGATGGAAAAGTAAATCCAGTTTCTGACAAAGAAACAATTGATATTGAGCTACAACTGAAAGATTTAGAAACGGTAGAAAAACGTCTTGTTCGTATCGGAAAGGCTGCTCGTACGGGAGATAAAACAGCAAAGAAAGAGTTTGAAGCCTTCGAAAAAGTAAGATTGCATTTAGAACAAGGAAAAAATCTTCGTTCTCTAGTTTTGGAAGATAGCGAAAGAGTAATTGTAGATGAAGCCTTCTTACTTACTCAAAAACCTGTAATTTATGTAGCTAATGTAGATGAAAAATCTATTCATACAGGAAATGCTCTTGTAGAACAGCTTAAAGAATCTGTAAAAGACGAAAATGCAGAGGTAGTTATGGTGTGTGCTTCCATAGAATCACAGATTGCAGAACTTGAAGACCAAGAAGAAAAAGACATGTTTTTAGAAGAATATGAACTTAAAGAGTCTGGACTTAATAAACTTATTCGTAGCGCATATTCTATCCTAAATTTGATTACTTATTTCACAGCTGGTGTAAAAGAAGTAAGAGCTTGGACTATCGAAAGAGGCTGGAAAGCTCCAAAGGCTGCAAGTGTTATTCATACTGATTTTGAGCGTGGCTTTATTCGTGCAGAAGTTATCAAGTTAGATAATTATGTAAAATATAGAACAGAAGTAGCACTCAAAGAAGCAGGAAAATTAGCTGTTGAAGGAAAAGAATATGTTGTGGAAGATGGTGATGTAATGCACTTTAGGTTTAATGTTTAATAAATTAGGTTTATAAAATCTATCTTTCAAAATTCTGCTTTCTTGTTTAGAGAGCAGAATTTTTTGTTTAATTTCTTTTTAAAATTCAAAAAGGCAACTTTTTTGCACTCTTTAGAGTAAAAATAAATATAATCCTATCTTAAAATTACTTTAATTATTTATTTACCCTAATGAAATCAAAATATCGGTCAAAATATCGGTCAAAGTATTGTTCAAGTAGTCAATCAAAAAATATATCAACAACAGACAGTAAAATAATCTATTCTTTTACTAGAGGAATTCATTTCCTTCTTATTTTGAGTGGGTTTTTGTTTATGGCATCTTCTTGCAAACCATCCGTTAAAAAATATACAGAAAATGCACGTCAGTTGATGTTAGAGGGTAAATTTGAAGAAGCAATTCCTATTCTAAATACAGCTATCAAGAAAAACTCTAGTAGTCATGAAGCCTACAATTTGCGTGGTGCTGCTTATTTGGAGCTTGATAGATTTGAGAAAGCAAAGAAAGATTTGGATAAGGCTATAAAGTTGCATAAAAAAGATTATCGATATTTTTATAATCGTGCAAAGACTGAAAAAATACTCAAAAAATATGAAGCTGCCATAGAAGATTATAACAAAGCTATCTCATTGAATGAACATGTTGCAAATATGTATTTGGAAAGAGGAGAACTTTTTTTAGTTCTGAATAAAGGAGATAAATCAATAGAAGATTTGGATAAGGCTGTTATGCTTAACTCTTCTGAAAAGATGGCATATTTCAATCGTGCAGAGGCACATTATTTACTTCACGAGCTTAAAGCTGCTATCATAGATTTGGAAAAATGTGTTCGCTTAGATGAAAAGTTTGGAAAGGGACATTATCGTTTGGCTCAAATTGCTTTAGAAATGAATCAAAATAGAGCAAATAGAGATATTTGTTTGCATCTTAGGGCAGCGATAAGTGGAGGGTGTCCAGAAGCCGAGCCATTGATAAATAAAGTGTGTAGATAATTATAGACTCATTTTCATTTGATATAAATCAAAACCTTTTGCCCAAAAATCTTTTTCTACTTTTTCTAATTCAAAACCTGCCTTTTGATAAAATTTATAGGCTAATTGACTTGTCCTGACCACAATCAGTTTGATATTTTGTTTTTTGATATGATTGATTCGATGTAAAAGAAGACACTTGCCAATTCCTTGCCCTTGAAAGTTGGGGTGAATAATATCCCACGACATACGAGCTAAAGCAGTAGGTTCATCAAGAAAATAATTAACTCCACCACAACCAATAATTTTCTTGGTAGTTTTGCTCTCTACTACAAAATAATCCTCTTTGTATTTCTCAAGATATTCTATAAAATCTTTTTCTTCAGATTCTTCAAAATAAGTAGGGATATTCAGCTTGATTAATTCTATAAGCTCTTGTTTGTCAGATTTTTGATAAGCTCTGATTTGAGTTTCTTCGTTTTGCTTTTTCAATAATTTACTAAATTTTACTTTATAAAATTAGATTATTTATTTGGTTTTCTAAGCGTTGTATCTTTCTTTGTAGCTTTGATATTATATGTTTCTTTTTGGTCATAATAGTTGTCACTTATTATTGAATCTTTTTTAATTTTAGAAGAATCTTTCTTTCCGATACCACGAATTGTAGAAACAAACTTTTCAGAAGGTGTAGAAACTTTTAGCTGATGACGGTCAGAAAAAAGAACAAAGAAAAATTTCAAAAAGACAAACAAGCCCACAAAAATAATTGTAGGAAGCAAGACAACCAAAATTTTAGAGTTTGCTATGTATCTGAAAAATTGTACCATTAAATAGGCTGTATTAATTATATTAAGTATAACAAAAATTAAAATCTAATTCAAGACTTTTTCTAATTTTGATGCAGCTTCAAAAAGCAGACTTTCACTATTTGGAAGACAACACAGCATCACAGAAGTAGGCAAACCCGTCTTTCTATCTCTATGCTTCCAAGCAGGAATTGTAATAGAAGGCAAATTCATAACATTAGTAAAAATCATAGGAGAAAAAATATTAGGAACGAGAGGCGACATATCTATTTGGATAGTCTGATTATGTTTTAAGGCAATATCTCCAGAAGTTGGAAGTAATAAAACTCCTTTTCGTCCTATTTTTTTATGCAATTCTTCTTTTTCTTGTTTATAAAATTGAATTAGTTTTTCTAGGTCTTTATCCGATGGCTCTAAAAACTTAGAAGCCAAAAGTACAGAATAAATTTCTTTTGAAACTGTCTTTTCTCCTATTACCCTTCTCAAAGACTCTACAAAAACCGAAATACCGACATCTTTATCGTTTCTTAACCAATTTTTCAAACCTAATTTCATTGCCTTAATCATCATCTTCCCAAAATTCCAATGGATTTTGCCAATGTTGTTTATTTCTAAGTTTCTAGGTGTCATTCCTTCATTCAAAAGGCTTTGTTTGGCGTGAATCAAAACCTCTTTTATCGTTTCATTTCTTATTTCAGAATCAAAATCTGTACTTATAAGAAGTTCTGCATTGTCCAAGTTGTTACTAACTAAATTATCATCTAAGGCTTTGTCAGCAATTACTTCATAGACTAGCTTTGCATCTCTGACTGTGTGCGTTATAGGACCTACTGCCAACCAGTCATTCAAATACCAATCTTCTCTTTCTACAAAAGGAAAAACTCCTTTCTTACTTACTGCTGTTCCAGAAGGCTTAAAACCCACCAAACCACAACAATGAGCAGGATAACGAATAGAACCACCTACATCTGTTCCGATTCCGATAACCGAACCACCAGAAGCAATCAAAGCACTTTCTCCACCCGACGAACCACCAGGGATATAGTCTTCTAAGTAGGGATGGTTAGTTACTCCAAAACGTGGACTTCTTGTTTCGTGTCCAAAACTAAACTCTGGCGTATTGGTACGAGCAATAATAATTGCGCCTTCTTTTTTTAATCGTTGAACAACTAAAGCATCTGCTTTTGCTATTTGAACTGGCATTCGTATCGAACCTCCTGTTACTTCTTCTCCTTCTACCCCTATTGATTCTTTAAGTGAAATAGGAATGCCTTCTAATTTTCCTATTTTTTTAGTCTGTTTCTTCTCTGTACTTTTTTTTGCTTCTTCTAAGGCTTCTTTTGCAAAAAGCTGTGTCATTGCATTTAGTCTTTCGTGGTTATCAGCAATACTTCTCAATGATTTTTCTACTACATCAAGAGAAGTTGTTTTTCCTTCTTTGAAGTTTTTTAAAAGGGACGTTGCATCAGAAAATTCATCTGTATCTATCGGACGAGTGAAGTTGTAGTCTTTCATAAGTAGTTATATTTGTTTGTAAGCCTTAGATATAAAGAGAAGTTGAAGAATTTTGTTTTGGAATCAACTATGAAAAATGGTTTTATGTAAATATGAGTATTCTTAAAAAACTGTATTAATAATTTATTATTCTTCCAAAAAAACAGAAATTTTGTTGCTCAGATTATTCTCTTCAAAGTATTCTTGAAGTTGTTTTATTTCTGAAATAGTATTTCTTTCCTTTTTTATTCTAAATCTCTTTATTTTCCCATTCATCAGAAACATTATTGTTGAAACATTTTTTTTATCATTTGAAGAATAAAAAAATTCTAGCTCTTCTATTTTTGATAAAAAAAAGAACTTTTTGTTCAAAAATGATGATATAACTAATTCAAAACTACTAATTTTTAATCTTTTATTAGATTGAAAATAATGATAAATTATGGGAGTAAGTGTTATAAAAGACAGAAAAATCCAAAACATCGTTATCATCTTATTAATGAGAAGAAATACTATTGGTTTTATAGATAGAAATTGGATTAAAACAGATACTATTATTACGAGTATTATATTAGAATTTGCAGCAATTTTAAATTTATATTCTTCTTCTTTCTTTACTTCAATTTCCCTAACAATACGCTGTTTTATAGGAATCTCTTTTAAAGTAAAAGGTTGATTACAATGACTATGAGCCATATAATTCCAAGAATCCAGCAAAAAAGCAGACTTACACGCCTCACAAATTACGATTTCATTTCCTTCGATAATTTTATCTCCAGTAATGGGGTCGTTTCGCTCTTCTTCTAAAAAACTTTTGTGTTTTTTGTTTCTGCTTGTAAGTCTGTGAGAATGAATCATTTTTTGATTTTAAATTTCGTATTCTTCCAAAAATGTAACACTTTTTATCATATCGTCGTGCAAAACTCTATCTTTTTGTAATGGTTCTACGTAATTTCTATAATCTGATAAAAATTCTTCTAACTTATCTGATGTTTTCAGAGGTCTTCTAAATTCTATTGCTTGTGCTGCTGCCATTAATTCTATTCCCAAAACTCTTTTTACATTTTGAAGGATTTTATAGAGTTTTGTTGCTGCATTTGCCCCCATACTGACGTGGTCTTCTTGTCCTTTTGAGGAAATAATACTATCCACACTTGCAGGTGTACAAAGCTGTTTGTTCTGACTTACAATCGAAGCTGCCGTATATTGTGCTATCATCATTCCAGAATGCAAACCCGAATCACGCACCAAAAAAGGAGGCAAGTTTCGCTCTCCTGCCATTAATAAATAGGTTCTTCGCTCCGAAATACTTCCCAATTCTGCTAGTGCAATTGCTGCAAAATCTAAAGAAATAGCTAATGGTTGTCCGTGAAAATTTCCACCAGAAAGAATTTTGTCTTCTTCAGGAAAAACATTTGGATTATCTGTAACCGAATTAATTTCACACTCAAAAACCGAATTTATATAATCAAAAGCATCTTTACTTGCGCCTTGCACTTGTGGCATACAACGGAAAGAATAAGGGTCTTGAACGTGTGCCTTGGGTTGGAGCATTATTTCACTTCCTTCCAAAAGCTCTCTAATCGTTTTTGCTGTTGTTATTTGCCCTTTATGTGGACGGATTTTGTGAGTAAGCTCATCAAAAGGCTCTGAACGACACAAAAAAGCATCTGCTGAAAGTGAACCAATTATATCACTCAAATTATTCAATTTTTCAGCTTCTACCATACAAGCAACACCGTAAGCACTCATAAACTGCGTTCCATTGAGCATTGCCAAGCCTTCTTTTGCTTTTAGTTTGATTGGATTCCAATTTTTTTTCTTTAGAATATCTTCTGTTTTATGCTTTTTATAAACTCCTTTTTTGTCTTTTATCTGAACTTCTCCCAATCCAATAATAGGTAAAGCAAGATGCGCTAAAGGAGCTAAATCGCCAGAAGCACCCAACGAACCCAACTCATAAACAACAGGTAAAATATCTTCATTATAAAAATCTACAAAACGCTCAACAGTCTGTAACTGAACGCCAGAGTGTCCATACGAAAGAGATTGAATTTTGAGCAGTAACATCATACGAACGATAAGAGTAGGCACCTCATCACCCATTCCACAGGCATGAGACATAACCAAATTTTCTTGTAATTCGCTAATCTGTTCTCTAGGAATTTTGTAATTACACAAAAAACCAAAGCCTGTATTTACACCATAAACAGCTTCTTCGCTCTCTGTAACAAGATTTTCTAAATAGGCTTGTGCTTTTTTTATTTGTGCCTTACTTTCTTCTGAAAGCTCTATTTTAGTATGAGATATAGCAATTTTATAAATCTCTTGAATAGAAATCGTTTGATTTGATATTTTATAAAGCATAAGTTTAAAATTGTTTGTGTGTTTTTCTGATAATTATGTTTTTTGTCAAGAAGTTTGTTAAATGCGTTTAGCAATTCTAAGTTTTGCGCTTCTTGCTCTTGGGTTTTGTTCTATTTCCTCTTTTGTTGCTGTAATTGGTTTTCTATTTATTGCTTCAAAAGGTTTGATTACATTTCCATAAAAATCTTTTTCTATCTCGCCATGAAATTTTCCCATTTGAATAATTTTTTTGAGTGGACGGTCTTCCAAAGAATGATACGACATGGCTACCAAACGCCCATCGGTTTTCAAAACTTCGGCACACTGCAAAAGCATATCTTCTAAGGCTTCCATTTCTTGATTCACTTCAATACGTAGAGCTTGAAAAGCTTGTGCATAATATTTAAACTCTTGCCTTTTAGGTGCAATTCTTTCCAAAATTTCTTTCAACTCTGTTGTCGTTTCAATTGGCTTATTTATTCTTGAGGCTACAATCGTTTTGGCGAGGGTTTTGGCATTTTTTATCTCTCCATAAATTCCAAAAAGTTTGTGTAATTCGGATTCTCCATATTCATTCAAAATATCTCTGGCTGTTTCTTTAGTAGAAGTATCCATTCGCATATCCAAATCAGCATCAAAACGAGTAGAAAAACCTCGTGTGGGTTCGTCTATTTGATGTGAAGAAATGCCTAAATCTGCCAAAATCCCATCTACTTTTTCTACCTTATACATTCTCAAATATTTTTCTAAATATCTAAAATTTGCTTTCAAGAAGACAAAACGAGAAGGGTTTTCAAGTGTATTTACTTCTTTGGCTAATTTTTCGGCTTCTGCTTGTGCATCAGCATCTTGGTCAAAGGCATAGAGTTTTCCAGTTGCGTTTTTGTCTTTATCTAAAGCAATTAATTTTTCTAAAATTGCTCGACTGTGTCCTCCTCCTCCAAAAGTAAGGTCGACATAAATTCCATCTTTTTTTATATCCAATGCTTCTATACATTCAGAAAGCATGACAGGATTGTGATAAGTAGATTCCATTTATTTACTATAATTTTTACAAAAATTTCATACAATATAAAAATGCTCTTTCCGTTTTGAGAATAAAAACCTCATAATTTGTATGAAAAAAGGCATTTTAAGTTTTACCACAAAGATACCATTATTTGGATTAGTATTTATTTTCAATATCATTTGTTTTTCTTGTACTTCTTCTCATAAAGAAGCTAAAGAAATAAATCAAGAAATGGAAGTGGTAGAATTAATTACTGAAAAAGATAGTATAAAGTCAATTATAAATACTACCCAAATTGATTCTAAAAAAGAAGACCCAAATGACCCTTATTATGATGGAGAAAAAGCAGGTTGGATTTATGGAGATTCTAATTATAAAGAGCCAAAAGAAATCATTCTGACCTTTACTCCTAGAACAGTAGAAACTAAAATAAAATGGAAAACCTTTGAAAAAGGACTAGAGTATGCTGAATTTGACGCACCCATAAAATCAAATATTTCAGATAGTAAAATTTCTGTTTTGAGAATAAACTTAGATTATTTTGATTTGGATTTAATTTCATCTTTAGAAAAAATTTCTGAAAATTCATTTGAGAAAAAAGGAACTAAAACAGCTCCCAAATGGGCAAAACATGAAGAGCTAATGGCTGCTTTTAATGCTTCGATGTTTCAAGCAGACGGAATGAGTGCAGGTTATATGAAAGATTTTGATTTTGTAAATAATCCTAATTTTACAGAGAAATATAATTCTATTGCAGCTTTTAATTTAAAAGAAGAAGCAAAAGGAAAAAACCTATCCAAATTTCAGATTATTGATAAAGATAATTCATGTGGAAATTGGGAGGAAACTATCAAAAATTATAACACATTGATTCAGAACTTGCGTTTGGTAGATTGTCGTCAGAAAAATCGTTGGGGAAATTAAAAACGCTATTGGAGTATGGTTGTTTTGGCAGAAGATATGAATTCGAATGTTCTTTTTATTCATACTCGTTCGCCCTATAATATTCAAATGTATAATGATATGCTTTTGAAATCGGAACTCAATATTAAAAAAATAATGTACTTAGAAGGAGGACCCGAAACTTCATTTTTCATAAAATACGGCGATAGTGTAATTTCGAAACAAGGAAGTTATGAAACTAATTTTAACTTGAATGATAATAATCATCATTTTTGGGAAATTCCAAATGTTCTTGGTGTTAGAAAAAAATAAAGTTGTTTTGTATCTTTGTGGATTGTTCTGCGTACTATAAAAATTAACCCTAGACTTCTACTCAAAATTTAGTAGGAAGTTTAGGGGTTTTTATTACAGTTTATGTACTAACTATAATTGACCTTTTCATTCGAATTTTTCAATAAATAATGACTCAAAAACCACAAGAAACCACACACACACCAACACTTTTTAAACGTATCATTGGAGATATTTCTGGAGGAGATAATCAAACACTTTTGGTTTGTATTGGTGGTTTGCACGGAAACGAACAAGCAGGTTATAACGCCTTAGAATATTTAACTTCGCATTTAGATAAACGACTTTTTAATGGACACTTTGTAGCTATTGGAGGAAATTTACAGGCTCTCAAAGAGAAAAAACGCTATCTGCAAACTGATTTGAATAGAATTTGGCTTAATGATTTGATAGATAATATTCCACCTGATTCTGAAATTCCAGAATATGAAGAATTGCGTCAGCTCATTGAAGTTTTGCGTGTGATTCCTCACGATACGTATAAAAGAAGAATTTTGATAGATTTGCACACTACCTCTGCACCCAATGGAGCTTTTGTGGTTAGAACCACAACGACAGATGACGAACTTGCAAAACTTTTAGAAATTCCAGTTATTCTTGGTTTAGATAAGAAACTAGACGGAACAGCCATGACTTATATGGAGCAATGGAATTATGAAACTTTTGCTTTTGAGGGAGGAACGATAGGAAAAGAAAATTCTGCAAATAATCTTATTTCTGGAGTTTGGCGAATCATGCAATCTCTTCAAATGACTTCACAACCTATTCCAAACTTAGAACATACTTTGGGAGAAACTATACGTACAGGAGTTCCGAATTATTTAACGTGTGAATATATCCATAAAATTCCTAAAAATTCGACGTTTAAAATGGTAGAAGGATTTGGGAATTTTGATAGTATTGAAAAAGGACAACTATTAGCTCATCAAGATGGAAAAGAAATTCGTTCGCCTTATAGTGGTTATGTTCTGATGCCTTTGTATCAAGATGATGGAAATGATGGTTTTTTCATTGTTAAATAAAATTATAATTCTTTTCTTAATTGTAATTTTGAGAATAAAACTTCTACTATTGTACTAGAAAAATTGCTACTTTTTGTATAAAATCGTCTCTAAAAATATTCATAATGAAATATATTTTCTCCCTTCTTATTCTCCTCTTAATTACTGTCTTAGCTTTATTTGCCTCACAATTTATCGGAGTATTTCTGATTTCACTTGTCTATGGAATCCCTCTTATAGAACTTACAAATCAGATGCAAAACATGAGTGCATACCTAGAGCTTCGTACGCCTATTTTAATTTTGCAGGGTCTTACACAATTGATTAGTTTTTTTGGAGTTACCTTGTTTTTTACTAAATATGTCTATAAATTCAATCAAGCAAACCCGAATAATGGAACTCATTCTGTAATGAATGCTGACTTGGCACAGCAATTTTTAGAAGAACCCTTTTTAAAAAGGTACAAAACTCCGACTCTCGTTTTTTTGATTGTTTTCGTACTTGCTATTGTTGCTTTTCCTGCTGTTCAATTAGTCGGAACACTAAATGGAGCAATAGAGTTTCCAGAGTTCTTACAAGGTTTGGAGACATGGATGCGAGAAAAAGAAGATGCTGCACAGGCATTAACTCTTTTCATGACTGATTTTGCTTCGCCTTTACAAACAGTTTTAGGCTTTATCGTGATTGCTGTTTTGGCAGGACTAACTGAAGAAGTATTTTTTAGAGGAGTAGTACAACCTCTTTTTCAAAACCTTACCAAAAACAAACATGCAGCCGTTTGGATAACAGCTATTGTTTTTAGTGCTATTCACTTTCAGTTTTACGGATTCGTTCCTCGTATGCTTTTGGGAGCTTTGTTTGGCTATTTATATATTTATACCAACAATATTACTGTTCCTATTTGGGCGCATATCTTGAATAACGGAATTACTTTGGCTCTCTTTTTATTCTATGATGACCAAATGCTCACTACCTCAAAAATAGAGGAAAGTAACTTTGCTATATTGATTCCTTTTGGTGTTTTGAGTATTGTGCTTTGTATTGGCATTCTGAAAATCATTAAAAAAATAATGGATAAAGAAGTAGAGAAAAATATGAAATAGAGAAAAGTAGCTTTTTTGCCTTATAAATTTTAAATAAGAAATATATAGAAATCAGAAACTTTCAATCAAAAATGAAAGTTAAGAATATTGGCTTTCTTTTTGAAGTTGTACATCTGTGTACTTTTGAAAACTATTTTCTTTACTTATCTCTATTTTACCTATGAAAAATCATAAAAAAGGCTTCAAAACCTCTTATATATGGAGGATATTGTTATTTTCTTTCTTCCTAACTCTTTCTGCGCCAGTATTTTCGCAATCTCTATATGAAATTGAGTTTTCAGCATCAGGTGTAAAGTACAAAGGCTTCTTAGTTTATTTTAATGAAGAGGACGCCTACATGCGTATTGCTTATACTTATAATGATGTTTATAATGTTGTAAATATAGATTACACTTCTACTTCTGGACAAGAAGATGGGTATAATTATTTTGTAATGAAAGGCGAAAATCCTAAGTTCATTACATCTAACTCTGGCTCAAGAGTAGATAGACGCTCTTACAATCCAGACCATTTTGTATGGGTTTGGGACGAACAAACAAAAGGAGAAATGCCATTTGTAACTGATGACCCAAACTTTAGTGAAGAGTCTTTGAAGAGAGTAGATTCTTATAAAGAACTCAAAGTTTCAGAACTCACAGACGAATATTTACACCGTTTTTATTGGGATAATGAAAAGGAATATCTAGCCTTTCAAAATATGCGTGATAACGAACTTGATAGCCACGTAGCACAAGAGCATTATGATAATAACACGACGCAACAACAAAATCAAGAAGCTAATTATGGAGCTGCAAAAATGCACTTAGTAATGCTAGTCAATAGTAGTATTGGAGATATTGGGGCAAGTTGTGAGACTGATAGCCGAAATATGACAAAGGAATTTGAAGATATTGCAGCAGCTTTGAAAGTAGATTTTAGAAAATATGAAGTAAAAGGAAGTAGTTTTACGAAAGATAATGCTATGCGAGTTTTGAATGGACTAAATCCTGGTAGTAATGATATTGTCGTTTTTTATTATAGTGGACACGGTTTCCGTTGGGCTGACCAAACTGATGCTTACCCTCAAATGGATATTCGTGCCTCTCCTTATACTAAGCTTTCGGCAGAAACAACACTTTCAGTTTCATCGGTCTATAATCTTTTAGATAAAAAAGGCGCACGTCTGAATATTGTCATTACAGACTGTTGTAACTCTGATATTGGAATCAATAAAATGACTGAAACAAGCTTTTTGGCTGGTCGTTCGTATCAAACTCCTCATATCGAAAAGCTTCAAAAATTATTTTTGGCTACAAAAGGAAATATGATTGTTACCTCGTCTAGTGCAGGACAGGTTTCGTGGTCTAATAGCGTTAATGGTGGTTTCTTTACACTAAGTTTTTTACAAGCTTTTCATGAAGAAATTAGTTATCTCAAAACACAAGAGCCTTCTTGGGAAAACATTTTGAAAAAATCTCATGCTAATACAGTAAATAAAACAGATACAGGTTGTAGAAACTGTACTACTCAAAATCCAGTTTTTTATACCAAAATCAGTAAAAGATAATTACTCCAAAACTAAATTTAGCATTTATGAATTTTACTCAAAAATCGTTTTTTTATATAGCCATTTTTACTTTCGGATTATCTTTATTTATTCTAAGCAGTTGTAAAGAAAAAGAATTACAAGCTATGCACAAAATCATAAAAAATTCAGAAGATATAGAGCTGTTCTTAGTGAAAGAAACACCTATAAATCCAGTAGAACAAGATTCTAGCAAAACGTATCTTTGTGATTACGAAGTTTATGAAAAAGTTTTTACTTCATCAGCGCAATTAGATAGCTTGAAAAATGCACTTTTGGACACTACAAACTACATTTCTGATGTAGAAAAAAAATGTATGATGATGCCGAAATATGCAATGCGATTAAAAACTAAAAAAGATACGCTAGATATTGTGTTTTCTGATAATCCGTGTGCAAAAGCAATTGCCAAAAACTCACTTCTCAAAACTCCAAAAATTGAAGAAGAAAAAAAGAAAGAAGATATGTTTTATGTAGATTTGACAGCAGAAAATACGATTACTAAACTTATCAAAAGTATTATTATGAAAGAATAAAGAAAATGTATTCTTTGTTTTACCAAAAGCCTTTTCTGAAAATGATAAGGCTTTTTTATGCTCTTTTGTTATAAATGAGTATTTTTAGCTTTCCAAATTAAACAACAAACACAAAAAATATCTATGATTCCATCTTCCGAACTTATCATCAACTCTGATAACTCTATTTATCATCTCAATCTACAACCTTCTCAATTAGCAGATACAATTATTACGGTTGGTGACCCAGAGCGTGTGCCTTCTGTAAGTCAATTTTTTGATACAATAGAACATAAAATTCACAAAAGAGAATTTATTACGCACACAGGAACGTATAAAGGAAAACGAATTTCTGTAATTTCGACAGGAATGGGAACGGATAATGTAGAAGTTCTGATGACCGAATTAGATGCGCTTGTCAATGTTGATTTCAAGACACGAAAAGTAAAAGAAAAACTGACTTCACTTACTATTATCAGAGTTGGTACTTCGGGTTCTATTCAAGAAAGTATTCCTGTAGGAACACTCTTAGCTTCTCAAAATGCAGTCGGAATGGATACACTAATGCAGTTTTATAGATTAGAACAAAGTCAAAGAGAACAAGAGTTTTCCCAAAGAATTAAAGAAAATGCAAAGGTTGATTTTAATCCTTATATAGTTTCTGCCAATGAAGACTTAGTAAGTCATTTTACAGAAGGTGGAAAAATGATAAAAGGAAACACACTTACTTGCCCTGGGTTTTATGCTCCACAAGGACGTGAAGTAAGATTAAAACCCAAGACAGACAATTATTTAGATAAAATTAGAAATAAAATTGAAGATTTTCCTCTTACCAATATGGAAATGGAAACGGCAGGTTATTATGCAATGGGAAGACTTTTAGGACACAAAATGCTTTCACTCAATGCTATTCTTGCTAATCGAATTACACATCAGTTTTCTGAAAACCCACAAGAAGAAGTTAATAATTTGATTCATTACACATTGGAAAAAATGAGTAGTTACTAATCATCTCTTTCAACTTCACTTTCAAGTTTCAATACTTTCGTGCCGTCGTCTTGTTCGATATAAAGGGCTTTGTTTTCTTCTTCTCCATGTCTGACTACTTTTTGCCCTTTTATCGTCTTTACTGTTTTTTCAGTTGATGTTTCGATGACTTTTCCTTTTGCTGTTCCATCTGCCCAGTTCCATTTTACTTCTGTGCCTGTTCGTATCATATTTTTGTTCTTAGTTGATGTGAAATATTATTTTCTATCTGTAGAAGAACAGGTTTTTTATCAAAAATGTTATTCTTAATTTATTCAAGATGTGATGTTTACTTGGTAATAGAGGAAGAATTTTCATAAGGTTCTAATCTTTTTATTTGTATAGCTGATTTTCTGTAATAATAACTAGTTTCTAGCTGCTGTTGGTTTTTCCAAAAAGTAGCTAGATTTTCATATCGTTTTGATAAAGGAAGATTTAGGTTTGAGATAATTTTGGCATCACAAACAGGACAAAAGTAAGAAGGGTGTCCATCTATTTCCTTCAAGCTATTTGCGCCCTGCATCGCACAACGATAAAAAATACAATGTTGAAGTGAAAAAATATGTCCAATTTCATGTACTGCCGTTTTGCATGTTCGCTCCAAAGCCAAATTAAAACTATCAATATCATCTTTCATTGCTTTTTTATCTCCAAAACGTGCCATCGACCAAACTCCTACTCGGTTGTGTAATCTTGCTTGTCCGAAAACAAAACTCCATTTCTTGTTTGGATATAAATCAGTTGTTGTAAAACTGACTAACAAAACACCATCATTAGGAAGATTTTTTTCTAAAGAATCTAATATAAAGCCTGTCTTTACTTGAAAACCATTTCTTGTATGAACTCGCCAATTTGTAGTGTCTAAATTTGTAGAATCCAGACTTTTTTGTTCTAATCTTTCGATAGGTAATTCATAAAAAATAGATAAGAACTGCTCTACCGAATCCATCAAACGGAGCTGTGTTTTATCAAAGTCTCCATAAAGTTGAATATAGATTTTCTTTCTTTTTTCTGTTGTTCGTACAGGTGGAATGTTCGTATTTTTATTCCAATACTCTGTAAATGTCTGTCCTCTTTCTTTATTTCGTTCTAGCCATTCCCCAGATTTAGGTTCTTCTATATAAAATTGATTTTTTTTCAAGACAAACTCCATTGAATCAGCTAGATTATTTAATCCTTGAGCTGGAAAAGGCTTTGGTTTTGGATTGCAAGACACAAAAAAGAAAATTGAGATAAGGAAGTATAAAGCATCTTTTTTCATGAAAAAGGGGGTAAGTATTTGATTTATGATAAACTTTTACTTTTAAAGTGATGGTAAATATAGCTAAGGAATAGAAAACTATGAATGAATAATCAGTTGTTTTCAGTTTTACAACCAATAAGTTTTAGGAATTTTCAAATTTAATTTATTGCAAAACAAACTTGTCTTTATTCATGTTTCAGTGAAACGAGACCAATAATTATAAAATTCTACACAAAAGAATATTATTTGTATCCTTGTTCAAATTTATCGAACTTTGAATAAGTAGAAAAAACAAAGCCAGTTTCTGAAACAATAAATAAATTTATGCTAGATATTATTCATTTGCTTCCCGAATCTCTTGCCAATCAAATTGCTGCTGGAGAAGTTGTTCAAAGACCTGCTTCGGTGGTAAAAGAAATGCTAGAAAATTCTGTTGATGCAGAAGCGACAACTATCGAACTGGTTTTGCAAGATGCAGGAAAGGCTCTCATTCAAGTAATCGATAATGGAAAAGGAATGTCTGAAACAGATGCTAGAATGTGTTTTGAAAGACATGCAACTTCAAAAATAATTACGCCAGATGATTTGTATAATATACGAACGTTTGGTTTTAGAGGAGAGGCAATGGCTTCTATTGCAGCCGTTTCGCAGGTAGAACTTCGCACAAAACAAGAAGACCAAGAAGTAGGAACGATGATTTATATTGAAGGTTCGGAAGTGAAAAAACACGAGCCAACAGCGACACAAAAAGGAACATCTTTGGCTGTCAAGAACTTATTTTTTAATACACCAGCACGTCGAAAATTCTTAAAATCTAATTCCGTTGAGCTTCGTCATATTACACATGAGTTTGAGCGTGTGGCGTTGGCAAATCCTCACATAAATTTTTCTATGAACCACAATGGACAGGAAGTTTATAATCTAAAAGAAGGAAAATTAGCAAGACGAATTGTGGCAATGTTTGGAAAAAGCTATCAATCAAATCTTCTGACCTGTCAAGAAGATGTAGAAACTATCAAACTTCTGGGGTATGTAGGCAAACCACAAGCTGCCAAAAAAACAAAAGGAAATCAGTATTTTTTTGTTAATAATCGATTCATAAAAAGTGGTTATTTGCATCATGCTGTCATGACGGCTTATGAAGGACTTTTGCCAAAAGACGCTCATCCTTTTTATGTTTTGTTTATAGAAATTGACCCAAAAAAAATTGATATAAACGTTCATCCTACCAAAACTGAAATAAAATTTGATGATGAAAGAACGGTTTACGTTGTCGTGCAATCAGCTGTAAAACAAGCTTTAGGAGTTTCTCAAGTAGTTTCGCCTTTAGACTTTGATACAGATGCAAATTTTTTAAACCCTTCAAATTACTCTAAAAATCAAAGTGAAGGTGATAGTGTAGATGAGAATAATGAAGAAGAACCAGAAACTTTCTTTTCTGATTTTTCAAAGTATAATAACAAAGAAAATAGTAATAGCAAAGATTCAGAAAAATCAACTGATTTTATTGGTAGGTATGACAAAGAAGAAAATGGAGGGAATTATGGTAATTATATCAATGAGCCATTCAACAGAAAAAAGGATTTAAAATCTTATGAGCGACCAGAGCCAACAGATAGGCAAAAAAGTAATCAAAAAAACTGGGAACGAATCTATTTGAATGATGAGCAAAGAGAGGAGTTAGGAACTAGGAACTGGGAATTGGGAGAAAATGAAACTCCCAACTCCCAACTCCCAACTCCCCAAACCTTCCGAAGCTCTGCAAATAATCTTTCGAAGTCTGAATTAGAAGCTGAAATAAAATCGTCTAAACTGAATCTTTCAACGAGTGATAAACGTCATGTTTTTTGGGTTGCAGGTCGTTTTGTAGCAAGTCCGACCAAATCAGGAATGATTTTGATTGATGCTACGGCTGCCCATGAACGTATTTTGTATGAACGTTATGAACAGCGAATTTCAAAAAGTACGAATAATACAGCTACCTCTCAACAGATTCTTTTTCCTCCTACCCTTACTTTTTCGGTAGTAGATTATCAGCTTTTGAAAGAAGTTTTGCCCGAACTCAAAAAATTAGGTTTTTCGATAGAAATAGATGAAAAGCTAGAACAAAATCAACAAGTTCGCTTGATTGGTCTTCCTGCTGATTTGCTCAAAGAAAAAGGAGAATCTATTTTAGAAGCACTTTTAGAGCAGTTTAAATACAATCAAAATACAATTAAGATTCCGAAAAGAGAAAATATTTTACGTGCCTTTGCCAAACGTGCTTCTATACAAGCCAAAAATTATTTTTCTACCGAAGAAATGCAAAGTTTGATTGATGAACTTTTTGCCTGTCAGCAACCTAATTACACACCTGATGGAAAAAAAATATTCATGCTTTTGGATACAGAAATGATTGAGCAGTTGTTTTTGTAAATATTATTAAATCAAAATCATATTACATCAAAAAGTGATTAAAATTTAAAATTTAAAAATAATGAAGTGTCTCCTTACTCTTGTTTTATTATGTATTTCGTTAAGTGGATTTGCTCAAGAAAAATGGATTTTACATTCTTATGGTATGGATTATGAAAACATGTCAAATGTTAGATTAATGAGTCTTTTTCAAAAATATTTAGAGAATGATGACAGCGTTTTTTATATGACTGCATGTCTAGATAATTGTAAAAGTTATGAGCTAATTTCACCTATTATAAGAGTAAATGATTCAATCATATACACGTACATACAAGAGGAGGAATTTCTTTGTGGTGCTTTTTATAAGAAGGTAATGTCTTGCTCTACGGATAGCTTAAATTTTGATATAATTTATGGAGATTCATTATATGAGGACATAAATTCAAGTTTAGAGAAGATAAAATTTGCGCTTAGATCTAAAGTAATAAAAATAATTTATCTAGGTAATAATATTATAGAGTTTACAGGTTTTTTTGAAAGATTAGAGTATTATGGAGTTTGCCATTTGGAAGGGGAGAGGTTATCTATTGATATAATCCCAGTTGTTGCGAAACACTATATTAATGGTTCTTCTCCTAAAGCAATAGTAAATGATTTCAATGAACAGAAATTTTTTAAAAATAGAATCTACCTATCAAATGATTATTTTCGATTAAAAAAACTTTAACTCAAACAACTTCTAAGCTTTAGGTATAAAAAGCTAGAACCAAAAACAGCTACAAAGAAGAGAATATTGTTATATTCGTACAAACCACTAAAGATATAGATAAGAAACCCAAGAACGATAAGGTAACAGATAATAAGGGGCATTAATTCAGAGATTGTCAGTTTTTTCTTTATCTTAAAACTGCCTTCTTTTCTCAAATCTAAAAAAGTAAAAACAGGGAAGGTTTGTAGTACTTTCTTTTGATTACAATGCTTTCCATCCATAAACTCCCAACTCTCTTTCAAAAAAGCAGATTTACAAGATGCACAAAATACTATTTCATCTCCAATAGAAAAGTCATCTCCAGTAATTGGGTCTTGACGGTTTTCTTCTAAAAAGTGAGTTTGATTTTCTGTGAGTAATAATCCTTTATTCATTATTTATTTATTAATATTTAGTATTATTTTCTTCTATCAATTTGATCTGTAATAATCTATCTATGAAAGATTCTCCCTTGAAAATGATATATAACAAATGAATTATATTAAAAATTAGAAGTAATAAAAAGGTATTAGTTCTTATATCAAAAATAACTAAACATAATCCACAAAACACCCACCAAATAAGATTTCTAAACAGGACTTTGTACCAAAGAGCTTTTTGCTTTGTTTTTTTATCTATAAAATAAATTTGCATCATTCTCTTTCCAATACTTTGATTGCCATATAGATTATCCCGAAATATAAAAAAAGCAAGACCAATGTAATAGAAGAAGGTACTTAATTGAGGTAAAAAACTAGAAATATTAAAAAATAAAATAGTTATTAAAATAGCTAATAAACCATCTAGAAAAATAGCGGGAGGACGTGTTTCAAAAATAGCGTCTGTATAATTTAAAACAACTTCATTTTTAGGCTTTTTAAGAGCCAATTGTTCTAAGGAAGGAGGAAAACTATCTAACTTTTTATACTGATTACAATGCTTCCCTTTCATATACTCCCAACTTTCTTTCAAAAAAGCAGATTTACAAGATGCACAAAATATTATTTCATCTCCAATAGAAAAATCATCTCCAGTAATTGGGTCTTGACGATTTTCTTCTAAGAAATGAGTTTGATTTTGTGTAAGGATTAAGGTGTTTTTCATTTGTTTGAAACTTTTTTCTGAACTAATTCTATTCGTAATAATTTGTCTAATAGTGATTGATTTTGTGTAATAAAAAATAAACAATAGCTAATTGAACCAAATATAATAAGCAATAAAAGAAATAGAGAGTTAGTCAGAATAAACAGATAAACAAGTGGAGTAAAAGTTATCCATAACAAACTGTTTCGTAAGAAAATTTTATAGAAAGGAGCTTTCTTTTGAGTGTTGCTGTGTATGAAGCAAAGCTGCATTATATGTTTTCCAAGACTTTTATTAACTAGTATAGTATCTCTGAAAATGAATAATCCAATACCAAGGTAAATGTATGCGTTTTCCAGAAAAGGTAATTTATTGAAGATATTCAGAAACCAAAAAACAGGCATAAAAAAAAGACAAACAAAACAAGTAAAAATAATATCGATAAAAACAGCAGGAAGACGACTTTCCATCTCTGCACTTTGATAAGACAATACTGCTTTTGGCTTTTCAAGAAAAAGCTTTTCATAACTAGGAAAACTTCTCAATATTTTCTTTTGATTACAGTGCTTCCTATCCATAAACTCCCAACTTTCTTTCAAAAAAGCAGATTTACAAGAAGCACAAAACACAATTTCATCTCCAACAGAAAAATCATCTCCAGTAATTGGGTCTTGACGATTTTCTTCTAAGAATTGAGTTTGATTTTTGGTAAGGATTAAGGTGTTTTTCATTTTCTATATAATTGATTCTATTTTTCTAAACTCTAAAATCAGCTAATTAGATTACCTTGTTTTTACAAAAACCGACTTTTAAAAATTGATATACAAGTAATACAATCTAATAAAAATAGCAAAAAAGATTGTTTTTCTACTTTTATTTGCTATTTTTGTAAAGCACTATCTTTTACAAACTATTGGAAAAATCTGCCGAAAATAATAGTCTTTCTGAACAAGAAACTGCGCCACAACCTGTCTTTGTAACAAAAAAACAAAAAACTGTTTTTGATACAAAAATAGAGTTTTTGAAGGGGGTGGGTGGTCTGCGTGCCGAAGTTTTACAAAAAGAACTCAACATTCGTACTTTTGGTGATTTGCTGATGCACTTGCCTTTTCGTTATGAAGACCGTACACAATTCCAAAAAATAGGTCTGATTTCAGAAGAAGATACAGCCGTTCAGCTCAAAGGAAGACTACGAAATATCAATCTTTGGGGAGAAGGAAAAAAGAAACGTTTGGAAGCTATTTTGGAAGATGCTTCTGGCGAAGTAAAATTGGTTTGGTTTCGTGGTGCAAATTGGGTAGCCAAAAAGCTCAAAGATGGACAGGAGTATATTGTCTATGGTCGCCCCAATATGTATGGCAGAAATTTTAGTATTGCCCACCCAGAAATTGATTTACATATTCCATTAGAAAAAGAAAAAAGTTATTTTCAGCCTGTCTATCATACAAGCGAAAAAATGAAGGCAAAAGGAATGGATAGCCGAGGAATTTCTAATTTGATGCAAACACTTATTCGTCAAGTACATAAAGAAATTGAGGAAACTCTGCCAACTTCTATTATCGAAAAACAAGGGTTATTAGATAGAAGGAGAGCTATTGTTCATATTCATTTTCCCAAAAATACAGAGTGGTTAGAAAAAGCAAGACAACGACTAAAGTTTGAAGAGTTATTTTTTATTCAGCTTCAACTCTTGCAATTAAAACTTGTCAGAACAGATAAAAATCAAGGGTTAATTTTTGAAAAAACACCGACTTTAGCCAAATTCTACAAAGAACATTTGCCTTTTGAGCTTACAGGCGCACAGAAAAGAGTTATCAAAGAAATTCATCAAGATGTACAATCAGGAAGTCAGATGAACCGACTTTTGCAAGGGGATGTAGGAAGTGGAAAAACGATTGTTTCTTTTTTAATTATGCTGATGGGAATTGATTATGAGGCTCAAAGCTGTCTGATGGCGCCCACCGAAATTTTGGCACAACAACATTATGAAGGCTTGAAAGGTTTTTGTGATGCGCTAGGACTTCGAATTGATATTCTGACAGGCTCAACAAGGACAAAGGCAAGGCGTGAAATGTTAGAAGATTTGAAAGAAGGCAAAATTCATATTATCGTCGGAACACATGCACTTTTGGAAGATAGAGTTCAGTTTCAGAAATTAGGTATTTGTGTTATTGATGAACAGCATCGTTTTGGAGTAGCACAACGAGCCAAATTATGGCAAAAAAATGAAGGTTTTTTTCCTCATGTCTTGGTAATGACAGCCACGCCAATTCCTAGAACTTTAGCCATGACTTTATATGGCGATTTGGATGTTTCGATAATTGATGAACTTCCAGCAGGTCGAAAACCTATCAAAACGGTTCATAAATTTGATGCTCATCGTCTGCGTGTTTTTGGTTTTATGCAAAGTCAGATTGATTTGGGAAGACAAATTTATATGGTTTATCCATTGATTGAAGAATCTGAAACGCTAGATTACAAGAATTTGGAAGATGGTTATGAAAGTATTAGAAGAGCTTTTCCGAATGTTCCTGTAAGTATTCTACACGGAAAAATGAAACCAAAAGATAAGGACTTTGAGATGCAGCGTTTTGCTAAAAATGAAACTAAAATTTTGGTTGCCACAACAGTTATTGAAGTAGGTGTAAATGTTCCGAATGCTTCTGTAATGGTTATCGAAAATTCGGAGCGTTTTGGTCTTTCACAACTTCATCAGCTTCGTGGACGTGTTGGGCGTGGTGGCGAACAGTCTTATTGTATTCTTATGAGTGGTTATAAGTTGAGTAAAGAAGGTAAAAAGCGTTTAGAAGTAATGGTCAGGACAGTAAATGGTTTTGAGATTGCAGACGAAGATTTGAAATTACGTGGTGCTGGAGATATTGCAGGAACACAACAAAGTGGCGCAGTAGATTTGCGTATTGCAGACCTTGCCAGAGATGGAGAAATTTTGAAAGTAGCTAGAGATGTAGCACAAGAAATTTTGAAAGAAGACCCAAAATTAGAAAAAGAAGAAAATCAGCCTTTAGTAATTACACTAGAAAACATTCAGAAAGAACAAACTATTAATTGGAGTAGAATTTCTTAGGAGCTGTTTGATTTAATTATTTTCTTTTGAAAAATAGTAGCTTATGAACTAATTTTTTACAAAAAAATGTATATTAGAGCAAACATAATTTATACACTTTAATTATCTTTTTAATGAAACACCAAAATTACGTTTTCCTACTTTTTATCTTGATATGTTTTTCTTGTCAGGGAGAAAAGAAAGAACAAAATACAACAGACAGTTCTACTGAAGAAATTACTTCAGCAGAAGCAACAGAATCAGAATCTTCTTCTACGACCAGTATGTTTTCCTCTGAAAGTGAATATTTTCCTATCAAGGAAGGCAACTCTTGGACTCATGCTACCACAAAATCAGAATACGCAGAGGCGAAAGAATATACTACAAAAGTTTTAGATGAAGGATATACCAAAAATGGAAAAGACTATCTTACCATAAAACAAACCTACAAAGACGGAACAGAGCTTTCTACCACCTACGCACGTACAGATGACGAGGGAAATATATATTCTATCTCTCCTTATATTGAGAAGGGAGAAAAAGAATTTTTAGCTCTTCCTGCTGATATTGATATGGGCAAAACGTGGACTGTCTTTGAAGGCATGAACTATAAAGTAACATCTATGGATGCAACTGTAGAAACACCAACTAAGAAATATACAGATTGTTTGTTGATAGAAACAGTAGATGAAGATGGAAAAACTACCATGAAAAATTACTATTTGAAAGGAATAGGCTCTGTGGCTGTATCAATGGATGGAAAATTAAATATTTATTTGAAAGAATACGATGTAGATTAATCGTATTTTAAATTTTTAGAAAGTAAAAAACGGCTACTCATAAAAAAATGGATAGCCGTTTTGTATTCAAATAACTTCCTTTGATGACAAAATCTCAACGACGGTTGAAAAAACCATTTTGTTTTTTCTCAAAAAACACCGTTCTTGAATAGAGAAATAAAAACAAAAAGAAGACAATGAAAAAAGACTTTGAAGAAGTAATACATTTAATTTCACAATCTAAAAACCAAACCTATTCTATCATAAACAAGGCTTTAGTAGGATTGTATTGGAAAGTCGGAGAATATATTTATCTCAAAACCAAGCGTACAGAATGGGGCAAAAGTGCAGTAAAAGAACTAGCCAATTATATTTCAGAAAAAGAACCCAATTTGAGAGGATTTACTGCAAGTAATTTGTGGAGAATGAAGCAGTTTTATGAAGAATATTATCAAAATAAAAAACTCGCACCACTGGTACGAGAAATTAGCTGGACAAACAATTTACTTATTTTATCCAAGACAAAAACAGTAGAAGAAAAAGAGTTTTATCTCAAAAAATGTTTGCAAGAACGGTACAGCAAACGAGAACTAGAAAGACAAATTGATAGTGCTTATTACGAAAGAGCAATGTTGAGCAATACACAAAGTAGCCTTACAGCAGAGCAACTTTATCCACGCATAAAGGAAGTTTTTTTGGATAATTATGTAGTAGAATTTCTTAATCTGAAAGATAATTTTTCTGAATACGACTTACAAAAATCTATTCTCAAAAACCTCAAAAAATTTGTATTGGAGTTTGGAAAGGATTTTTTACTTCTTGATGAAGAATACAAAATACAGGTAGGAAATCAAGATTTTTATATTGATTTGCTTTTCTTTCATAGAGAACTGCGTTGTTTGGTAGCGATAGAACTCAAAATTACAGACTTCAAACCTGAATATTTAGGAAAAATGAATTTCTATTTGGAAGCCTTAGACAGAGATGTAAAAAAAGACCACGAAAACCCAAGTGTAGGTATTATTCTTTGCAAAACAAAAGACAGCGAAGTAGTAGAATATGCCCTAAGTCGCAATCTTTCGCCCACGCTGGTGTCTGAATACGAAACCAAACTTTTAGACAAAAAACTATTACGACAAAAACTTCACGAGCTTTTTGAGAATGAGTAATCTTAAAAGCTAAAACCTCGTTTACGGCTAAAAGCCTAAACGACGGTTACTTTACCAATAAAAAACACCAAAAACCATTTTGTTTTTATAAAAATAGTTGCGTTCTTTATTAGCTTACAAAAAATCTAAAAATACAGTTAATGGATAATAAAGAAGTAAATAAACCTGATGTAATTTTGTTTTTGGAACAGAAATGTTCTATTGAATTAAAAGAGAGAAATAGCCTAGAAGTAATACGAGATATGACAGGAATAAATAGTTATATGCTAAATAAAGAAAATGAACTTATAGGTTTAAATATTCGCAATACTACTTTCAGCGACTTTTCATTAGTAGAAGAGTTAAAGAACTTGATAGTGTTAAACCTAAGTGAAAATAAAATAGAGAAAATAAACTTGAAAAAGTTAAAGTATCTTAGGTTTGTGGACTTAAGAAATAACAAAATTAAATATATATCATTTGACAATCCTAATTTAGAAGGAATTTTCATTAACCAAACACCATTAGAAAAGCTAGAAATACTAAATGGAGAAAATATTAAAAGAATTAATTTGGCTGAGACAAATCTCAATGATATTTCTTTACTAAAAGAGATAATTAATTATCCTAAAATTGAGAACCTTATATTATACAACAGTTTTAAGCAAACTTTAATACCTAGAGAACTCTTTGGAGAGTGGCTTAGTTTGAGAGACCTCAAAGATGGTTGTTTGAATGACCTAAGAAACTACTACCAAAACCAAGATTTCATTCCAAACAAAGAAATAAAAGTAGTCATTTTGGGTAATGGAATGGTAGGAAAAAGCACACTTTTGAATCGTTTTTTGAATCCTACTGGTGATTGGGAAAAAGAAATACAAATAGCTATTAGCGACCGTACAGAGGGAATTGTAATAAAAGAAAATATCCCTTTTGATTTGGAAGAAGACAAAGAAATAAGATTGAATATTTGGGATTTTGGAGGACAAGAAGTGTATCACGGAACGCATCGTCTTTTTCTGAATAAAGATGCTGTTTATATTATTGTTTGGACATTGGAAACGGAGGAACAAAAAGAAGAAATCCGTCAAGATTTGAATTATTGGTTAGATTATGCACAAGATTTGGCTATTGATAGTCCTATAATTTTGGTGCATAGTCAGTGCGATAAAGAAAGTGAGAAAGACCAAGATAAAATAGATGAACAAATAGATATTTTGAGAGATGCAAAATATAAGCAAAGCATAACGACACGTTATTTAGAATTTTCTGCTAAAGAAAAAATAGGAGTTGAAGAGCTAAACGAAGCCATTAGAAAAGCTATCAAAACAAAGCTATCGGCTAGAGTAGAAACAGAAATTCCTAAAAAATGGTCAGATTTGCGTGATGATTTAAGGAAATTAAGAGAAAATGAAGAAGACAAGAAAAACGAAATTTCAAAAGAAGAGTATTTGAAAGAATGTGAGAAGTACGAAATAAAAGAATCGGAAGCCGAAACGGTACTTTTGTTTTTGCATCGGACAGGCTTTTTGTATTATGACGAAAAACTTTCAAAAAATATTATTCTCAATCAGACGTGGGCAATAGAAGCGATTTATGAAGCCTTAAAACCGAGTGGTTTAGTAAAAGATAAGAATGGAAAAATAAGTTCTAATCGTTTAAAAAGACTTTGGGTAGAAAAAGGATATTCTAAGGAAGAAGCTAAAATCTTTATTGATTTTATGGTAAGTTCTGAAATTTGTTTTTGTAAGGAACAGCAATATTATTGGAGTTTAGAAAATCCTACTTTTATTGTTCCCCATTATCTACCAGAACCAGATATTTCTCATACGCAATGGATATACAAAGACAGTTTTTATATAACGTACAAACCTCAATTTTTTCATAAGGGAATTGCAGAGCGTTTTTTGAGTCGTTTGGGGCGTTTGAGTAATGCAACTGATATGTGGAGAGATGGAATACGTATTTTTAGTGATACGTTTGAAGGTCAAGCATTGGTTGTTTTTGATAGAGAAAAGAAAGAAGTTACTATTTCTGCTAGTAAATTTGAGCTTTTGGAAGCTGTGCTAAAAGAACTCAACAAAATTTTAGATGAAGGTTCGCAAACTAAGCCTTCTGAAAGTGTAGCGTTTTTTTATTCGCTTGATGGAGAGGAGTTTGTAGATAGAAAAAAGCTAATGCCACAGATTGAAGATGGTAATCAATTTGTCAGAACATTGAACAACAAAAAAGTTGAAGTAAAAGATTTTGCTGAAAAATTTAGACTTTCAGAACCTCAAAAAACAGACAGTAGAAAAAGTCATTTTTCAGAAGAGAGTGAGCAAGATGAAAGCTCACTTATCAAAGAAGCTAATCAAAAGAAAAATACTGGAGTTATGAATGAAAAGAAACCATTGAAAATATTTATTTCCTATTGTAGTTATGACAGAGGGTTACGCCAAACTATGGAAAACCGTTTGAAAGTTTATTTGCAAGGAGCAAAAAATGATTACGAAACTATTTGGTCTGATATAGAACTTAAAGTAGGCGACGATTGGAACGAAAAAATACAAAAAGCATTGAATGAATCTACTATTGGAATTTTATTAGTAAGTCCAGACTTTTTGGCTTCTGAATATTGTACAGGAGAGGAATTGACAATAATGCTTGACAAACAAAAGAATGAGAAGTATTTGATTGTTCCTATTTTATTGAGGGATTGTAGTTTCACTAATAATGAAACATTGAAGAAAATGCAGCTTTTCAAAACATACAAAAACGAATATGATGTTACAGATTTGAATGAAATCAATGATTTAATGCCTTTTGAAGATTTAGCAGATGTCCCAAAACCCCAAGCTAGATTATTAAATAAATACTTTAAAAAACTAGCAAAAAATATTGATGATGCTGTGGATAATTTGAAGTGACTCAACCATTAACGAGACTACCTCGTCATTGAGGAATGAAAGGAAAATAGTGAAAATATAATTTTTATTATTAAACCTTATCAGGTTGTATTAAGGTAGTTCAGACATCCTGTCTGAACATAAAAAGTAGTATTTTATCCTATCCAACAGTCTATTGTTATACAAAAATAACCGTGATAACCTTTATTATTAGTATAAAAAAAATGACTACTTATTGCGTATAAGTAGCCATTTTTATTTTATCTATTGTTTTTATCATTATTCACTAACAACAGAAACACCTTTTTGCCAATCCTTAAATTCAGAAGTATAATAAAGATAAGCCGAAGAAGCTGCTCCTTCGTATTCTCCTGCTAAGTCTGCCTTCAAATCAAGGTTTATGACTTTTTTCTCGTTTGGAGTCATCTGACGGTAATAAAATATTACACTATGCTCACGAATCTCATAAAAATCAACTTTGTTTTTCTCTATGAGTTCTTTGAGTTGCCAAGGCTGTGCAGAAAGTCCACCTGGTAAGCCTACAATCGCTATTGTCATTGGCAAACCTTCCTTTGTTTTGTTTTCTAAAGTAGTCGTAAGTCTAACTGTTTCGCCTATTTTTACTTTACTTTCTGCAAGTGAAGTTTCTAGCTTTACGCTGCATTTATCACTACTTTTTGGCAAATCTGTAAACCATTCTGCCGAAAATGTATAAGGTAAAGGCTCTTTTACACCTACATAATTGATACGAACTGTATTTTTACCTGCCTTCAAATGCTTACCTAAATTTTCTACTTCGATAGCATTTTGCTGACCTGCTTCGTAATGCGCCGTAGTGATTTTCTTTCCATTTACATAAATATCAATATCACCACTTTCAGGGGTTCTTTGTGCATATTTCGCATAAGCCGTCAAAGATTTGAGAGCCAAAACGGTACTTTGTGTATTTCCAAAACCACCATAAGGCGAACGAGAACCTACTAAATATTTTACTCCATTTTGAAGAATATTCATTCGTTTCTTCTCTGATTTCATAATTGCAAGTAAAGCTAAAGAAGTCGTTTCTGCTGTCAGTCCTTGTCCTGTGGAGCGAGTAATGGAATGTTTTGTTCCTTCCCATTGCCCTGTTTCTTTTTGAAGTGAAATAAGCGTTTCAAGTAATTTTTCAGAACGTTTATCATTCAAATTTTGAAGTGTATTTACTACAAGTCCAATCAAATATGGGTCTTCTGATTTTATGGCATTTTGATAAGCAGCTTCTGCCTCGTCTTTTATGTCTTTAAAACCTGCTTCCGAAAGTGAATAGGTAATATAAGCATTTGTGATGTCTTCATCTGCGCCACCAAAAGCGTCTAATGCTTGTGGATTGCGTTTAAAACCACCTTTTCCATCTTTGCGTTCCATGAGCCAGTTAGTCGTTCTTGTTAGCATTTGCTCATCCACTAAATTTCCAGTAACATCTTGCATATCCTTAAACTCCATCAAACCATACGCTGTTAGAGCTTCGTGAGCAGGATTTGCCCCAAACCATTCGTAACCTTTGTCTTTAGACTCAAAAGAAATCAAACGTTTGTAACCCTTTTCTGTCAAGGCTGTTGCTTTTTCTAAGGCTGCTTGTTGTTCTGTATTCAAATCTTTTTGGATAGAAAGATAATCCATTACCAAAAGATTTGGATAAGTAGAAGATGATATTTGCTCGAAACAACCATACGGTTCTCTCAAGATTGATTCAATTCCTGCCAAAAGGTCGTCCAAAACAGAAGGAAAAGCCGTAAAAGTAGCCTTACTTGTTCCCATTACAGGGCTTGCAATTTCGAAAGAATAGGTTTTGTCTTGACTTTCTCCAGATAAAGCAATAGCAGCAGGAAAACCTTTTGCAAACACTTCAACTTCTTGCTCAAAACGGTCTTGTATTCCTCCTTGTCCTACAAACTGAACTATAAATTTGCCTTTCCCAGCTTCATTTTCAATCAAGAAATCCATATTTACCACCTTTGTTTCTTTAGGCTGCAATGTAATTCTGTTTTTCCATTTGCTTTCCGAAACAGGAATCCAAGAAGAAGGATAATCTGCCGAAACTGTACCACTAACTTCTTTTTTAGTGTTGTTTTGTAACATTAAAGGAATAGAAATTTTATCTCCCATAGACATATACAAAGGCAATTTTGTATCTAAACTAAAAGGTAATTGTGTATAAAAAACAGTTTCCGTTCTTCCAATTCCTCCATCAGATGCAATTCCTTCACAAACAGCACGAAACGCAGTAATTTCGTCAGACATATAAAACTCTACTTGTGATTTTCCTTTTGCATCAACTTTTATATTTCCACTCCAAAAAATGGTACTTCTAAAATCAGTTCTTGATACAGTTTTAGTTTCTGTGTCGCCTTGTTTTTTAGAATAATCAACAACAGGAAAAACTCTAGCACGATGATAAGTTATTATTGGAAGGTTTGGTTTTTGTTCTTTTCTTTCATCTTTGAAAAAACCTTCAAACTCTCCAAATTCCTCATCATCAAGTCGTAATCCACCTACTACTACTTCTGCCATTAATTCTTCCTTTTCTTCTTCAATGATAGGGTTATTTTCTACTATCATTTCATCTTTTGGCATTTCAGCCATTACGATTTTATCCTCAAATACTGCATCTTCCTCTACTGCTCCACCTGCTCTCATTTCTTGCATTGCCATCATAGGAGCTGCTCCTAAAGCATTTCTACGCTTCATCATCTTCTTTACATCATACAACTGAATTGAATAATTTTGAGAATAGGCTGTAACATATTGAGTCTGAGATATTGTTTTAGAGTTATTAGAAACTTTTAAAGTAATAGGTTCATAGAGTTTGTAGTTTGTAAATTCAAAATAGCCTTTATTATCTGTTTTGGTAGAAATATCTTTTCCCTGAATTTCTACTTTTACATTTTTAGCTGACTTTCCGTTTTCAGTTTTTACATAACCTGCAATAATTGCTTTTTCTGCATTATATTTTAGAGTGATAGACGATTTTTGAATTTGCTCCCATGTAAATTTTCTCCAACCATGTGTAAGCATCAGTAAATCTCTAGCTTGTGCAGATTTTTCTTCTTTATCGTCAAAATAAAAACGTGGTTCTTTTACTTCTCCTTTTAGGTCAGCTTCTAGTAAAAGGTGTGAAAGAATATGACTAGACTTGTCATCAGCAAAAGAAAGTAATTTATCATCAACAACCGAAAGCGACAAATTTGCTGGCATCGGAATTCCTCTATGGTCGGTAACTTTTATATCTAAAGTAACTTTTTCACGAGGTTGGTATTTATCTTTGTTTGATTTTACAGAAATATTAAGCTGTTTGTCTGTGTTTAAGAAGACTAAACGCTCAGCTCTTTCTATTTTTTTAGAATCAAAAAGTGTAAAATTAGCTACTCCAATAGGCATTTCATCTGTTGGAATATTGATTGTATTCTCTCCTTTTTTGACAGAAAGTTTCTTTGAAAAAATAATTTCTCCACGCAGTTTGCCTACTAAAAATACTTCTTCTATAACAGGCGAATAAATAGAAAATTTTAGATTTGAAGTATCATACGTTTTTTCTTTATCAGATTTTGAAACAGGAAAGTTTAGTTTCAATCCATAACCTACTTCTACCGTTTCAGGTAATTTGTAAGTCGTTTCTACTCCTTTTGGACTTGTAATTTTGGCTGTATAAGTTTCATCTTCTTTGGCTTCAAATTCAAAATTTCCCATTCCTTTATGAAATGACGAAAAATTACCAACTTCTTTTCCTTTAGAGTTTATAATAATTCCTTGCACATCAGCAGGTTTTCCAAACTCATCTTTACACCAAAAAGCTACATTTGATTCTGTATTTGCTAAAATATCTCCTCCTTCTGGAAAAAACTGCAAATCAAATACAGTATTGGCAAGTGGAATAGAACGAGAAATAGATTCCGTTTGTCCGTTATGAGAAAGCAAAACATTGAGAAGTCCGTCGGCTGTGTCTAGCTTTTTAGGAAGTTCGAAAGAAATAGTTGTTTTTCCTTTGTCGTCTGTCTTTGATTTTGCTTTTGAAATAACTTTTCCTTTTAGACTTACTACAAAATCAATATCTTTTTCTGCTAAAGGCTCGTTTGTTAGGCTTTGTAAATCCAAATCTGCTTTTACTTCATCTCCTGCACCGTA
Source organism: Bernardetia sp. ABR2-2B (assembly GCF_037126435.1). Classification (GTDB taxonomy): domain Bacteria; phylum Bacteroidota; class Bacteroidia; order Cytophagales; family Bernardetiaceae; genus Bernardetia. Next base: position 729,166 of record NZ_CP147020.1, on the reverse strand, counting down.
AGCATCTTTCTGAAAGTCTAATTTCATTTTGAGGCGTGGCAAAACTACTTTCTGAACTGTTATTTCTTTCTCAAAAATAAGTGGATTACCATTTTGGTCTTTTACTGTTTTATCTTCTATTACAAAATTTTCTTGCCATTTTGTATAGGCTTTTATTTTATAAAGTCCTCCTGCTGCATCTTCTCCTAAATCAAATTCTCCAGAAGCCGTTCCTTCTTCTAAAATAAGTTGAAGTTTTTTGGCTACATTTCCTTTTGGGTCAATGAATTCGACGTGCAGAATATCACTTCTTTTTGAAGGCTCTAAAGTAGTTTCATCTTGAACATAGGCTTGAAACCAAATCGTTTCGGAAGGCTTGTAAAAAGGCTTGTCTAAATGTAAATACACTCTTTCAGAGCTGTATTTATCTTGAAAAGTAGTATTTATTTCAGTTAGTTTTTTGAGCCATTCGTCCCCTGTTTTTGAACGAAACCCCCAAAGAGTAACTGCGCCTGCTGTTAGAGCTGCGCCTGCCAGTAAGTGCCACATACGAAAAAATTTTAGTTGCATAATTGATGTAATAATAATGGGTAAATTAGTGAAATTTTATGAAAGGTAAGTGATTTACCTCGTTGTTTTTCTATTAAGATGCAGTATGATTAGAAATTCCATAATTTTTAGAGAAATTAAAAATTAAGGAGATAAAAAAAGCACAAAGTGGTAATCTTTGTGCTAATTATAAAACTACTTCTAATAGTTATTGGGATACAACGAAATATAACAATCCTCGTCTTCATAACCTTTCATCTTTGACATTACTTTCATACTTCTTCATAGAATAATTTTTTTAAACAATAAAACTAAGGACAAGCGACAATACGTTTTGCCATTCTGAAAAGTCCTACATCTAAGCCAAGATTTGATTTTTGTGCAGCTTCAATATTGAGTTCGAAACGGTAAGGCTTATTATCTACGGTTACAAAATTAATGATTCCACATTGTTCGATAAAGCCTTTTAAATTATCTCCGATAGTCAGCGTTGGGTATCTTCTAAAGTAATCCAAAATATCACTAAGTTTGCCTTGTTCAGATTTGCTGATATAAATCACTTGACAACCCCATAAATCAGAAGCTTTTTTCTTTCTTCGAACACGCAAACCACGTCCATTTATCTTGTAGTGCATAAGAAAGGATTCTAATTCATCGCCAAAAGGGTCATCACCCAAAATTCCGATTTGTATCATTTCTTTTGGGCTCTTGAAAGCCTCAGGAGGAAATGTTGTATGCTCAATAAAATGAACAATCAAAGCAATTTTTACTTTCGTGGCTGAATATTGAGCTTTAGAAGGCAAAGTAATAAAGCTAAAGAAAATGCTTAGTAGAAGAATACATATAGTTTTTGATAGAAATTTGGTAATCAAACCTGTTTTATCTAATTTTTGAGGAAGTAATTTTATAAACATCGAATAAACTTAAAATAGTAGAGATAAAGGTAAAGAGACAAAAAATGTACTACTTTTTACACAAAGCATAAGACAATAAAAAATGAAGATAGATAGCAAAATTATGCAATTATTTTCAATCTTAATGCAATCACTATTGTAATTTAAACTATAAACGCTTCTACTACAAATAAAATATAGAATGAGATGAAAAATTATCTGATTTTTACTTTTTTATGGAAGTGAATAAATCTTTAATCTAGCAGTTCGGCTATCTTTACAATTAAAAAAAACAGTGTAATTATAACTTTATCAGTAGTTCAATTGTACTTTCCTTATCTGTATATTTTAACAACTATAAATTTTGAGAAGTGAATACTACTAACAATCATTTCGATGTTTTAATCATTGGAGCAGGTCTTTCAGGAATTGGAGCTGCTCATTACATTCAAAATCGCTGTCCAGACCGTTCTTATGCTATTTTAGAAATGCGTGAAGCCATTGGAGGAACATGGGATTTGTTTCGCTACCCCGGTATTCGTTCCGATTCGGATATGTACACGCTTGGTTATGCTTTTCGTCCTTGGAAAGAAGCCAAAGCAATTGCAGACGGTTCTTCTATTCTTAATTATATCCGTCAGACAGCTACTGACGAAGGGATTGATAAGAAAATACAGTTTAATAGAAAATTAGTATCTGCAAATTGGTCTTCAAAAAATAAAATTTGGAATATAGAAACAACAGCTAAAAATAAAGAAACACAAGAAGAAGAAACGATAAAATACTCTTGTAATTTTCTGTTGATGTGTAGTGGATATTACAATTATAATGAAGGTTACACGCCTAATTTTGAAGGTTTTAAGGATTTTGAAGGAAAAATTGTACATCCTCAAAAGTGGACTTCAGATATTGAATATCAAAATAAAAAAGTGGTTGTTATTGGAAGTGGTGCTACTGCTGTTACGCTAGTTCCAGAGCTTTCCAAAAAAGCAAAATTAGTAACGATGTTGCAACGTTCGCCTTCTTATATTATTTCTCAACCTTCGAAAGATAAAATTGCTGATTTTTTTAGACGACTTCTTCCTTCCAAAATTGCTTATGAATTTAATCGATGGAAAAATGTACTATTTAGTTTGTTCTTTTATAAACTAGCTATCAAAAAGCCGAGTTTTGTCAAAAAATATATCAAAAAACAAACTCGCAAAACATTAGGAAAAAATTATGATGTAGAGACACATTTTACTCCAAAATATGACCCTTGGAAACAACGCCTATGTCTTGTTCCTGATAACGACCTTTTTAATTCTATCAATTCGAAAAAGACAGAAATTGTAACTGATACAATTGAAAAATTTACTCCAAAAGGTATTTTGCTTAACTCTGGAAAAGAACTAGAAGCTGATTTGATAGTAACTGCAACAGGTCTAAAACTGGATATAATGAGTGGAATGACAATCAAAAAAGCTGATAAAGAAATAAAGCTACCAAATCATTATATGTATCGTGGAATGATGTTTTCGGATATTCCAAATATGGCAATTTGTGTTGGTTATACGAATGCTTCGTGGACGCTCAAAACAGATTTAACTTGTGTTTATGTGTGTCGTTTGCTTAATCATATGAAAAAAAATAACTATGAAGTTTGTACACCTCATTTAGAACAAGAGCTTGAAGATTCTTTTGAGAATGAGCCTATTTTAGATTTTAATTCGTCTTACGTTTTGCGTTCTATTGATTCTCTACCAAAACAAGGTTCGAAAATTCCTTGGAAGCTCAACCAAAATTATCCTTTAGACATTATGACCATAAAATACAGTTCTTTGAAAGATGAGGCTCTTGTTTATGAATAATATTTATGAATGAATTAGGTATTTTCTGAACTATTTCGTGATTGACTTGTAAGAATGTACTTTTTTTAGTTTCTTAGCTATTCGATTGGTTAGGATAAAAACTAGTCGCATCACATTAACACAAAAAATACAGCGTGTTCCAAGAAGATTTAATTTTACGAGATGAAAAGTTTGAAGTCGATCAGATAGGTAGATACAAACTTTGTTTTGCCCTTACGCCTACTGAATGTCGTTTGGTGGTTTTTGATACTAAATCAGACCGTTGTCTGTGTTATGAACGCTATACGGCTGATATTCCTTTAGAAACAGATGAACAGTTTTTAGAGGCTTTCAGTAATTTAGTAAATACACACAGCTTTGCATCGGCTGGTTATTGGCAAAAAATTACGCTGATGATGGGAAAACAAGAGTTTACTTTCGTTCCTGATGAATATTTCAGAACTGAATATGCTCTCTCTTATTTGCGTTTCAATACTACATTAGATACTTCTAAAAGCTATGTGCAGTTTAGTGAACACCAACTTGCCTCTACAAACTGTCTTTTTTCTATGCCCAAAACGGTTTCAGATTGGATAGAAGAAAAATATCCACATCAAAAAACGGGTATTACGTATGTGCATCAATCAGCTGCTTTTTTAGAAGGGCTTTTATTACAAGAAAATAAGGCAAATCAAGTTCATGCACTTATAGAAGGTAATCAACTTTTTGTAGCTGTTTTAGATGAGCAGAGTTTACTTTTTCTAAATCGTTTTGAGTTTAAGAATGCAGAAGAAGTAGCTTATTTTATTTTGGCTGTAAGTGATGATGCAAAAATTAATTCTCAAAAATTAGAAGTGGTTTTGTACGGACAGAGTAATAAAGAAGGTAAAATTTATAAACTGTTGGATAGATATGCTTATGTCAAATTTGCTTCTCGTCCTGCTCATCTAAGTTTTAGTTATCATTTTGACCAGCTAGAGAGTCATGAAGATTTTGATTTATTTAGCCTTTATTATGTAAAGACGGTTTGATACAGTTACCAGTTTTAATTATTTATTTTAATAAATCATAAAATAGGTTGCTGTCAGCTTCCAAACTGTCAGAAAGAGATATAAAAAAATACAGCCGTTGCTTGTGTTCTCACAGGCGACACATAAAAAATAAAAAACTATGTCAAAATTTGAAGTAACAAACATTTCATCAACAGAAGATAGCTTTTTTGACCGTCAAGAGCGTATTGATTGGTGGGAACAAGAAAAATTAAAGAATGCTACCGTTTTGGTAGTTGGTGCTGGTGCAATCGGCAACGAAACACTCAAAAACTTAGCTCTTTTGGGGGTTGGAAATATTCTGATTACAGATTTTGACGATATTTCAAAGTCAAATTTGAGCCGAACTGTTTTGTTTAGAAAAGACGACCAAGGCAAACGAAAAGCACAAACAGCAGCCGAAAGAATTAAAGAAATGGCGTTGTCAGATGATTTTAAAGTAAATTATTTTGAAGGCGATGTTGTTTGGGAACTCGGAACAGGAGTTTATAGAAACGTAGATATAGTTTTGGGTTGTTTGGATAATATCGAAACTAGAATTGCTGTAAACAAACAATGTTATTTGGCTGGAACGCCTTGGATTGATGCAGGAATTTATGAATTGGGTTTAAGAATTAATTTTTATCAGCCTCCTCATGCGCCATGTTATCAGTGTAGTTTGTCGCCAAATCAATGGCAAGCAGCAAGAGAGCGTTATTCGTGTGATGATTTTAAGAAGCAAGTAACTAGTGAAGGAAAAATTCCAACTGTTCAAATTGCATCTGCTTTGGTCGGTGCTTTGCAAGTTCAAGAAGCTATAAAGTTTATTTGTGGACAAGAAGTAGCTTTGGGTAAGCAAATTTATTATCAAGGAAAAACAAACGATTTTGATGTTTTTGATATGCCAGATAATCCAGATTGTTGGGCGCATCAAGCAAGTTATGATGAGATTATTTCCTTAGACTTAGATACAGATATTTCATTGAAAGAATTTTTAAAAGAAATTTCTAAAGCTGAACATTCAGGAGCAGGAGCAACTTTAGATTTTAGAGGAGATAGAACATTTGTAAAAACGATGTCTTGTCGTGGTTGTCAGAAGGAAATAGAGTTTTATCGTCCATCTTTCCGAATTTATGATTATGAAAGTCATTGTGAGGAGTGTAGAAGCGAAGGAGAAAATAACACGGAAAATCAAACCCCTGCACCAAAACAAACCATTGGACAGTTCAATTTAGAAACAACAGAAGATAGACTATTAAACTTTTCACTAAAAGAACTAGGTGTTCCTATTTTGCACGTCGTGGCAGTTCAAGATACAGAAGGAAAACATAAGTATTATGAGCTTACAGGAGATAAGAAACAGTTGTTCAGTTAGCAGTAACCAGTTATCAGTTAATGCAATTTTATTTTTTTCTCTGTGTTCTCTGTAACTTTGTGTTTCTTAGTATTTCCTTGTGCCTTAGTGTTAAATTCATTTGTATTCCCATTCCCAAAAAGAAATTTGAAAACAATATTCATCGGTGCTGGAAATGTAGCTTGGCATTTGGTATCTCTATTTTCTAAAAACAAAGACTTACAAATCACTCATATTTGGAGTAGAAAAAAAGAGAATGCAGAATCGCTAAAAAATAAGTTGAATGATGAAAGTATAAAAATTAATTATTCTATCCAGCAACTAGATTTTTCTAAAACAGATGTAGATTTAGCTATTTTATCTATTGCAGATGGAGCTTTTGAAACTGTTTTGTCAAAGCTTATTCTTCCTAAGAACTGTATTTTGGCGCATACTTCGGGGGCGCAACCGATGGAAATGTTGAAATTAGCTAATCAGAATCAAATCAAAAATATAGGTGTTTTTTATCCTTTACAGACTTTTAGCAAGGCAAAAGAAGTTGATTTTAGTCAGATTCCATTTTGTATAGAAGCTAATGATAAAAAAATTGAAGAAAAACTCACTTCTTTAGCCAAACAGTTTTCTAATAAAGTATTTCAAGTTTCTTCAAAAGATAGAAGTATTTTGCACGTTGCTGCTGTTTTTGCGTGTAATTTTTCAAATTATTTATGGACAATCAGTGAGCAGATTCTGAAAGAAAAAAATCTTCCCTTTGATATGCTCAAACCTCTTTTGGAGGAAACTCTTCAAAAAGCCTTAGAAATAAATCCTTCCAATGCTCAAACAGGTCCTGCAATTAGAAAAGATGAAAAGGTAATTGAAAAACATTTACATATGATTGAAGAAATGAATTTATCTAATTCTAATCCTCATTTTAGTCAGATTTATAAACTGATGACAGAAAGCATTCAGAAAAAAAAGAAATTAGACCTGACCTAAGACTACTTTTTATAAAAATGTTCTCTTTACAAAACGGTTACTTTTCTATATTCATTTAACATATCGATAACAAAGCTAACTATATAATCTCACAAATTATTTGCAACAAAATGTACAATAAAACTTGTTTTATCAAAGTTTTATGCTAACTTTAATAAATAGAAAATTAGAAAGAGTTGTAAAAATTGAAGTGTTACTATTAATTAACTACGCTGTGCTGACAGGTTGTAATTAACTACGCTGACTATTCACTTCGTAATCCGTACTTATTAATTCGTAATTAATACAATGGTAGAGCAAAAAATAAACTTGAAGAAAACACTTAAAGAAGTTTTTGGATATAATCAATTTAGAGGAAATCAAGAAACAATTATTCAAAACCTTCTTGATGGCAAAAATACATTCGTAATTATGCCCACAGGAGCAGGTAAATCACTTTGTTACCAACTTCCTGCTATTGTAAGGGAGGGAACAGCAATCGTAATTTCGCCTTTGATAGCTCTAATGAAAAATCAAGTAGACCAGCTAAATGCCGTTGGTGTAAATGCTTCTTTTCTTAATTCTACGCTCTCAAAATCAGAAAGTAATAAAGTCAAAAAATCAGTATTGGCAGGAAATACCAAACTGCTTTATGTTGCTCCAGAGTCGCTTACAAAACCAGAAAACTTAGATTTTTTGTCTAAGGCTAATCTCTCTTTTATTGCTATTGACGAAGCACACTGTATTTCAGAGTGGGGACACGATTTTCGTCCAGAATATCGCCGTATCCGTTTTATTGTCGATTCACTTGGGAACTTGCCAATAATTGCACTCACAGCAACAGCAACACCAAAAGTACAGCAAGATATTCAGAAGAATCTTCATATGGAAGATGCGAACGTATTCAAAACTTCATTCAATCGTCAGAATTTATATTACGAAGTTCGTCCAAAAAAGAATGTCAAGAAACAACTAATAAAATACTTAAAGGGTAAGAAAGGGCAGTCAGGAATTATTTATTGTTTGAGTAGAAAAAAAGTAGAAGAAATTCATGAGTTTTTGAAAGTAAATGATATAAAATCACGTCCTTATCATGCAGGTTTAGATGCTAGTGTCAGAATGCAAAATCAAGATGCTTTTCTGAATGAAGAAGTAGATATAATTGTTGCTACAATTGCCTTCGGAATGGGAATTGATAAGCCAGATGTTCGCTGTGTAATTCATTATGATGCACCAAAGTCATTAGAAGGTTATTATCAAGAAACAGGAAGAGCAGGGCGAGATGGGCTTAATGCTGATTGTATTATGTTTTATAGCCCAGAAGATATTCATAAATTAGAAAAATTTAATAAAGATAAACCTGTTACAGAAAGAGATAATGCACGTCATCTATTACAAGAGATGGCAGATTATGCTACCTCTGGAGTATGTAGAAGAAGACAATTGCTACATTATTTTGGCGAAAATGTAGAAAAAGATGGAGGTTTTAATGATAATACAGATAAGCCAAAACCAAAATTTGAAGCTAATGAACACGTAGAGTGGGTTTTGAAAACTGTCAAAGAAACAGAAGAACGTTTTACTATTAGTCATATTGCTGATGTACTGATGGGAAAAGAAACCGATTATGTGAAAAGTTATAGTCATAATAAAGTAAGCGTTTTTGGAAAAGGAAAAGACCAAACTGTACAGTATTGGCGTTCTGTAATTCGTCAAGTTTTATTATTCAATTATCTTAATAAAGATTTTGATAATCATGGAGTCGTAAAACTGAATGATAAAGGGCGAAAATTTTTGGAAGACCCAAAAGAGCATAAAGTAATGCTGACAGAAGACCACGATTTTAGTAAAATCACGGCAGAAGACGAAGAAAAAGACATTGGAGGAATAGCAGAAGATAGAGGACACGATCCTGTTTTATTTGATTTACTCAAAAAATTACGTAAAAAATTAGCGAAAGAAAAAGGCTTTCCTCCTTATGTAATCTTTCAAGACCCTTCTTTGGAAGAAATGGCAACCGTTTATCCTACTACAAATGACGAACTGGCGCAAATAAATGGTGTCGGAATGGCAAAAGTGGATAAATTTGGTAAAGTATTTTTAGATGCCATCAATAAATACGTCGAAGAAAATGATATTGAAACTGATGCAGAAGTATTAGTAAAACAAACAGCCAATAAATCTAAAGTTAAGATTTTTATTATCCAACAGATTGATAGAATGATTGATTTAGAAGAAATTGCTGATGCAAAAGGAATAAAAGTAGGAGATTTGATTTCTGAAATAGAACATATTTGTTATTCAGGAACAAAACTAAATCTTGATTACTATATTGATAAAATAATGGATTATGACCGTCAAGATGAAATATATGATTATTTCATGAATGCTGAAACGGATAGTATTCAAGATGCGCTAGATGAGTTTGAAGAAGATGAATACGGAGAAGATGAATTACGATTGATGCGCATCAAGTTTTTATCAGAATATGCGATGTAGTCTCTAATTTATTTTTCTAAACAAGAAGCATTCAAATAGCTAGTCAAATTAGCTCAACATAAAAAAAATCAAAAAAAATTGATTATAAAAAAAGATATTCCTATCAACTGGGAATATCTTTTTTGTTTTTTTTATTGTTTTTGTAAATAAAAAAGTATAAATAAATTTTTTCTTTGTAAAATCCTATTAACTTTTTTGAGTGATTTACGTTTATTATAAAAAAACTATCCTAAATAAATAATTATGAATATCCTTAGTAAACCTAGACATAAAATCTATCCTTTTTATATGCGAAGGAAAGTTAAATTTTTTCTTCCTATTTTTTGCACTATTAGTATATTGAGCTTTTTTAGTTGTTCGGATACGACCGATAATTGGGAACAAATGAGTTCGGAAAAAGTATTACTGGCAGCTTCTGCAACCTCTAATAATTCTATAAAGAAAAATCAATTTGAGCAAATGCTTGAAAAGTTTTTAGTTACATCATCAGATAATGAGCTTAAAAAGTATATACACCCTCAATTAGGCTTTTATGTTAATCACAAACCAGGGGCAATTTCTGTTGTCGAACATTTTACAGATTTGGATGAAGTGTATGAACAACTTCCTCATTTAGAGCCTTACTTCAAAAAATTTAGTGGAAAAGAACCAAAAAATGAAGAAAGTCCAAAGTTTGATTGTGAAGTTTTTTCAAAAGAAGGAACATTTTATCAAAAAACAACTTCCTTCAATGAAATAGAGAAAGGAATAGAAATTAATGAGCATATCATTGAGAAAGTGCATTCGCAAAAAGAAAAAGAACTTGCCAAGCAGACCGACGAAAAGGTAAGTCATGTAGTGGTCTTGACAGATGACTACCTTGAAATTGGATTTACTTCCATCAATGGAAAATGGTATATGCTTTGGTTTAATTTGGCAAAATTTGATTGTTCTGCATAATACTTTTATAAACAAAGTGAATTTACTCCACCTTTAGAGAATCCTGACGAGCCTGTAAAGTATCTTCTACAATAAATAAGAAAAGCTCAGAACGCTTAGGCACTTTCATGTAATAATTGTAATTTCTCTTAAAGGTAACTGAATCCAAACTATGTTTTTTATAGATATTGTATCTATATTTTTCAAAACGCATAAGTTTAGATTCTGTTTGACTATACTGCTGTACCACAGCAGATTCAGCTGTCAGAATATCAGCAATTACTTGTGCAAATTTTTCTCTTGGTAAAATACTATCAGGAGTGCTTGAAGATGTAAAGGAAAAGTTTGATTCTTTTTTCTTCCCAACACAAGAAGAAAGAATGGAAATACTGATAAATAGAAAAAGAATAACCAGAGGAAATAGTCTCATATGAAATAGGGTGAAGTATTTTTTTACAAAAATGCGATAAAATATGTTACTTATCTACTTTCTAGTTCATTTTTTAAGAAACGATTAGGCAAACGAGCAGTTTTTTAATGAAAATTCAGACTTGGAGTAATTTTTAGGTGTTGTTGTTTTCCTAGAAGTAAAGTTTTTTTATTGCTTTAAAGATTATCACTGTTTGTTACAGGTAGTTCAGATATCTTGTCTGAACATAAAAAAACAGTCTTTATTTATTTATCTTAGTCAGTCTGGAAGACTGACATACAAAAACAACCGTGATAACGTTTTTTAAAAAACACAGCTCTATTTTTTGTAAAATTATACTAGAACAAATTTGTAAAAAAGACAGATAAAAACTACCTTTGCAATCCCTTAAAATAACAATTGTATAGAATTTGCAGTTATTTTAAAGAAAAGTTTTAATACAGAAAACAAACTAAACAGTAATTATTAGGAGATAATTACACAACAATAAAACTTTACAAATTCTATTTAGCTTTATTTTTTTAGAGCATAGAATAAAAATATTATTTTTTTTCTTCATTTAATTGTAGAAAAAACTCAAAACTCATTTATTTCATTTAATAAAACTCATTTTTATATGTTATCTATCAATGTAAAAGACAACGAGTCAATTGATAAGGCTCTTAAACGTTTCAAAAAGAAATTCGAAAAAGCAGGTGTATTACGTACAGTTCGTAGCCGTAACTATTTCGAAAAACCATCAGTAAGCCGTCGTACAGAGAAAATCCGTGCTGCTTACCGTCAGAAAATGCAAATGCAGGACGAAGAGATGTAGAAATTTTTTAGAATTATCTCTTAATTCTAAAAAATAGCCAAAAATTTATAAAGAAAAGGTTTTTATTTTCTAACTTACTTGTTGAGTTTGGAAATAAAAGCCTTTTTTATTTGCTTTTTAGTCAAAATAGATTTTTGTATTAAAAATAATTAATAAATGAATTTTATTATAAAAATATTTCTTACTAGTTTATTCTTTTTTTTGTTCAAAATAAGTTTGTTTGCTCAAATACTGAATATAGAAAAGGAAAGACAACAAGTAGAAACAAATGATTCGACAGTTTTGAGAGGGAATTTTATTTTTGGTTTTGATTTGACACGCCAACAAAATACTGTTCTACAAATTGATAATGATGATTATTTACTTCTAATGACTCCCAAACATGCTCATATTTGGATAGGTCATATCAATCTCATTAAATCAGAAGGGCAAAATGTAATTAGTGAAGGTTATTTCCACCATAGAACTAACTTTTGGAGAAAAAAGAAATTTTCTGTTGAACTTTTTACACAATATCAGTACAATGAGACAAGAGGGCTTATAAATCGTGGACTTGTAGGAGCAACGCCACGCTTATCCTTAAAAACCTCTGAAAACTTGGATATTGCTGTCGGAACAGGAGCAATGTACGAATGGGAAGAATGGAAGTTGAAAGAAAGGTATGTACTTACACGCTTCATTAAATCTACTAATTATATAAATTTCCATGCAAAATTCAATGAGAACACAGAGCTAATATTTATTACTTATTATCAAGCTCTTTTTGATAGATTTTTTCATCCTCGCATTAGTGGCGACGCAAATTTTAGAGCAAAAATTTCAAAGCATATTTCATTTAACCTCCGTTTTGTACCTTATTATGATGATGCTCCTGTTATTCCTATCGAAAAATGGAACTATGAAGTTACTTCTGGAATTGGCATTCAGTTTTAAAAAAATTAAGAGTTCCATTCTCGGTTTTCGTTTTCTGTATTTTTGTCTTTAAAAGATTGTGCTAAATCAATCTCAAAGTGATTCGAAATATCTAATAAATAATTAAGAACATCTGCAAGTTCGGAGGCTAGTTCTACTTTCGTTTTTTGATATTTCTCTTCTGAGTTTTGACTTTTTTGAGTATGTAGATTTGTATGATTACGAATGGCTTTTGCTACTTCTCCAACTTCTTCACTAAAGAGTAAAAAAAGCTCAGAAGGAGAGTTTTTGTCCCAGCCTCTTTCTATACAAAGTTCTTTTATATAGCTTTGAAAATCTTTCAAATCATTGGTTTGTGGTAATTTTGGCATACGTTCAGAATAAAATTAGGTTGCGAAATTTATTTGAGCTTTTTTTGAAGAAGTCAAGAATAGCTTGTTTTAGATAGCAAGATAGATAAATTATTTTAGGCACTTTGAAAAACTAATTGTATATTGTACTGTATTTGAATATTTTTTTGACATTTGCTTTTTTTTTTGGTAGCAAATGTATGTCTCAATTTTTGTGATTTATTATAAATGATACAAAAACGCTTTTCACTCTCATCACTTTCAGGAACTATTCAATTTTCGTACATACTCATCATGGTTATGTTAGCGTGTACTCTTGCGATTGTTATTTGGAGTGGGAATTCTCTTTTTAAAGAGCATGAAGATTTATATCAAATGCGAAGTATGAAATATCATGCTAGTGAGTTGAGAAATTCTATAAATTATTCTTTCCTGCTTTTGCAGCTTTATGCACAAAACGATACTGTTCCAAATAATAAAGTAAAATATTATGATACAGCAATAGATATTTTTGACGATAAAGCATTAGCTAATTTTAAGTCTATTCAAACATTATCAAAAGGAGAAGTAGAAGCTGTATTGGAAATAAAGCCATTAATGAATCAACTCAAAAAAAAATATGAGCATTTAGCAAAATTTTCAGAAAGAGGAGAACCACTCAAAAATTATCTTCGAATAGATATGATAGGTTTGGTCAATAATCTGAATAAAAAAATAGAATTATTAATTATAGATGAAAAAAACAAAGAATTTGAAGCTAGAGAAGCTTTAAATAGTAAAATTAGTGATAATAATTATCTTGCTATTATTCCTTTCCTTTTCATCATTATTATAACTTATTTTTTGGGTAGAAGAGCTTTAGCAAAAGTTTTGGAAGGCTTAAAGCTAACTTATAAATATATTCACGCACTTTCAATAGGACAGATACCAAGTTCTGTCATTACATTATCTACTGAATTTGGACAAACTCTAAGCGATATACGAAAGCTAACAAAAGGGTTAGAAGAAGTAAAAGATTTTGCTCAAGAAGTGGGAAAGCGAAATTTTGAAAAGAATATAGACACTTTTCCAGTAGATTCTGAATTAGGTGAAGCACTACATAAAATGAAACTTAGTTTGGAAGAAGTAGCTAAAACAGAAAGTGAAAGAAACTGGCAAAATCAAGGTGTGGTAGAGATGGGACACGTAATTCGTAAGCATACCGAAGATATGCAAGTGCTTTGTGATGAACTTTTATCTAATTTAGTAAAGTATGTAGATGCACAACAAGGCGCAATATTTCTTCCTTCTCATCAAGATAAAACATTAATTTTGCGTTCTGCTTATGCTTATGGACGTAAAAAGTTTGTAGAAAAAGAAGTCAGAAGTGATGAAGGAATTTTAGGAGAAGTTTTTCAAGATGCCGAACGAGTATTTATGACAGATATTCCAAATGATTACACTCAAATTAGTGCAGGTTTGGGAGAGGCAAAGCCAAATAGCGTTTTAGTTGTTCCTTTAGAAGCACAAGATAAAGTATTAGGCGTATTAGAAATTGCTGCTTTTAATATATTAACGGAAGTAGAAATTGGTTTAGTTGAGCGTACTGCCGAAATATTGGCTGCTTCTATTTCAAGTGTAGCAAATGCTGAAAAAATGAAAAATCTATTAGAGAAAAGTAATTATTCAGCACAGCAAATGAGCGCACAAGAAGAAGAACTTCGCCAAAACACAGAAGAGCTGATGGCAACTCGTGAAGAGTTAGAAAGACAACTAGTAGAAGTGAAGGCACAGGTAGAAGAGAAAGACCATATTTTTGAAAATAATAATCAAGCCTTTGTTTTTGTTGATCCTTCTGGACGGCTTTTAAGGATTAATTATTCCTTTACACAGCTACTAGAGTTTAATAAAGAAGAGCTGTTAGGAAATCCAATTAGTAAATTTGTTCCTGACTTGCGTGGACTTAATAAACATGCCAAAAGAGATAGCGAAAAAGTAATGTATCACGTCTATAAAGCCATTACTAGAAGCAAAAAAGAACTTTCTGTTTTGGCAAATGTTACCCGTTTAGAAGTAAATAAAGAAATCGTATTTATGATTGGTATGGCAAATATTCCTTCTGAAAATGAACTGCGAAAAGAAGCTAAAATCAAAATGAGTAATTCAAACTAAAAAAGAAAGGTATTACATTGATTTTGTAATACCCTTCTGACTTAACTTTATAAAAAACTTGTACGCATATTTTACTTCAAAGCAAGTTCTTTTCTTTTAAGATTATCAAACTCTTTAGTACGTTTTATCATCCATTCTTTAAGTTTTGCATCACGCTTGGCTAGTATTTCTTCTTGTACTTTGTCATATCCATAAACGTCTTTTGAAAAATGAACCTTTCCAGCATCATCTACCCACGTAGTCCAATAGACAATATGAACTACCCATTGTCTGTCTAAATATACATTTTGAGTATTTCCACTATACATAGCTTCATGGATTTTATCAGAATCCCATTTTTCTGGCTTTTCTTTAAGAATATAATTAGCTAGTTTTTCTGGTTCAAAAAGACGAATACAGCCATGGCTCAATGCTCTGTTTGCTTCTCCAAAACGAGTAGAAGGGGTATCGTGCATATATACATTATTGGCATTTGGAAAAATAAACTTTACTCTTCCTAAAGCATTTCCTGCTCCTGAGTTCTGTACGATAGAATAATTACTCATATTTCTAACAGAACTCCAATTGACAGAACTCGGACTAATTTCTTTTACTCCACTACTTGTACGTTGATAAATACTAAAATTATTTCTAGCAAAATAACTTCCACCACGACGAAGTTTTGGTAGCATTTCATTGGTGGCAATACTTACAGGAACATGCCATTTTGGACTTAAAACAATATATTTCATAGTATCCATAAATAGAGGTGTCTCATGAAAAGATTGTCCTACCATTACTTTGGTTTCAAAACTACGTTTCCCAGAATCATAAAGACGCATCCAATAAGAAGGAACATTTACAATGATATAATTATCTCCTAAAGAATCACTTAACCATCTCAAACGCTCCATATTAAGCTCAATTTGTACTAATCGTTCTTCTGCTGATGTAGCCATTTCTCTAAGTAAATTCATTCCTACAACCCCATCTCTTTCCAAAGTATGACGTTCTTGGAAGTTTTTAACAGCTTCAAGAAGCTGTTTATCATAGACTTGAGAAGTGTCAGCTACTTCGTTTTCAGAGAGCTTTAAATCCCCTGTTTTACTCAAAATATTTCTAATTGTAGGAACAAGCACATGACGATTAAACTCTTCTGTACTGTCTATCTTTAGTTTTTTGTAATCTTCAAGATTAATTTTTTCCCAGCCTCCTTCTTTCACTATTTTTTTATATTGTTCTCTAGCAGCTTTTAATTTTTCGTAGAGTTCATACTGAGGTTCTGCGTTTTTGATAATATCATCAATAGTATTATTCTGAACAGCACTATAAAGGTCACCTACCAAATCAGCAGGTTCATACTTTTCTACCCAAGTATTTATTTCTCCATCTACCTCATTAGGTTTAACTCTTCCTGCATGAGTATGATTAAGGTAGGTAAGAGCCATTGCTGTAGTAAAAACATCTAGCTTCATTAATTTTGGTAAATCATACTCTCCATCAGTTCCTAAAAGGGAATTTTGTATCCTATCTATATCAGTAAGTGAATAAGCATCTTCGTTTAATCCTTCTGAGTCTGCATTTTTGAGATAACCCATTAAGGATTGTGTATGAGGCAAAACAGTTGTGGCAGAATACCAAGCGGGTTGAAAATTGTTTTTTTGATAGAATAAGTAAAGCTGTTCTTTAAGAAATGTTCTAGCAAAAGAATCTGGAAAATAAAGTTTACTTTGTTTGGCATCAACCAGTTGTTTTACCCAAATTTCGGCTTCTTCTGTATCCATTTCTGTTTCTGGAACTAAGTAAGTAATATCTATTTCTTCAGTAGAATGACCAAATTTATCCCGTTTACAAGAAGAAAAAAAAAGTAGAGAAATAACAAATAAAAAAGCATAGTTATTAACTTTTTTATAAAAAAAAGAGTAATTCATAAGGAAAATATAAAAATTGTTTTAAGATAAAAAAATGAGAATTTGCTAAAAAAATATAAGTAAAATGCCTTATTCAGCAAAATCTGTACCTTTATATACGACTTTATAAGTAAAAAGTTTTCTTTGAATGCAAATCTACAACTATGATTGAGTAACCTCCAATGTTAATTAACGATTCTTATCGTAATGATTTTGTAATAATACGTTTATAGTTTCGTATTTTTGTATAAAATTTACTTCTACATCTTTGTTATTATATCAACTGTTTATGTTAAAGAATTATCGTCTTTTATTTTGGTTACGTCTTTGGATATTTTGGCTACTTTATTTTGCTCTTCATCGGCTTGTGTTTTTTATTTATAACCACTCTATTTTTAATGAATATCCCCTTTCAGAACAATTACAAGCATTTTGGGAAGCTATTCATTTGGATTTTTCTACGGCAGGTTATTTAATTACGCTTCCAACACTTTTTTTGATTGGGTATATTTTTTCTGTTAAATTTATTCATAGATTCAATTATGTATTAATTATTTTAATAGGAATAATTAGTGTTTCTGATACATTACTTTATCATGAATGGGGATATAAATTGAATGCCTATGCACTCTCTTTTTTGCTTTATCCTACTCAAATGATGGCTTCAGTAACGACAACGCAATTAGTTTTAGCTCTTATTTTAGAAATTAGTCTAATTGGTTTCGGAGTATTTTTTTACAAATTTATTTCAAAAGTAGGAGTGGATAATCCAAAAGAATTTGAGAAATATCATTTTACTCAAAAAAAGAATATAATTTATCCAGTAACGTATGGTTTAGTTAGTCTTTTGGTGGCAGCACTTACATTTTTGGCTATTCGTGGAGGTTTAGGACTTGCGCCCATTAACCAAAGTGCAGCTTACTATTCTACTTACACTCCTCTTAATCATTTAGCGACAAATACTTCTTGGAATTTATTATTTAGTATTCTCAAAACAAACAAAGCCAGTAAACAATCAGGAATTACATTTTTTGATAAAAAAACTGTTCAAAAAAATATACAGGAAATCTATACAGCAAACCCAAAAGAACAAGAAAAAATACTTCGTTATACTCGTCCAAATGTAGTTTTAGTGATCTTAGAAGGTTACACTTCCGACTTGATAACAACATTAGGAGGAGAAAAAGGTATTACACCTCATTTTTCTAAAATGACAAGAGAAGGGTTATTATTTACTAATATTTATTCTACGGCCGACCGAACAGATAAAGGAGTTATTGGGGTTTTGAGTGGTTATCCTGCCCAAAAACATTCTTCTATCATAAAAGAACCTCAAAAGTTTGAAAAACTGCCTTCTCTATCTTCTGCTTTTAAAGAAAAAGGTTATGCTACTTCTGTTTATTATGGAGGAGAGTCTGAATATATGAATTTCAAAGCCTATTGGCGTTATGCTGGTTTTGATGAGATAATAGACCAAAGTCAATTTGAAGAAAAAGACAAAAATTCTAAATGGGGCGCACACGACCATATTGTTTTTGAAAAAGTGGTTCAAGATTTAAACAAACAAAAACAGCCTTTTTTTACGACTGTGCTTACGTTAAGTTCTCATGAGCCTTTCGAAACTCCTATCAAAACACCTTATGACAAAATTGCTAAAATAGAAACAGACAAAAATAAAAAAGAAGCTAATCTGTTTCGAAAAGCTGCTTATTATACAGATTGGAGTATAAACAAATTTATGCAACAAGCAAAAAAACAGGATTGGTATGACCAAACTCTATTTATTTTTGTAGCTGACCACGGACACCGTTTGCCGAAAATATATAAAGATACTCGTCAGATTGAAAAATATAGAATTCCTTTACTTTTTTATGGAAATACTATTTCAAGAGATTTTTTGAAGCAAAATAATAATAAAATATCTCAAATAGGCTCTCATACAGATATTGCAACTACCCTTTTAGAACAACTAGAAATAAATAATTCTGCTTTTAAGTGGGGTAAAGATTTACTGAATCCATCTTCAAAGCAGTTTGCCTTCTATTGTTATGATGAGGGAATGACTTGGATTACTCCAAATGGCTCTTTACGTTATACAGAAACTACAAATAAATCACAAGTCAAGACAAATTCAGATGAAATACAAAAAGACAGCATTCTAAAAGAATTACCTTTTGCCAAAAGTTATTTACAGGCTCTATTGGAAGATTATGCAAAGAAATAAACTCAAAAACAAGATTTTAGAAGTCAAGAAATAATACACACAGATGCTTTAATTTCCATCATCACTGTTTCTCTACTCCTAATTTCAAAAAAACTATTTTTATCCTTTCTCAAATATCTTAAAAATCCGTACCTTTGCATTCTATGAAGAAACCCTACTTAGTTGGCATTACAGGAGGAAGTGGTTCTGGGAAAACCTACTTTTTGAGTCGCCTAATGAAAAGCATCAATCCAAATGATGTATGCTTAATTTCACAGGATAATTATTATCGCCCTAGAGAAGAACAACCAATAGATGATAATGGAGTATCTAATTTTGATACGCCACAATCTATTGACCACAAACAGTTTAGCGAAGATATACAGGCTCTTTGCGAAGGCAAAACTATATATAAAGAAGAATATACATTCAATAATCCGAATGTAGTACCGAAGCAATTAATCTTCGAACCTAAACCTATTATCATTGTTGAAGGTCTTTTTGTGTTCTATCACAAAACAATTTCTGACTTATTGGATTTGAAATTGTTTGTAGAAGCAACTGATCCTGTCAAGATAAAAAGACGAATTATGAGAGATAATAAAGAACGTGGTTATGATTTGGAGGACGTTCTTTATAGATATGTAATGCACGTTTCTCCAGCTTATGAGCGTTATGTTCGCCCCTACAAGGAAAATACAGATATTATTGTTCCTAATAATCATAATTGCGATATTGCACTTGAAGTAGTAATTAATCATCTTAAAAAGAAATTACCTATTCTATCAAAAGATACCAACACTACTCTAAAAACAAAGTCTTAGATTAAGAATTGAAATTAAATAAATTACCATTTTCATATTTTTAATTTGTTGATATTCAGTATTTCTAATTCGTAATTATTTCTTACTCAATTTGTTAAAATCAAAAAATATAAATGGCAGATAAATTTGCAGTTATCGGACTCGGACATTTTGGCTATGCAGTAGCACGAAATTTGGCAGCAAGAGGTGCAGAAGTTCTTGCCATTGATAGAGATATCGAACGAGTAGAATCTATAAAAGATGATGTAGCGTATGCTGTGGCTCTTGATGCAACAGACATAAAAGCTCTTAGTTCTCAAAACGTAGCCGATATGGACGCTGTTTTGGTGGCTATTGGAGAAAATATTGAAGGTCTTCTACTCACAACCGTACAGCTTTTAGAACTAAATGTAAAGCGAATTATTGCTCGTGCAATGGCAGACCAGCAACGTTTGATTTTGGAAAAACTAGGTGTAAAAGAAATTCTTTCTCCAGAGGATGAAGTTGGAAAATTGGTTGCCGAAAAACTATTGAATCCAAATATGAAGGCATTCTTGCCTTTGCCTGATAATTATTCAATTGTAGAAATTCAAGCCCCTCGTAGGATTGTAAACAAAAAAGTAGGGCAAGTTCGTTTTGCAGATAACTATGCACTTGATTTGATTACCATAAAAAGAGTCTATGAAGAATATCACGATGGACGTAAACTTTTTGCCGAACATTTGATTAATAGACCAACAGAAGACATTGCTATCGAACAATCCGATGTTTTGATTGTTTTAGGAAAATCAAATGATGTAGAGAAGTTTGTAGAACTAAACAGATAGCTAGTTATTAGTGAATAGTCATTGATTATCAGTTAATTTCTAAAAAAAAATGTCGTTTTTTGGTGTTTTTAATGATACTAACAACCATAAGTATTTTATTATCGTAATTCGTAATTTTTAATTCGTAATTGATTTATGAAATTCCTTCCTCTCCTTTTTCTTCTTATTCTACTTCAAAGCTGTGATGCTTTTACGGACAAACGAGCTGTTTCGGCAAAGGAATTTTATGAAATGAAAGATAATGTAACCATTACAAAAGTTACAGAAGGACAGATATTAGAAAGTGCAACTCCAAAAGCTCAAAAAATCCACGAAAAAATAGAAGCTAAAGAAAATGAAGCCATTTTATTTTTAGAAAATAATCCCACTAAGCAAGAAGAATTTTTTGAATTAGTAGGCTTAGATAGCACAGAAATAGAATTAATAGAAAAAATAGCTTTCAGAAAAGACGTTTCAGAAACAGAATATGAAAAAGAAAAACAGATTTTTGAAGCTTACCAAAACATTACTGACCCTAGTCTTTACCAAGAAAATTTACAAATCCTTCACGGAAAAGAAAAAATACTCTATAACTATCCAAGTTTTGATACAAAAAATACAAAGTTTGGAGGGATTTGGAGTATCATATTAAGCCAGAAAAAAATTATTCGCTCTTTTAAAAAAGAAAAAAAATCAAGATTTAAGTAATTTTTATAAAGCCAACACTAAACTTTCTCACTAAAACCTTGCTATGAAAACTAATAATTCAGATATAAAACTAGATACTATCGAAGAAGCAATAGCCGATCTAAAGGCTGGTAAGTTTGTAATCGTAGTAGATGATGAAGATAGAGAAAACGAAGGAGATTTTATTTGTGCTGCCGAATGTATCACACCTGAAATGGTTAATTTTGTCTTGAAAGAAGCTCGTGGAGTTCTTTGTATGGCACTTACACAAGAGCGTTGTGATGAGCTAGGAATAAATTTGATGGTAGGAAAAAATACTGACCCAAAGCAAACAGCTTTTACAGTTACTGTTGATTTATTAGGACACGGCTGTACGACAGGTGTTTCGACGCACGATAGAGCAGCAACTATAAAAGCTATCACAGACCCAACCATGAAGCCAGAAGATTTTGGCAGACCAGGTCATATTAATCCTCTTAAAGCTAGAGAAGGTGGTGTTTTGCGTCGTGCAGGACATACAGAAGCAGCCGTAGATTTATCAAAACTAGCAGGTTTTAAGCCAATTGGAGTTTTAATAGAAGTCATGGATGATGATGGCTCAATGGCAAGATTACCTAAACTTAGAGAAGTAGCTGATAAATTCGATATGAAGCTTATCACTATCAAAGATTTGATTCAGTATCGTCTTGCTAATGAATCACTTATAGATAAAGAAGTAGATGTAAAAATGCCTACAAAATGGGGAGATTTTCAGCTTCACGCCTATACACAAAAAGACACAGGCGATACACACTTGGCACTTGTAAAAGGAGAATGGGAAAAAAATGAGCCTGTTTTGGTTCGTGTTCACTCTTCATGTGTAACTGGCGATATTTTGGGTTCGTTGCGCTGTGATTGTGGCGACCAGCTCCAACAAGCAATGAAATTTGTAGAGCAGGAAGGAAAAGGAGTTGTTTTATATATGAACCAAGAAGGAAGAGGAATAGGACTTATCAATAAACTCAAAGCCTATAAATTGCAAGAACAAGGCTACGATACCGTAGAAGCAAACGAAAAACTAGGTTTCAAAATGGATGCTAGAGATTATGGAGTAGGAGCACAAATTTTGAGAGATTTGGGAGTAAGTAAAATTAAACTTATCTCAAATAATCCTAAAAAACGTGTCGGTCTTATCGGTTATGGTTTGGAAATCGTAGATAATGTAGCCATCGAAATAAAAGCAAATCCTCACAATGAAAAATATCTCACTACAAAGAGAGATAAATTAGGGCATACTATTTTGAAGGGGAAGTAATTGGTTCAATTACGAATTACATTTTATGATTTTATTTTTAGATATAATATTTTATTCAATATACATAGTAACAAATGCTTGGATTTACATAATAAGTAAATTTTTATTAAGTATTTTGAGTATTGAAGTTGTAAAGAAAGTCTATGGAAAGAATCATAAAGCAGCCTTTGAGATGGCAACTCCAAGTTTTGAGCAAATCATTACTTCTAGTGAAAAACCTATGAGTCTAATCTTTTTCTTAATTCATTTTATCATTATTAATTTTTTACTTTTCTTTCTCTCTGTTGAAATAAATTATAAAGAACAAATTTATAGTAATTTCTATGTTTATTTTATTCTATTGTGTATTTCCTTAGGTATTTCTAGCTACTATTTCATGAATCTATACATAAAAAATGATAGACATAAATCTGTAATAGAGAAATTTAACAGTTATACTTTGATACAGAAAATCTCTTTTTTTATACTTTCGTCTATTTTATTTTGGTCACTATGTGGATTAACTATATATTCTATTGTTTTAATGTAAGACTTTCTAATCGTAATTCGTAATTTTTAATTCGTAATTGAAATATGCAACTCCTAAAAACTACTCGTACAAACTTTTTAAATCTATTGAATGAATTTTCATTAGAGCAAATCAATCATATTCCAAAAGGATTTTCTAATAATCTAATTTGGAATTTTGGGCATCTTGTTGTTACGCAGCAACTATTATTTTACAAACTCTCTGGAAATAAAATGTATATTAGTGATGAACTAGTAAACAAATACAGAAAAGGAACAAAGCCAGAAGCTGATGCAAGTCAAGCAGAAGTAGATGAGCTTAAAAAATTAGCTTTTGATTTGATTGATAAATTTGAGAAAGACTACTCAGAAAATAAATCTATGTTTGATTCTTACACAGAATATCCAACAACCTATAATTACACGTTAAAAAATATTGAAGACACCATAAACTTTAATAATACACACGAAGGAGTACATTATGGCTATGCCTTAGCACTAAGAAAAGCAATAAAGTAGTTTCATTATAAATATCCTATCAATAGAAAATATATTGATAATCTATCCAACTAGTTATTTTTCTATCTTTCTTTTTTTGAGAAGTAGAAAAGTATTTCTTACGAATAAGCCGATTGTCCTTATAAATTAATTGATAGGTTTCTTTGACAGTTTTGTTGATATAGGTATTTATTTGAGTTTGCTCTACCTCTATTATATTTTTTCGTGGATAAATATACTCTTCAATATAAGATTCAGTTGAATAATCTGAAATTGTAGTTGTGTTCACTATGAAAAGTTTGGGTTTTATTTCTCCTCTATGCAAATACCCATAATAACTATATTTTATAATTGAAATATCAAAACTCTCATCGTTTCTTTTTGTATCAATTTGTTTTTCTGTTATCTGATTATATCTATTGTAAGTGTAACTTATAGTTTGTGCTGTGGTAAGTTTTGGTAAATCAAATGTATTCTCCTCAATCAAATTATTATTCTCATCATATTTATAGACAGTTACGTAATGATATATTTCATATTTTTTATTGGAAGGGTTGAAGTTTTGGTCATAAAGAGAATCATAAATTTCTTTTCTCATTAACTTTCTTTTTTGATTATAAGAATTTTTAATTTTTATAAATTCTGCATATCCAGACATAGCATGTTTCTCTGAAATAGTGTTTTCTTTAGGATAAGAAACGTAAATACTTCCATTGTCCGAGCTTTCTCCACAACCTTTTTCTAAATAAGTAACTCTATTTTTCTCATTATATTTTTTTATTATATAGCAATACTGACTTGGTTTTTCCCAATAGA